>NC_014100.1:4345247-4655622 GCF_000092285.1 Caulobacter segnis ATCC 21756 | reverse complement strand
AAAGTAACCGCCGCATACAATCAGCCGCCGCCCCCCATGGCGCGCGACCGGTTCCTCAACGCACACAGGTTCTTACTCGGCGAACACGATCGGTCCGCCGCCGCCTTGTTTTGTTCAAGACTGGAGAAGCGTTGAGACGCTTAAACTAGCCAGCGGCGGAGGCTGGTCAAACGGAAAACTTGCGTCCGGTCGCGGATATTTCTGTTGACTCGCGAGAGGCCCTCGCCCCGCAAGGGAATACCCGGAACACGCTCTCAGATCACAGTTTGCAACGTCAGGAACAGGACGTTGGATTCAAAGCAAAAGCCGACCAGGCAACCCTGATCGGCTTTCGTAAATACTTGAATTCGCTCGACGAACGGCGTTCGTCTAGAATCTGGACTAGGCCGCGGCCTTATCCAGCTTCTTCAGGCGGGCCGCCAGGCGCGACACCTTGCGAGAACCCGTGTTCGGATGAACCACGCCCTTCGAAACGGCGCGCATCAGTTCCGATTGCGCTTCGACGAAAGCGGCCTTGGCGACGGCGACGTCACCCTTGGCGATCGCTTCTTCGAACTTGCGCAGGAAGGTGCGCACGCGCGAGCGGCGGGCGGTGTTGACTTCGGTGCGGCGAGCGATCTTGCGGATCGCTTTCTTGGCGCCGGGATTATTGGCCATGGATCGGACCTTCAAACGGACAGCCGCGCGGGCGGCCGCGAAGCAGGGAAAACAGAGCGCGCGGATATACGGGAAGCGGCGCCCGGGGTCAACGGTCCACAGGCGGATTCCTGAGGGCCGGATCGACGCAATCGTTTCGAGCCCGATCACATCCCTTTGAAGCTTGGCTTTCGCTTCTCGACGAACGCCGCCATGCCCTCTTTTTGATCTTCGAAGGCGAACAGCGAGTGGAACAGCCGCCGCTCCAGGGCGACCCCCGTCGTCAGGGTCGTTTCATAGGCGGCTTCGACCAGTTCCTTGTTCATGGCGACGGCCAGCGGCGACTGTGCGGCGATCTTGGCGGCGACGGCCAGGGCTTCGTCGACCAGGCTGTCGGCCGGGAAGATCCGCGACACCAGGCCCGCGCGCTCGGCCTCGACGGCGTCCATCATCCGGCCGGTCAGGATCATGTCCATGGCCTTGGACTTGCCCACGAGGCGGGTCAGGCGCTGGGTGCCGCCGATGCCGGGCGCCACGCCCAGGGTGATCTCGGGCTGGCCGAACTTGGCGGTGTCGGACGCCAGGATGAAGTCGCACATCATCGCCAGCTCGCAGCCGCCGCCCAGGGCGTAGCCGGACACCGCCGCGACGATCGGCTTGCGGCACTGCTCGACCGCCCGCGCGCCGGCGGTGAAGAAGTCTTGGCGGAACATCTGGGCGTAGGTCTTGTCCGACATCTCCTTGATGTCGGCGCCGGCGGCGAAGGCCTTGGTCGAACCGGTCAGCACGATGCAGCCCACGGCGTCGTCGGCCTCCGCCGCCCCAAGGGCCTGGGCGAGGTCGCCGAGCAACTGGGTGTTCAGCGCGTTCAGCGCCTCGGGCCGGTTCAGGCGGATCAGGGTGACGCCAGGAGCGCTCTCGGGCGCCTCGACGATCAGGGTCTGGTAGTCGGCCATCGGGGTCTCCTGCGGGATTGGCGCTTTTTATAGAGGGCCGCGAGGCGTTGGGGAGCCCCGCCGCGACGTCATCCACGCCGCGACCACTTCACGCGGTTTCCCGCTGAAGGGATGGAAAGGGACGCGGAGCGCCGGACGACGTCCGGAGTGTGAGGTTGTAGATACCGTTTCGACGAAGCCCGACGCTCCGCGCGACCGTTATCCGCCAGCGTCCCGTCGGGTGGCCCTATTCAGGCCTTACCGGGACCCAGGCCTCCCGTTTCCGAGAGCCCCAGCGGTCGGAGAGGACGGGCTTTCAGCCAGACACGCCCTTTTGCCTCCAACCACGCCGACGGCGGGCGGGCCTGACCAGCGTCAGGTCCCCGGACCGTCCGAGTATCCCCCTCGAACCTGTCCCCGCTCGATCGCCCCCCGCCGCCACGATGGTCGCTGGCCATGCGCCCTTTCCTCGCGACGAGGTGGTTCAAGGATAAGGGCGGTTTCAACGCGGATGATCCAGCGAGGTGTAAAAGTGGGAAGGGTTTGAAATCGCTGGATTCGATTCCGGATACGCGGATCATAGAGCGCCGCGAACGCTCGTACTTGCCCCCTCCGCGCCTACGGCGCTCCTCCCCCGGAGGGGGAAGAAGGCTCGCGTTTCCTTCTGCCCCCTCCGGGGGCGGACGACCACGCAAAGCGTGGTCAGGTGGGGGCCTGCGGCGCTGGCCGATTATCCCTGTGAAACCCGTCCCCCGCGACGGGAGCCATCCTTACATCTCACGGCGAGACGATCGAAGGGCTGACCGGGTTGCTCAAGGACGACGCTTCGCGTCGCCGCCGCGCGGCCGCCCGGAGGGCGGTCCTTGACCAGCCCGGTCAGCCCTGCACGCTGCAGCCTCCAAGAGATGTAAGGTTCGCACCGACCTCGGGGGTCGGATGGCGACCCAAGGCGAACGCCCCCTCACCGCGTCGTCATGTTCCCCGACATCCGCCCGAACACCTCGCGCAGCGCCTCGGCCATGTCCGCCTCGACCCCCACTTGATCCAGCGCCCGCCCCATGGCGTCGGTCCACTGCCGCGCCAGCTCGGCGTCAATCGGCATCGACCGGTGCAGCGACATCATGCAGACGCCCGGCCGCGCGGCGAACCAGTCTCGCGGTCCGCCCAGCCAGCCGGTGAGAAAACCCGCCAGCGAGGCGCGCATCGGCGTCAGGTCCGGCGCGTGGATCGCCCGCAGGCGGGCATAGGCCGGGTCGGTGTCCATCAGGTCGTAGAAGGCGTCGACCACCGCCTGGACGCGCTCGGCGCCGCCGATCTGGTCGAACGCGGTCTCGGCGGCGGGCGCTTCGGCGGCGTCGCTCATTTCGGCCTCATGTCGCCGGTTTCGACGAACCGCTGGTGCCAGGCGAAGGCCTCGGTCAGCAGGGTCGGCGACTGCTGGCCGTAGGAGTCGCGCCGGGCGCGGGCCAGGTAGTCCTTCAGGGCCGGGCGATAGTCGGGGTGCGAGCAGTTCTCGATGATCAGCTCGGCCCGCTGGCGGGGCGACAGGCCGCGCAGGTCCGCGAGGCCCTGCTCGGTGACCAGGATCTGGACGTCTTGGTTGATGTGGTCGACGTGCGGGGTCTTCGGCACGATCGTCGAGATCTTGCCGCCCTTGGCCGTCGAGGGGGCCATGAAGATCGAGACATAGGCGTTGCGGGCGAAGTCGCCGCTGCCGCCGATGCCGTTCTGGATGCGCGAGCCCATCAGGTGGGTGGAGTTTACCGCCCCATGGATGTCGGCCTCGATCATGCCGTTCATGGCGATGCAGCCCAGGCGACGGATCACCTCCGGGTGGTTGCTGATCTCCTGGGGCCGCAGGACCAGGCGATCGCGGAACCGATGCATGTCGGCGTTCAGGGTGGCGGCGGCCTCGGGGCTCAGCGAGAAGGCCGTGGCCGAGGCGGTCAGCAGCTTGCCGGCCTCCATCAGCTCCAGCATCCCGTCCTGCAACACCTCGGTATAGGCGGTCATGTTGTCGAACGGCCCGTCGACCAGGCCGGACATCACGGCGTTAGCGATGTTGCCCACGCCCGACTGCAGCGGCAGCAGGCTGGACGGCAGACGGCCCTTGGCGACCTCGTGCCGGAAGAACTCCAGGAGGTGGCCGGCGATGGCCTTGTGGTCCTCGCCCGGCGCGTCGAACGGCAGGTTGCGGTCGGGGGAGTCGGTCTCGACCACCGCGACGACCTTGGACGGGTCGCAGCGGAAGTAGGGCTCGCCGATGCGCTGGTCGGGGCGGGTCAGCGGGATCGGCACGCGGTTCGGCGGCAGGGCCGTGCCGTAATAGATATCGTGCATCCCCTCCAGCGCCGGGTTCTGCCAGCGATTGACCTCCAGGATCACCTTCGAGGCCCGGTCGATCCAGGTCTTGTTGTTGCCGACCGAGGACGAGGGGATCAGCGAACCGTCGGCGCGGATCCCGCTGACCTCGATGATCGCGGTGTCCAGCGGACCCAGGAAGCCCTGCCACGCCATGGGCGCGACCTGGGACAGGTGCATGTCGAAATAGTCCATCTCGCCGCGATTGATCTTGTCGCGGGCGATGGGGTCGGAGTTGTAGGGCAGGCGGAACTCGATGCCGTCGGCCTTGGCCAGGGCGCCGTCCAGCTCCGGACCCGTCGAGGCGCCGGTCCAGACCCGCAGGCGGAAGGGGTCGCCCGCCGCGTGCGCGGCCTCGATCCGCTTGGCCAGGGCCAGCGGCACGGCCTTGGGATAGCCCGAGCCGGTGAAGCCGCTCATGCCCACCGTGCTGGCGGGGTCGATCAGGGCGGCGGCGGCCTCGGCCGACATCACCTTGGCTTGCAGGCTTGGAAGGGCGATCCGGCTCATGGCTTTGCTACTCCAGCGGTACGCGGGCAGGCCTTAGCGGATGGGCGTGCGGCCGTCGCTTCCGTAGGAGCCCGGACGCGACGATCCGTCTTGTCAGTTCGCGCCGCAAGCAGGACAGGCCGGATCCGCCCCGATCCTGACCGTTCGCGTCTCGGCCGCCAGGGCGTCATAGATCAGCAGCTTGCCCGACAGGGGCTCGCCCGCGCCGGCGATCAGCTTGACCGCCTCCAGCGCCATCATCGAGCCGATCACCCCGGCCAGGGCGCCGACCACGCCCACGAGAGCGCAGGTCTCGGCGTCGGGCGGGACCTCGGGCACCAGGCAGCGATAGCAGGGCTGACCATGAAACACGCCGACCTGCCCGGTCCAGCGGCCCAGGGCGCCGCTGACCAGCGGCTTGCCATGCGCCAGGCAGGCGTCGCTGACGGCGAAACGGGTGGCGAAATCGTCGGTGCCGTCCAGGACGAGGTCGTACTGCTGGACCAGGTCATTGGCGTTCTGGGGGTCCAGCCAGACGGGGTGTGTCGCGACGGTCACGTGCGGATTGAGGGCGGTCAGATGCTCTTTCGCCGCCTCGACCTTGGGCCGGCCGACGTCGGACGCCGCGTAGAGCACCTGGCGCTGCAGGTTCGACAGCGACACCGTGTCGGGGTCGACGAGGCCGATCGTCCCCACGCCGGCGGCGGCCAGGTACAGCGCCGCGGGCGCGCCGAGACCGCCGGCGCCGACCATCAGCACCCTTGCCGCCTTCAGCTTCTGCTGGCCCGGACCGCCCACCTCGCGCAGCACCAGGTGGCGGGCGTAGCGTTCGACCTCGTCTTGCGAAAACCCCAACGCGCTTGACCCTCCGCCTTCGGCTCGCCACATGCGAAGCCATGCAAGGCAACAACTCGACTTTCCCCGACTGGCACGGCACGACGATCCTGGCGGTGCGCAAGAACGGCCAGACCGTGATCGCCGGCGACGGACAGGTGTCAATGGGCCCAACCGTCGTCAAGGGCAACGCCCGCAAGGTGCGGCGCCTGGCCGGCGGCAAGGTCGTCGCGGGCTTCGCCGGCGCCACGGCCGACGCCTTCACGCTCATTGAGCGGCTCGAGGCCAAGCTGGAGCAGTATCCCGACCAGCTGGCCCGCGCCTGCGTGGACCTGGCCAAGGACTGGCGGACCGACCGCTACCTGCGTCGCCTGGAGGCCATGCTGCTGGTGGCCGACAACACCGCCATCTACACCGTCACCGGCGTCGGCGACGTGCTGGAGCCGGGCGAGAGCGTCGGCGGCGGGGCGGTCGCGGCCATCGGCTCGGGCGGCAACTACGCCCTGGCCGCCGCCAAGGCCTTGATCGACCAGGACCTTTCGGCCGAGGACATCGCCCGCAAGGCGATGGGCATCGCCGCCGAGATCTGTGTCTATACGAACGGTAACCTGACCGTCGAAAGCTTGTAGGCTTTACTCCCGTCGGGAGGATTTCCGCATGCTCAAGACCCTGTTCGGCGCCGGGCTCGCCGTGGCGCTCGCCGCCGACGGGCTGGCGCTGGGGGTGCGGGACTCGTTCCTCAAGCACATGGCCGACGACGCCATCCTGTTCGCGCCCGGCCCGGTCAGCGCCAAGGCGCTGTTCGAGAAGCGCCCCTCCAGCAAATCTCCCAGGCTGGAATGGTGGCCGCGAAGGGTCGTGGCGGCGCGCTCCGGGGACCTGGCGCTGTCGGTCGGCCCCTCGGTGATCAACGGAAAGCGCGGCGGCTACTTCGCCACGATCTGGCGTCGTGAGCCGAACGGCGGCTGGAAATGGATCTATGACGGCGGCGCGGCGGCCGACGCCTCCAAGGCGCCGGGCCCCGAGGCGCCCACCGTCCTGGACGCCCCGGCGGCGGCCGGCGAGCGCTCGCCCGCCCTGGCCTTCGACAAGGTCCGGGCCGCCGAGAGCGCCCTGGCCCAGGCGGCCGAGACCGACGCGCCCGCCGCCTATCGCGGCGCTCTGGCCGCCGACGCCTGGCTGCTAGGGCCCAAGGGCGCGGAGGGCCTGACGCCCGAGGCCCTGACCGACCGCCTGGCGGCTCGCCCCGCGCGGATGACGCTGGTGCTCAGAGGCGGCGGCGCTTCGCACGCCGGCGACTTCGTCTGGACCCACGGCGAGGCCCGGTGGCCCGACGCCCAGGCAAACCTCCAATCCGCGCACTATATGCATGTCTGGCAGAAGCGCCCCGAAGGGTGGCGCCTGATCCTCGAGGCCCTGATCAACGACCGATGACTGAGTTTTCCCCCCGCGAGATCGTTTCCGAACTGGACCGCTACATCGTCGGCCACACCGACGCCAAGAAGGCCGTGGCCGTCGCCCTGCGCAACCGCTGGCGCCGCCGCCGCGCGCCCGCCGATATCCGCGACGAGCTGACGCCCAAGAACATCCTGCTGATCGGCCCGACGGGCGTCGGCAAGACCGAAATCGCCCGGCGCCTGGCCAAGCTGGCCCAGGCCCCGTTCCTAAAGGTCGAGGCCACCAAGTTCACCGAGGTCGGCTATGTCGGCCGCGACGTCGACCAGATCGTCCGCGACCTGGTGGAAAGCGCTCTGGCCATGGTCCGCGACAAGCGCCGCGCCGCCGTGAAGGCCAAGGCCGAGGGCGCCGCCGAGGAACGGATCCTCGACGCCCTGACCGGTCCGGGCTCCACGGCCGCCCGCGAGGCCTTCCGCAAGAAGATCCGGGCCGGCGAACTGGACGACAAGGAGGTCGAGCTGCAGCTGGCCGATACCGGCGGCCAGACCTTCGAGATCCCCGGCCAGCCTGGCGCGGCGGTCTTCAACCTGTCGGACATGATGAAGTCGTTCGGCGGCGGCCGCCAAAAGACCCACAAGACCACGGTGTCCGGGGCCTGGGCCCCTCTGATCGCCGAGGAGAGCGACAAGCTGCTGGACCAGGAGGCCCTCACCCAGGAAGCCCTCGAGCTGGCCGAGAACCACGGCATCGTCTTCCTCGACGAGATCGACAAGGTCGCCAGCTCGTCGCAGCGCTCGGGCGCGGACGTCTCGCGCGAGGGCGTGCAGCGCGACCTGCTGCCGCTGATCGAGGGCACGACGGTCTCGACCAAGTACGGGCCGGTCAAGACCGACCACATCCTGTTCATCGCTTCGGGCGCCTTCCACGTGGCCAAGCCGTCGGACCTGCTGCCCGAACTGCAGGGCCGCCTGCCGATCCGCGTCGAGCTGAAGGGCCTGACCCGCGATGATTTGCGCCGGATCCTGACCGAGCCGGAAGCCAACCTCGTCCGCCAGCACCAGGCGCTGATGGCGACCGAGAACGTCACCCTGGTCTTCACCGACGAGGCCATCGACGCCCTGGCCGACGCGGCCGTGGCCGTGAACGCCTCGGTCGAGAACATCGGCGCCCGTCGCCTGCAGACCATCCTGGAAAAGGTGGTCGAGGAGATCAGCTTCACCGCGGCGGATCGTGGCGGCGAGACGGTGACGGTGGACGCGGCCTATGTGCAGGAGCGGGTCGGGGCGCTGGCGGCGAACGCGGATCTGAGCCGGTTTATTCTGTAGGACGTGAGAAAATCCTCTCCCCAAGGGAGAGGTGTCGGCGAAGCCGACAGAGAGGGAAGAAGCAAGTTCAGCAGAACTTCCCCCTCCGGTCGCTGCGCGACCACCTCCCCCGCTAGGGGGAGGATTTTTACTCACCCCGCCGCCGCCACGGCCTCCATCCCCAGGATCGCCGCTTTCCGCGCCAGCCCCCAGTGATACCCCGTGAGCTTGCCGCTCTTGGCGATGGCGCGGTGGCAGGGGATCAGCAGCGAGATCGGGTTGGCCCCGATGGCGCCGCCGGTCGCCTGGAAGGCGCCGGGCTTGCCGGCCCAGGCGGCGACCTGGCCGTAGGTGGCCGTCGCGCCGGTCGGGATAGTCAGCAGGGCCTTCCAGACCTGGATGTGGAACGGCGAGCCGATCAGCACCACCGGCAACGGCCCCTCCCCGCCCGCGCCCCCACCGCGTATGAAAGCGCGCAGGGCCATGCCTTGCGCGGCTGCGTCGTCGCGCGTCCAGTCGGCGGCCGGAAAGCGGCGGTGCATGTCGGCGAAGCTCATCTCATCGTCGCCGTCGGAGAAGGCCAAGCCCGCCAGGCCCCGCTCGGCCATCACGAACAGGCCCTTGCCGAACGGCGTCGGGGCCCAGCCCCAGCGTAGCCGCATGCCCGCCCCGCGCCGCCGCACCTCGCCCGGCGTCGCCGCCTCCTGGGCGATGAACAGGTCGTGCAGCCGCGAGGGCCCGGAAAGCCCCGCGTCGAAGGCCGCGTCCAGCACCGTGCCGCCGGCCTCCAGGGACCGCCGCGCCTCGGCGTGGGCGATGGCCGAGACGAAGGTCTTGGGACTGACCCCCGCCCAGCGGGTGAAGATGCGCTGGAAATGGAACGGCGACAGCCCCACGGCCTGGGCGGCCTCGTCCAGCGAGGGATGATCGGACCACCGCTCGGCCAGCCAGTCGAGCGCCTTGGCCATGCGGTGGTAGTCGACCGAGCGTTCGGCCAGACGCGCCAGCTCTTGGCTGGCGGCCTCTGGAAGGCCCGTCGAAAGGAAGGATGCGTCGTATGCCATGTCCGACACGCTAGTCGCGTCGGATAACGCCGTCCGCCCGGTTCTTGCGGCCATGTCGCCGCTCACGACCAGCGCTCGGCGCGCGCCGCGCGAATGGCGTCCTGAAGGGCGTTGGCGAAGCTGATCCGCTCGTCGGGGCTGAGCGAGCGGGCCAGGGTCAGGCGCTTGCGATGGATCATCAGCCGCACGCGGGCGTCATGCTCGCCGGGCAGATCGACGCCGACGCGGGTGAAGGCGGTCGGTGAGGTCCAGACGGTGCGGGCGCCCTTCTCGTCCTCGCGGCTGACGGTCACGGCCTCGGCGGTGACCTGGACCCGCTCGACCCGCTTGGCGGCCCGGTCGCTGGCGCGGAAAGCCAGCCACAGCGCCAGGACGTCGAGGCCCAGGAACGGCAGCACCGGCGGCGCGCCCACCACCAGCAGGAACACCGCCACCAGGATGTTGAAGGCCATGACCACAGCCAGCAGCACCGCCGCGCCCTGGGGGGTCAGCGAACGGTGCGGCGCGATCACCCGGTCCATGTAGAGCGGCGAGGCCATGGCGCGAATTTAGGAGCCGCCGGCCCGCTTGGCGAGAGGGGCGCATCACGGCATGGTCCGCGCCATGGCCAAACCCGTCTCCGCCAAGTCCAAGCCGGCGAAAAAGACCGCCAAGCGCATTTCTCCGGCCGAGCGCGAACGGGTCGAGGTGCTGTTCGAGCGGTTCGAGGGCCTCGAACTCCGCCCCAAGACCGAGCTCAACTATGCCAACCCCTACGAGCTGGTCACCGCCGTGGCCCTGTCGGCCCAGGCCACCGACGTCAGCGTCAACAAAGCCACCGACAAGCTGTTCAAGGTCGCCAACACGCCGCAGGCGATGCTGGACCTCGGCGAGGCGGGCCTGATCCCCTACATCGCCTCGATCGGCCTCTACCGGACCAAGGCCAAGAACGTCATCGCCACGGCGAACATCCTGGTCAGCCAGTATGGTGGCCAGGTTCCCCTGAACCGCGCGGCGCTGGAGAGCCTGCCGGGCGTGGGCCGCAAGACCGCCAGCGTGGTGTTGAACGAACTGGACATCGAGCCGGCCATCGCCGTCGACACCCACGTCTTCCGCGTCTCGCACCGGCTGAAGCTGTCGTCCGGCAAGACGCCCGACGCGGTCGAGCAGGACCTGATGCGCATCGTGCCGGTCCCGTATCAGACCCGGGCTCACCACTGGCTGATCCTGCACGGGCGGTATGTGTGCGTGGCGCGGAAGCCCAAGTGCGAGATCTGCAAGATCAGTGATCTGTGTCCGTCACGGGAGCTGTTTTTGGGAGCGTGACTTGCCCCCTCCGCGCTTCGCGCTCCTCCCCCGGAGGGGGAAGAAGGATCCTTCCGCCCCCTCCGGGGGCGGACGACTTCGCGGAGCGAAGTCAGGTGGGGGCCCGCTGAGCTAGCCAATCGCCCGCATCACCGCCGCGGCAAACGCCGCCCCCTTGTCGTGGGCGTGCTCCAGGAACAGGTCGGGCTCGATGACCTCCAGCTCCATCAGTTGGGGCGTGTGGTCGAGGCCGCGGATCAGGTCGACGCGGGCGTAGGTCAGGTTCCCCGGCGCGGCGTTCAGCACCATTTCGGCGGCGTGCAGGGCCTCGGGTTCGGGGGCGATCTCGCTGACCTTGCCGCCGAACTGCGGCTGGACGCGGAAGTCGCCCTCGACGGCCACCTTGGCCACGGCGTGGCTGAAATGGCCGTCGAAATAGAACAAGGAGAGCTCCCCCTCCT
This sequence comes from Caulobacter segnis ATCC 21756, assembly GCF_000092285.1. Lineage (NCBI taxonomy): Bacteria > Pseudomonadati > Pseudomonadota > Alphaproteobacteria > Caulobacterales > Caulobacteraceae > Caulobacter > Caulobacter segnis. The sequence goes on along the minus strand of NC_014100.1, from coordinate 4,644,856 downwards.
CGCCCACGGCCTGCAGGAAGGGCTGGATCAGGGCCGGGCCCTGGGGGCCACCGTCCAGCGCGCCGTGGCGCTTGACGCGGATGGTGTCCTGCGAGCCGGCCGAGACCTGAGGCTTGACCACCACCTCGTCGACGCCGAACGCGTCCAGCGCGGCCTCGACCGCCTCCATCGTCAGACGATCGTGGGCGTGGGTCGGGACGACGGGCGCGCCCTTGCCGGCCAGCTCGACCAGATAGGTCTTGGTCGTGTTCCAGCGCATCACCGAGACCGGATTGGCCACCCGCGTCCCCTGGGCCTCCAGCCGATCCAGCAGGGCGAACCACTCGGCCTGGCGGTGGTGATAGCCCCAGGCCAGGGACGGCATGACGAGGCGGGCCCGGCCCTTCTCGATCGGATCGGTCCAGGACTGGGCGCCGACTAGCAGACCACGGGCCCGCAGCGGCGCGGCCAGGCGTTCGAACAGCGGCGTCCAGGTCGTGGCGAACCGCGGCTCGTCTCGGGCGGGAACCAGGATCAGGACATCGACCATCGGTTTGCTCACGCTTGCTTTAAGCTTGCGCGGTTAGAGTGTCGCAGGCTTGTGGGCAAGGCTCGCGTTGCCTTGAAGGCCCACTTCCTTTAATCGCCGTGCTGTTTGGGCTCACGGCCCTGTTCTTTCAAAGGTTTGCTCCGCCCCATGACCGCGCTCTACGACGTCGCCGCCATCGGCAACGCCATCGTCGACGTCATCGCCCAGTGCGACGAAGCCTTCCTCGAGCGTGAGGGCCTGGTGAAGGGCTCGATGGCCCTGATCGATCCGGCGCGGGCGGCCAGCCTGTACGACGTGATGGCCTCGGCGATCGAGGCCTCGGGCGGCAGCGCGGCCAACACCGTGGCCGGCGTGGCCAGCTTCGGCGGCAAGGCCGCCTTCATCGGCAAGGTCGCCGACGACCAGCTGGGCCGCGTGTTCCGCCACGACATGAACGCCATCGGCTGCGTCTTCACGACCCCGCCGCTGGCCGAAGGCCCGGCGACCGCCCAGAGCCTGATCAACGTCACCGCCGACGCCCAGCGCACCATGTCGACCTATCTGGGCGCCTGCGTGGAGCTGAACCCGGCCGACGTCGACCCCGAGATCATCGAGGGCGCGCAGATCTCCTATCTGGAAGGCTATCTGTTCGATCCGCCCGAAGCGCGCCGCGCCTTCGCCAAGGCCGCCGCCCTGGCCCACGGCGCCGGTCGCAAGATCTCGATGACGCTCAGCGACAGCTTCATGGTCGATCGCCATCGCGGCGCCCTGCTGGGCTTCATCGAAACCCAGTGCGACATCGTCTTCGCCAACGAAAGCGAAGTCTGCTCGCTGTTCGAGACCACCGACTTCGACGCCGCCGTGAAGGCGCTAGCCGATCGGTGCGAGATCGCCGCCGTCACGCGCAGCGAAAAGGGCTCGGTCGTGGCCGCGAACGGGCAGTTGCACGAAATCTCGGCCTACCCGGTGGAAAAAGTCGTGGACACGACCGGCGCGGGCGACCAATACGCGGCGGGTTTCCTCTTCGGCCTTTCCCAGGGCCGCCCGCTGCCTATCTGTGGCCAGCTGGGCAGCCTGGCGGCCGCCGAGGTGATCGACCACTACGGCCCGCGACCGCAGGTTTCCCTGCGCGAACTGGCTCAAAAGAACGGACTCTAAGGATTCAGATGGCCCGCACCGCTGAAGTGGTCCGCGAGACGAAGGAGACCCAGATCCGGGTCTGGATCGATCTCGACGGGACCGGCGCCTCGACGATCTCCACCGGCATTGGTTTCTACGACCATATGCTGGAGAGCTTCGCGCGCCACGGCGGCTTCGACCTGAAGGTCGAGACCAAGGGCGACCTGCACATCGACATGCACCACACCGTCGAGGACACCGGCATCGTGCTGGGCCTGGCGGTGAACAAGGCGCTGGACGGCTTCAAGGGCATCCGCCGCTTCGGCTCGGCCTATATCCCGATGGACGAGACCCTGACGCGCTGCGCGATCGATCTCTCCAACCGCCCGTACCTGGTCTGGAAGGTCGAGTTCAAGCGGCCCAAGGTCGGCGAGATGGACACCGAGCTCTTCAAGGAGTTCCACCACGCGTTCGCGATGAACTGCGGGGCGTGCGTGCACCTGGAGACCTTGTACGGCGACAACACCCACCACGTCGCCGAAAGCGGCTTCAAGGCCCTGGCCCGGGCGCTGCGTCAGGCGGTCGAGATCGACCCGAAGACCGGCGGCCAGGCTCCGTCCACCAAGGGCGTGCTGTAAGGACACTCCATGCAGACCGTCGCCCTGATCGATTACGGGTCGGGCAACCTGCGTTCGGCCGAAAAGGCCCTGCGTGAGGCGGCCCGCCGCCGCGCGCTCGACGCCGACATCGTCGTCACCGCCGATCCCGACCTTGTCGCCAAGGCCGATCGCGTCTTCCTGCCCGGCGTCGGAGCCTTCGCATCGTGCCGCGCCGGCCTGGACGCCACCGGCGTCTATGAGGCGATGAACGAGGCCGTGCACGGCCGGGGCGTTCCGTTCATGGGCATCTGCGTCGGCCACCAGCTGCTGGCCACCGAGGGCCTGGAGTTCGGCGTCACGCCGGGCCTGGACTGGATCCAGGGCCAGGTGAAGAAGCTCGAGCCTAACGATCCTTCGCTGACCATCCCGCACATGGGCTGGAACGCGATCGCCTTCACGCGCGCTCATGCCCTGTTCAAGGGCATCGAGGACGGCGCCCACATGTACTACGCCAATTCGTTCGCCCTGACCGCTTCCAACCCGGAAGATGTTGTTGCGACAACGGACCACGGCGGACCGTTCACGGCCGCGGTGGCCAAGGACAACGTCGCGGGCGTACAATTTCACCCCGAAAAGTCACAAGCCTCAGGGCTCGCCCTGCTCGCCAACTTCCTGGAATGGCGCCCATGATCCTCTATCCCGCCATCGACCTGAAGGACGGCCAGTGCGTGCGCCTGCTGCACGGCGACATGGAGAAGGCCACGGTCTTCAACACCTCGCCCGCCGACCAGGCCCAGCGCTTCGTCAAGGACGGCTTTTCGTGGCTGCACGTCGTGGATCTGAACGGCGCCATCGAGGGCAAGTCGGTCAACACCGCCGCCGTCGAGACGATCCTGGAGTCGATCTCGATCCCGGTGCAGCTGGGCGGCGGCATCCGCACGCTGGAGGGCGTCGAGGCCTGGATCGAGGCGGGCGTGTCCCGCGTGATCCTCGGCACCGTGGCCGTCCACGATCCGGACCTGGTCCGCAAGGCCGCGCGCCTGTGGCCCGAGCAGATCGCCGTGGCCGTCGATGTTCGTGACGGCAAGGTCGCCGTCGACGGCTGGACGGGCCTGTCGGACCTCGACGCCATCACCCTGGGCAAGCGCTTCGAGGACGCGGGCGTCGCCGCCCTGATCGTCACCGACATCAGCCGTGACGGCGCCCTGACCGGCGTCAATGTCGAGGGCGTGGGCGAGCTGGCCGACGCCGTCTCGATCCCCGTCATCGCCTCGGGCGGCGTCGCCTCGGTGGCCGACATCGAGCGGCTGAAGGCCCGCAAGGGCGTCGAGATCGCCGGCGCGATCCTGGGCCGCTCGCTCTACGCCGGCACGATCCGCCCCTCCGACGCCCTGATCGCGGCGGCCGCCTGATGCTGAAGACCCGGATCATTCCCTGCCTCGACGTGAAGGACGGGCGGGTGGTCAAGGGGGTCAACTTCGTCTCCCTGCGCGACGCCGGCGATCCGGTGGAGCAGGCCAGGGCCTATGACGCCGCCGGCGCGGACGAGCTGATGTTCCTGGACATCACCGCCTCCAGCGAGGGCCGGGGCCTGATCCTGGACGTCATCTCGCGCACCGCCGAGGTCTGCTTCATGCCCGTCTCGGTGGGCGGCGGCGTGCGGCAGGTCGGTGACATGCGCCGCCTCTTGCTGGCCGGCGCCGACAAGGTCTCGGTCAACACGGCCGCCGTCGAGAACCCCGACCTGATCGCCGGCGGCGCCGACGCCTTCGGGGCCCAGTGCGTGGTCGTGGCCATCGACGCCAAGGCGCGCGAGGACGGCTCGGGCTGGAACGTCTGGACCTATGGCGGCCGCAAGGACACCGGGATCGACGTGGTCGAGTGGGCCGCCAAGGTCGTCGAGCGCGGCGCGGGCGAGATCCTGCTGACCTCGATGGACCGCGACGGCGCCAAGATCGGCTACGACATCCCGCTGCTGAAGGCGGTGACCGCGACGGTGAACGTTCCGGTGATCGCCTCGGGCGGGGCCGGCAAGACCGAGCACCTGGTCGAAGCCGCCCGCGACGGCCACGCCGCCGCCGTGCTGGCCGCCTCGATCTTCCACTTCGGCGAGATCTCGATCGGCGAGGCCAAGCAGGCCATGGCCGAGGCGGGGATCCCCGTGCGCCTCGACGTTCTGAAGGGGGCCGCATGAGCCAGCGCCTGACCGACGTCCTGCACCGCCTGGCCGCCACGATCGAGGCCCGCAAGGGCGGCGACCCGTCGGTGTCCTATACCGCCAAGCTCCTGAACGACCCGGCCCTCGCCGCCAAGAAGCTGGGCGAGGAAGCCGTCGAGACGGTGATCGCGGCGGTCGCGCAGGGGCCGGACGCCCTGGCCGCCGAAAGCGCCGACCTGCTCTACCACTGGCTGGCCCTGATGGCCGCCTCCGGCGTCTCGCTGGACGCCGTGGCCGAGAAGCTGGAAGCCCGCGAGGGCACGTCCGGCATCGCCGAGAAGGCGTCGCGGGCCTAAAATCCCTCCCTCATGGAGAGAGGGAATCCCTCAAACCCGCCGCTTCAGCGCCACGTACAGCGCGCCCTCGCCGCCGTGGCGGCGGTCGGCGGTGGAGACGCCGGCGACCATCTCGCGCAGGGACGGGTCGGTCAGCCATTCCGGCGTGCGGCTGCGCAGAACCCCCTGCCCCACCTTGCCCTTGCCGGTGATCACCAGCACAGCCCGGTGACCCTGGCTGAACGAGCGGCGGATGAAGGCTTCCAGCGTGGCGCGGGCCTGGTCCTGGTCGAGGCCGTGCATGTCCAGCCGCGCGCCGATCGGGTCGCGTTCCTTGACGATCCGCAGCTTGCGATTGGGCTCGATGTGACCCGCCGGGCCCTTGAGCGGCTTCGGCGCGGCCGGTTTCAGGTGCTCGGGATGCAGCCGCAGCGGCGCGATCGAGACGAGGCGCGTCGGTGGTTCGGCCGGCAGGGCGGTGTCGGACTTCAGCGAAGGCCGGATCCGCGCCTTGCTGCGCATCTTCTCCGGCTTGGCCGCCCCGCGCGGGGTCACGGTCGAGGCGACCAGCCGCCAGAGGCGACGGTCGTCGTCCGGGCCCGTCTTGCCTGGAGGGGGCGGCGGCTTCTTGCTCACCTTACGGCTTCGGAACGAGGCGGTAGAGCCGCAGGACATGGCGCACGCGGCCCGCCTCGGCCCCCGCCTCGGGACCCGTGCCCATATAGAGGTCGGCGCGGACGTCGCCCTTGATCGCCCCGCCGGTGTCCAGCGCCACCGCCAGGCGGCGATAGACCGGGAAGGCGCCGGCCAGGGCCGGAGCGCTGGCGTCCAGCCAGTAGAGCGCGCCATAGGCGTGGCGGCTGGGATCGACGGCGATGGCGCGGCCGGGCGGCAGGGACACGCCGGCCGACCCCACGGGTTCCTTGCCGTCGTCCGAGGTGGTCTTGAAGAACACGTAGCGCGGGTTCAGCCGCATGATCGCGTCGGCCTCGGGCCCGCGATGCTCGGCCAGCCAGGTCCGGATGGCGTCGCCCGAGGTGTTGTTGTCGGGCAGCAAGCCCTTGTCGCGCATGGGCGTAGCGACGCCAACGAAGGGTCGGCCATTTGTGCCCGCGAACACGGCCCGCACCCGACGGCCGTCGGGCAGGACGAGCACGCCCGAGCCCTGGATCTGCAGGAAGAACAGCTCCTCGGGCCGCATCCAGGCCAGGGGCTTGTCGGTCGGGACCGCCTCGATCTCGGCGCGGTCGGGATAGGGGACGAAGGTCTTGCCCTCGACGTGGCCGGTGACCTTCTTGCCGATCAGGGCCGGCTCGAAGGGGCCGAGGTCCAGAACGACCAGATCGTCCGGCAACCGGCGCACGGGGGCCGAGAACTCGGCGTTGCGCGACATCCGCGCCGGATACTGAGGGGCGAAATAGGCGGTCAGCAGGCCTTCGTCACCGACAGCCTGAGGCTGGAAGTTGGCCTCGAAGAAAGCGCGGGCCGCGGCGGCGTCCGAAGCGGCCAGCGCCCGGGCCTGGTCGCAGACACGCGCCAAGGCCGGATCCTTCGAAACGCCGCAGCCGACCTGGAAGGCCTTGAGCGCCGCCCCATGATCTTCCTGCGCCCCAACCCGGCAGGTCCGCGAAGGACACGGCGGCGGGCGGCGCGGGCGCCTGCGCTTGAGGCGGCGGCGCGGGCGGCGTCTGGACCGGCGGCGGCGGCGCGGGCGGAGCCACGGGGGGCGCGACAACGCTGGCGCAGGCGCTCAGCAGCAAGCCCGCCAAGGCCCCGGAAATAGCGAGACGGGGGGCCGTGGCGGTCGAGACGGTCCGCACGACGCGCATCACGCCTCGGCGGCGGCGACGAACGACAGCAGCCAGTTCGGATTGGCGTTCCTGACCTCGCGTTCGAAGGTCCAGAGCTCGGCGGTGCGGCGGTCGTCGACCCCCTCGCCGCGCTCGTCCTTGGTGCGGGTGCGCACCTCGGCCAGGATCCGCACCACCGCCTTGGCGGTGTCGCCGACCAGGTCGACGCTTTCGAGATCGAGGCGCGGCGAGGTCAGGAACTCGACCTTCTCGCTGCGGCCGGCGGCCTCGCGCGCGGCCATGGCCTGCTCGAAATTGGCCATCACTTCCGGCGCAAGGAGCGGCTTGAGCGTCTCGCGATCGCCATCGGCATAGGCCGTGACGATCTGCTCATAGGCGGCGCGAGCGCCGGTCATGAACTTGGCGGGATCGAAATCCGGCTGGCGGGCCTTCAGCGCGGCCAGGCCTTCCGAGCGCAGCACGGGGTGAGGATCGGTCGTGACGGGCGCGGGGCCGCCAGCGCCGGCCTTGACGGGCGTGTCCTCCGGCTGACGGCCGACCCGGCGACCCAGGGTGGCGTAGAGCTGGTAGAGAACGATGGCGGCGACCGCGGCGAGGAACAGGATCTGGAGCACTTCAAGGTCCGGCGACGGGCTTTTGGCCCAGGGGGATATTCAAGGATCGTCGAGCGTCCATCGGTTTCGGAATAGCTGTCCGAACCAGGCGAACGCCCCGTGTCCTTCCTATATAGGCGAGACGCGCTCTCCCGTCAGGCGCCTGGCGTTGCGCCAGACGGGCCCTCATGGTAGCAGCGCCCACCTTACTCAAGGCGTTTTAGGCGCCGATCACGGATTTTGTCCTAATGACCGACACCACCGCCCCCGAGGCGACCACGGAAGAGGCCGCCGGCCAAACCGGCGTCCGCATCCTGGCCCAGTTCGTTCGCGACTTCTCGTTCGAGAACCCGCTGGCCCCCGACAGCCTGCGCGCCGGCGCGGCTCAGCCCGCCATCGACATGGGCGTCGAGATGAACGCCCGCGGTCGTCCCGATGGCCTGTTCGAGGTGGATCTGAAGCTTTCGGCCCGGGCTCTGCGCGACGAGCAAGCCGTGTTCCACGTCGAAGTCGTCTATGGCGGCCTGTTCCACATCGCCGGCGTTTCCGAGGAAGACCTCGAGCCGGTGCTGCTGATCGAGTGCCCGCGCTTCCTGTTCCCCTACGCCCGTCGTCTGATCTCGGACGTGACGGCCGAGGGCGGCTTCCCGCCGTTCCTGATCGACCCGATCGACTTCGCCGGCGTCTACGCCGCGCGCAAGGCCCAGGCCGACGGCCAAGTGGTCGGCAACGCGTAAGCGTCTGGTCTGTATGTGATTGAGAGGGGCTCGGCCGAAAGGTCGGGCCCTTTTTCTTTGGGAAAACAAAAGCGTGTCATCCCGGGCGGCATAGCCGACCCGGGACCCAGGGGCCGGCGCACCGCTGTTGCCCCTGGGTCCCGGCTCTCCGCTCCGCTGCGGCCTGGATGACACGGAATGTTGGCTTTTCAGACGCCTACGGCTGCAGCCGGTAGCCGCCCATTTCGGTGATCAGGATCCGCGCCACGGCCGGATCGGGCTCGATCTTCTGGCGCAGGCGGTAGACGTGGGTCTCCAGCGTGTGGGTCGTGACCCCGGCGTTGTAGCCCCAGACCTCGGTCAGCAGCTCCTCGCGCGACACGGGCTTGGAGCCGGCGCGATAGAGGTACTTGAGGATGTTGGTTTCCTTTTCGGTCAGCCGCACCTTCTTCTGCTTCTCGTCGACCAGCAGCTTGGCCGAGGGGCGGAATTCGTAGGGACCGATGCGGAACAGCGCGTCTTCCGAGGCCTCGTAGCTGCGCAGCTGGGCGCGAATGCGGGCCAGCAGCACGCCGAAGCGGAAGGGCTTGGTCACATAGTCGTTGGCCCCGGACTCCAGGCCCAGGATCGTGTCGCTGTCGCTGGCGGCCGCCGTCAGCATGATCACCGGCGCGGTGACGCCGTTCTTGCGCATCAGGCGACAGGCCTCGCGGCCGTCCATGTCGGGCAGATCGACATCCAGCAGGATCAGGTCCGGCTTGATCTCGCGCGCCATGCGCACGCCCTCGCCGGCGCTGGCGGCCTCGTTGACCGCGAACTCCTCGTGGAGCGCCAACTGTTCGGCCAAGGCGCCGCGCAGGTCGTCATCGTCGTCGATCAGCAGAAGGGTCTTGCGTTGCGCCATAAGGCGAAACATGCACCGCTGCGGGCCTCCGGGACAACCCCGGGCAAGGTCTTAAAGTCCGGGAGTCGACGTCTCGATGCTGTTCCGCGCCTATGCCGATGGCCGTTTCGAACTCGAAGGCCGAACCCTGCGCTGTGCGATCGGCAAGGCCGGCGCCATCGCGGCGCGCGACAAACGCGAGGGCGATGGCAAGAGCCCGCTGGGCGTCTGGCGCATGCGCGAGGTCTGGTATCGGCCGGACGTCTATACCCAAGGCCCCGCGACCGCCCTGCCCGTCCGCGCGACGCGACCCCAGGACGGCTGGTGCGACGCGCCCAGCGACCCGAACTACAATCGCCCCGTCACCTTGCCCTATCCGGCCAGCGCCGAGCGGATGTGGCGCGACGACGCCGTCTACGACCTGGTGGTGATCCTGGGCCATAACGACGACCCGCCGGTTCCCGGGATGGGCTCGGCGATCTTCATGCACCTGGCCCGCGAGAACTATCCGGGCACCGAAGGCTGCGTGGCCTTGGCGCGCGCGGATCTCGAGGCCGTGCTGGCGGCGGCCAAGCCGGGGGACGCGGTGGAGATCGCGGGCTAGCCGTAGTTTCGGCTTCCAAACAGCGCCGACCCCACCCGCACCGAGGTCGCGCCCTCGACGATGGCGATCTCGAAGTCGTCGCTCATGCCCATGGAAAGCTTTTCGACGCCGTTCCGCTCGGCGATCGCCCGTAGCTGCGCGAAATGCGGCGCGGGATCGGTGTCAAAGGGCGGGATGCACATCAGCCCCTCGACCGCGAGGCCATAGGTCTGGCGACAGGCGGCGATGAAGGTGTCGGCCTCGCCCGGCGCGATCCCGGCCTTCTGCGGCTCTTCGCCGGTGTTCACCTGGACATAGAGGCGCGGCGCCCTGCCGGAGCGCTGGATTTCCTCGGCCAGCACGCGGGCCAGCTTCTCGCGGTCGACCGTCTCGATCACGTCGAAGAAGGCCACGGCCTCGCGGGCCTTGTTGGTCTGCAACGGACCGATCAGGCGCAGCTCGAGCCCCTCGCGACGTTGGCCCCAGCGCTCCATCGCCTCCTGCACGCGGTTCTCGCCGAACACTTTCTGTCCCGCGTCCAGCACGGGCGCGATATGCTCCCACGGCTGGGTCTTGGAGACCGCCACCAGCGTGACCGAGCCCGGCGCCCGCCCGGCGCGGGCCTCGGCGGCGGCGATGCGGCTTTGGATGTCGGCGAGGGCTTGGGACATGGGCGAAACGGCCTTGCGAGGCGACGGCGAACTGGAGGTCCTGTCTAGGACGGCGGCGGCCTTTCCGCCAAGGACCGTGCGCGATCGCGTCCTCCCGAACCTGCTGTTCTTCACCGATCCCGCCCGCGTCGCCTCCCCCGAAGCGATCGCCGAGCGCCTGCCGCGCGGGGCGGGGATCGTGTTCCGGGCCTTCAGCGCCGAAAACGCGGTCGAGCAGGGCCGCCGCCTGCGCGCCATCGCCGACGCACGGGGACTTATCCTGCTGGCCGGCGCCCATCCGGGGCTGGCCGAGGGGATCGGCGCCGACGGTCTGCACATGCCCGAGCGGCTGGCCGGCGAGATCCCGAAGCTGCGCGCCGAGCACGCCCGCTACCTGATCACCGTCGCCGCCCACGACCTGAAGGCCGTCCAGGCCGCCGAGCGCGCGGGGGCCGACGCCGTGATCGTCTCACCGGTCTTTCCCAGCAACAGCCCTTCGGCTGGTCAGCCGCTGGGCGTCGACGGCCTGAAGGCGCTCGTCTCGGCGACGACCTTGCCCGTCTACGCCCTGGGCGGCGTGCGCGCGGACACGGTCGCGCAGCTCGCGGGAAGCGGCGTTGCGGGGATCGCGGCGGTCGAAGCCCTGGCGGGCTAAGCCGGGTTTAGAACTTGAAGGCGGTCTCGAGGCGAACGCGCGGGGCGGCCTCGGGCTGCTGGGCCTTGCGGGCGGCCAGGGCCGGGTTGGACTCGCCGAGGCTGACGGCGCCGCCGACGCGGATCGAGGGGGTGACCTTGAAATAGGCCCCGGCCTGGACGTCCTGCATTTCCATTTCGCGGCTGGTCGGCTGGTCGAGGTCCAGCTTCAGGCCCCAGCGGCCCTTCTTGGCGTCCCAACGCAGGGTGCGCTTGTCATCCTGCGGGTATTGGACGCCGGCGGCGGCGCTGGTGAAGTCGTTCTTGGCGCTGAAATCCGGCGCGACGGCGTGCGGCTTGGCCTGGGCGAAGGCCATCGACGCCGATCCCGTCAGGATCAGCGCGGCAGTCCCCGCCAGGAAAAAACGCTTCGCGAACATCGCTACCCACCGCCTGTACTCGGTTGCCCCCTATCCCATATAGGTGAGGCGCCCTTAGGTTTCGATTAAAGGCTTGGCCGAAACGCGGTCAACCGGCCTTTGGTCGCACTTCCGGTCGTATTGTACGATTCAATCGACTCGTGTGGCGGTGAGGTCACGCGATTCCTGTTTTGAGGCGGCGCGGCCATGCTATAGACCGGCTCCCGGCCGCGGGGGCGCGCCAGGACAGCGCAAGTCGCGTCGGCGAGACATTGGAGCGAGGTACTATGGCGTTTGAGCGTGGGTCTGTGATGCGCGGCGTCGCCGCGGGCGTCCTGGCTCTGTCCATGCTGGGCGTGTCGGCCTGCAGCAGCAACAAGCCCCCGAAGACGTTTTCCACGCAAAGCGATGAGCCGGGCCTGAACCCGTTCAAGCGCTTCGGCGGCGGCGGCAGGGCTCCGGCGACGGAAGGCTCGATCGGCGTGAACGGCTATCTGTGGCGCGCCAGCCTCGACACCCTGGCCTTCATGCCGCTGGCTTCGGCGGATCCGTACGGCGGCGTGATCATCACCGACTGGTACGTGAACCCGGAAACCCCGGCCGAGCGCTTCAAGGCCACGGTCTACATCCTGGACACCCGCCTGCGCGCCGATGGCCTGAACGTCACGGTGTTCAAGCAGTCCAAGGACGTGAACGGCAACTGGGTCGACGCGCCCGTCGCCGACCAGACCGCGACCGACATCGAGAACGCGATCCTGACCCGCGCCCGTCAGCTTCGTCTCTCGAACATCAAGGGCTAAGGCCCGGCGGGGTCCGCTTCCGAGCGAAGGGGACCCCGAGACCCCATATTCCTGCGCGCTCCGGCCGCGAAACCGCATAGTCTTGTCGCGGCGTCGCCTTCGGGGCGCGTTCCTGCATCCAAGACCTGGTTTCCGATGGCCCGCTACAATCCCAAAGACACCGAGCCCAAGTGGCGTGAAGCCTGGGCGAAGGCCGACGTCTTCAAGACCGGCGAGATCAACGACGGCCGTCCGAAGTACTACGTCCTCGAGATGTTCCCGTATCCGTCGGGCCGCATCCACATGGGCCACGTGCGCAACTACGCCATGGGCGACGTGGTGGCCCGCTACAAGCGCGCCCAGGGCTTCAACGTCCTGCACCCGATGGGCTGGGACGCGTTCGGCATGCCCGCCGAGAACGCGGCCATGGAGCGCGGCGTCCACCCCAAGGGCTGGACCTACGACAACATCGCCGCCATGCGCGAGCAGCTGAAGGCGCTGGGCATCTCGATCGACTGGTCGCGCGAGTTCGCCACCTGCGACCCGGAATATTACGGCAAGCAGCAGGCCTGGTTCCTGCGCCTGTTGAAGCGCGGCCTGGTCTATCGCAAGGAAGCCTCGGTCAACTGGGACCCGGTCGACATGACCGTCCTGGCCAACGAGCAGGTCATCGACGGCAAGGGCTGGCGCTCGGGCGCGACGGTCGAGAAGCGCAAGTTGACCCAGTGGTTCCTGCGCATCACCGACTACGCCGACGCCCTGATCGACGGCCTGAAGACCCTGGACCGCTGGCCCGACAAGGTTCGCCTGATGCAGGAGAACTGGATCGGCCGCTCCAAGGGCCTGCGCTTCAAGTTCCAGTTCGACGGCGAGGCGCCCGACGGCCTGGCCGAGGGGCTGGAGGTCTACACCACCCGTCCCGACACCCTGTTCGGCGCCAGCTTCGTCGGCATCGCGCCCGAGCATCCGCTGGCCGAGCAGCTGGCGGTCGAGAACCCGCAGATCCAGCAGTTCATCGCCGACTGCCGCAAGGGCGGCACCTCGGAAGCCGAGATCGAAAGCGCCGAAAAGCTGGGCTACGACACCGGCCTGCGGGTGAAGCACCCCCTGGACCCGTCGATCACCCTACCCGTCTGGATCGCCAACTTCATCCTGATGGACTACGGCACGGGCGCGATCTTCGCCTGCCCGGCCCACGACCAGCGCGACCTGGACTTCGCCCGCAAGTACGACCTGCCGGTCCTGCCGGTGGTGCTGCCCAACGGCGAGGATCCGGCGACCTTCCAGGTCGGCAAGGAAGCCTATGTCGGCCCCGGCAAGATCTTCAATTCCAGCTTCCTGGACGGCATGGACGTGGAGGCCGCCAAGGCCGAGGCCATCGCCCGTATCGAGGCCGCCAACCAGGGCCAGGGCGCGACCGTCTATCGCCTGCGCGACTGGGGCGTCTCGCGTCAGCGCTATTGGGGCTGCCCGATCCCGGTGATCCACTGCGAGGCCTGCGGCGTCGTTCCGGTCCCCGAGGACCAGCTGCCCGTGGCCCTGCCCGAGGACGTCACCTTCGACAAGCCGGGCAACCCGCTGCTGCGCCACCCGACCTGGCGTCACACGACCTGCCCGTCCTGCGGCGGCAAGGCCGAGCGTGAAACCGACACGCTGGACACCTTCATCGACAGCAGCTGGTACTTCGCCCGCTTCGCCGACACCCAGGCCGCCGAGCCGGTCGGCAAGGCCGCGGCCGACTACTGGCTGCCGGTCGACCAGTATATCGGCGGCGTCGAGCACGCGATCCTGCACCTGCTGTACGCCCGCTTCATCACCCGCGCCCTGAAGGACGAGGGCCTGGTCTCGGTCGAGGAGCCGTTCGCCGGCCTGTTCACGCAAGGCATGGTCACCCACGAGGCCTACAAGAACGAGGCCGGCGAGTGGGTCGAGCCCTCGGACGTGGTGATCGCCGTCGAAGGCAATACCCGCACCGCCAAGCACGCCAAGACCGGCGCGCCGATCGTCATCGGCGACATCGAGAAGATGTCGAAGTCCAAGAAGAACGTCGTCGCCCCCGAGGACATCTTCGAGGCCTACGGCGTCGACGCCGCGCGCCTGTTCGTGATGTCCGACAGCCCGCCCGAGCGCGACGTCCAGTGGACCAACGCCGGCGTCGAGGGCAGCTGGCGCTTCACGCACCGTCTGTGGAACGAGTTCGACAGCCAGCCGGCCGGCGACTTCGCCCATGACGACAGCGACGAGGCCGCCCTGGCCCTGCGCAAGGCCGCTCACAAGCTGATCGGCTTCGTCACCGACAGCATCGAGGGCTTCCGCTTCAACAGCGGCGTGGCGCGCCTGTACGAGTTCCTGAACGCCCTGAAGGCCGCTCCGGCTGAAGGCGCCAGCAACGCCGTCCTGGCCGCCCGCGCCGAGGCCCTGAACATCCTGGCCCGCCTGGTCGCCCCCTTCACGCCCCACCTGGCCGAGGAAGCCTGGGCCAAGATCGGGGGCGAGGGCATGGTGGTCGACGCACCGTGGCCCAAGGCCGACCCGGCCCTGGCGGCGGACGACGAACGCGTCCTGCCGATCCAGATCAACGGCAAGCGTCGCGGCGAGGTGAAGGTCAAGGCCGGCGCCCCGGACGACGAAGTGACCAAAATCGCGCTGGCGGATCCCAACATCATGGCCCACCTTGAGGGCGTCACGGTCCGCAAGGTGATCGTGGTGAAGGACCGCATCGTCAACATCGTGGCCAACTGAGACCGATGAAACGCTTCCTGGTGATCGGCGCCCTTAGAACATCGCTTCTGGCGCTCTCGTGTCTCGGCGTCTCGGCCTGCGGCTTCACGCCCCTCTATGCCCGTCCGGGGGTCGAGGGCGGCCTCTCGGGCATCGAGACCATCGCCGCCGAAGGGCGCGGAGGCTATCTGCTCCGCGAGCAACTGGACGACGCCCTGGCGCATCGCCAGGGCACGCCGGCGGCGTACAAGCTGGCCTTCGGGGTCAATGAGCAACGCTTCGCCCGCGGCGTGCGCCTCGACAACGTCGCCAATCGCTACGAGCTGCGCATGAGCGTCACCTGGCGGCTGCTGGACGCCAAGACGGGCGCTGAGGTCCACAAGGGCTATACCGAGGTCTCCGTGACCTACGACTCCGCCGACCAGCCCTACGCGGCCATCGCGGCCCAGCAGGACGGTCAGGAGCGCGCGGCGACCGAGGCGGCCCGCAAGATCCAGCTGGACCTCGCCACCTGGCTGGCGGGCCGGAAACCCGCCTAGAGCGTGGCGGCCGAAAGTGTGAGCGGTTTCGGCGCCCGCCACGCTCGAAGGAAGAAGAAATGATCCTCTCCAAGCGTCCGGACGTCGAACGCTTCCTGAAGGAGCCGACCCCGGACATCCGGGCCGTGGTCATCTACGGCAAGGACCGGGGCGTCGTGCGCGATCGCGCCAACGCCCTGGCCAAGCGCGTGGTCGAGCGCCCGGACGACCCCTTCGACACCGCCCAGCTGACCGAAAGCGACGTCGAGGCCGATCCGGCCAAGCTGGAGGACGAGCTCTCGGCGATGTCGCTGATGGGCGGTCGCCGCCTGGTGCGCCTGCGCCTGAACGGCGAAAAGGCCGGGCCCGACAAGGCCGCCGCCGAGGCGGTCACCCGCCACGTCGAGGGCCATCTCAATCCCGACGCCTTCTTCCTGATCGAGGCCGGAGCCCTGGGTCGCGACTCCCAGCTGCGCAAGGTGGGCGAGAAGGCCAGCGGCTGCGCCGTCATCCCCTGCTACGAGGACGAGGCCGGGGATCTGGCGCGCCTGACGCGGGATACGCTGGCCAATGACAAGGTCAGCCTGAACAGCGAGGCGCTCGATCTGTTCGTCTCGCGCCTGCCCAAGGAGCGCGGCGTGGCTCGCGCCGAGATCGAGCGTCTGGCGCTGTTCCTCGGTCCCGGCAGCGGGATCAACGCCACCGCCGCCGACCTGACCGACTTTCTGGGCGTCGAGCCCGAGGCTTCGCTCAGCGACGCGGCCGCCGACGCCTTCGGCGGCAAGGTCGGAGCCGCCCAGGCCGCCCTACGCCGCGCCGCCGCCGAGGGCGAAGGCGGTCCGGCCGCCGTCCGGGCCATCAGCTACTACCTGGGCCGCCTGCGCCGTGTCCTGACCCTGCACAAGAACGGCGTCGACCTGCAGGCGGCGGCCAAGGCCTCCGGCGTCTTCTGGAAGCAGGAGCGCGAATTCCTGCGCCAAGCCCGCGCCTGGAACCTCGAGGCCATCCTGGAGATCCAGGGCGAGGTGCTGAACGCCGACCGCGCCTGCAAGACCTCCGGCTCCCCCGACCAGCTGATCGCCGAGCGCCTGGCGCTGATGATCGCGGGGCGGGCGCGGCGTTTGGGGCTGTAGGGGCGGCCTCTACGCCCAAAAAATTTCCCCACCACTTTCGCGTGTCATCCCGGCCGAAGCGAAGCGCAGAGCCGGGACCCAGGGGCTACCGCACAGAGCTTGACCCCTGGGTCCCGGATAGCCTCTTCGAGGCTTCCGGGATGACACGGAGATGGACCGGCCGAAACCGCCCCAAATACCCGCTTTGCGGCGCTGTGGACGCTTTCCAAGAAAGCCTTACACGACAAGCGTTTGCGCTGGAAATCGCCAGAGACCGCCCTCGCCTCACGAAAACGGCGCCTCCCGGAGTACGGAAAGGCGCCGCTCGGTGCGCGACAGAGGCGATTTTCATAGCGCCTTTTTGGAGCCGAAAATCGCTCATCCGCACGCTTTTAGGTGCGCCTGAACGGATCGGAAATCAGACCCCTCGGGTCAGGCGATTACAGAGGTCGTCCAGCTGCTCGAGCGTCGCATAGCTGATGGTGATCGAGCCCGCCGCGCCGCGATGGTCGATCGAGACGTCCAGGCCCAGCACCGACGACAGGTCGGCCTCGAGGGCCTGGGTGTCGGTGTCCTTGACCTTGGGCGGACGGCCGCCCTTGTTCTTGGCCGAGGGCGCTGTCGGCGTCTTGCGGGCCAGGGCCTCGGTCTCGCGGACCGAGAGACCGCCTTCGATGATCTGCTTGGCCAAGGCCACCGGATCGGCCGCGGCGGCGATCGCGCGGGCGTGACCGGCCGACAGCTCGCCGCTGACCAGGTATGACTGGACCTCCTCCGGTAGGGCCAGAAGACGCAGGGTGTTGGCCACATGGCTGCGGCTCTTGCCGATCGTCTGGGCGATCGCGTCCTGCGTCCGTTCGAACTTCTCCATAAGCACTTTGTACGAAAGCGCTTCTTCGAGGACGTTCAGGTCGGCGCGCTGGACGTTTTCGATGATGCCGATTTCCAGCACCGCCAGATCGTCCAGCTCGCGCACCATGATCGGAACACTGCGCAGGCCGGCCCGCTGGGCCGCGCGCCAGCGGCGTTCACCGGCGACGATCTGGTATTCGCCTGGCGCGCCGGGCGCCGGCCGGACGAGGATCGGCTGAAGGACGCCCTTCTCACGGATCGAATTGGACAGGTCCTCCAGATCCTCCTCGCGGAAGGTCCGGCGCGGCTGGTCAGGATTGCGCTTCAGCAGTTCGATCGGCGCTTCCCGCGACCCGGCGGTTTGATCGCCCGGCGCTTGAGCCGGCGCGGTCTCGACCTCGCCCAACAGGGCGGACAGACCGCGTCCCAGTCCCCGACGCCCTTCGGCCATACCCGGCTCTCCCACCACGGCGGACTCCATCACTATCTCAGTCAAGCTTCGATTCTAATTCAAAAGGTCGAGTCAAAGCGGCTTTAGGCGGCCTTGGCCTGGCGGTCGCGTTCGCGGCTGATCACCTCGCGGGCCAGCTTCAGATAGGCTTGGCTGCCGGCGCACTTCAGGTCGTACAGCAGCACCGGCTTGCCGAACGACGGGGCTTCCGAGACGCGCACATTCCGCGGGATCACCGCGTCATAGACCTTGTCGCCGAAGTGGGCGCGGACATCGTGGGCGACCTGCTCCGACAGGCTGTTGCGGCGGTCGTACATGGTCAGCACCACGCCCTGGATCTCCAGGTGCGGGTTCAGGCTGCCACGCACGCGCTCGATCGTCCGCATCAGCTGGGTCAAGCCTTCCAGGGCGAAGAACTCGCACTGCAGGGGCACGAACACCGCGTCGGCGGCGGTCATGGCGTTGACGGTCAGCACGTTCAGCGACGGCGGGCAATCGATCAGGACATAGGTATAGGGACCATTGGCGCGGATGGCCTCCAGCGCGTCGCGCAGCCGGTATGACCGGCGCGCGGTCTGACCGAGCTCGATCTCGATACCCGACAGATCGGCGTCGGCCGGTATGACGTCCAGGCCTGGGAGCTCCGTCCTCACGGCGGCGTCCACCACCGGCGACTCGCCCATCAGCACGTCATAGAGCGTGGTCCGGCGCTGGGTGCGGCCAATGCCCAGACCCGTCGAGCAGTTGCCCTGGGGGTCGGCGTCGATCAGCAGCACCTTCTCGCCGCAGGCCGCCAGGGCCGTGCCCAGATTGATCGCGGTCGTGGTCTTGCCCACGCCGCCTTTCTGGTTGGCGATCGCCAGGACGCGGAGAGCATTAGCGGACACGGGTCAGCCCCTTCACTTGAACGATCCGACCGCGAGGGTCGCTTTGGCTAGGTCGCAACTCGGCGTCGAACTTCCAAGCCTTGGCGGCCTCGGAAAGCTCGGTCGCGACATCCTGCCCCTTCAGGAACAGGCCGGTCGCGCCGCTGCGCAGATACGGTTCGGCGAAGCCCAGCAGCTTGGTCATCGGGGCGCAGGCGCGCGCCGTCACGATCTCGACCTTCAGCTTCAGGTCCTCGGCGCGGGCGTTGTGGATCTGGACCGGCAGGTCGAGGTCCTTGGCGACCACCTCGAGGAAGCGGCAGCGCTTGGCCATCGACTCGACCAGATGAACCTTCGCCCCGGCCCTACCCTTCAGAAGTATGGCCAGCACGACCCCGGGCAGACCGGCGCCGGCGCCGAGATCCGCCCAGGTGTTCGCTTCCGGCGCCAGGTCGAGCAACTGCGAGCTATCGAGCGCGTGGCGGGTCCAGTAGGTGGCGATGGTCAGCGGGCCCACGAGGTTCATGACCTCATTCCACTCGGCCAGCAGCTCTTGGAACCGGGCCAGATCGGCGATCTGGACGTCGCTGGCGCCGGTCAGGGCCTGATAGCCCGCCGCGTCGAGGACCGGGGGTTCGGCGACTTCTATTCTCTCTTGAAGGGCTTCAGGCTGCACGGGTGCGCCGCACGTGGGCCAGCAGCGCGGTCAGCGCTCCTGGCGTCACGCCCTCGATACGGGCAGCCTGGCCCAGGGTCAGCGGCCGAACGCGGGCCAGCTTCTCGCGGACCTCGTTCGACAGACTGCCGATGTCGGCATAGTCGAGATCGGCCGGCAGGCGCAGGTCCTCGTCCTTGCGGAGCGACTCCGCGTCGGCGCGTTGGCGATCCAGATAGCCGGCATAGGCCGCCTCGATCTCGATCTGCTCGCGGACGTCGGTGTTCCACGTGAAAACCTCGGGCCAGACGCGGCCGAGGTCGTCGAGCGTCACGTCCGGATAGGCCAGCATGGCGAAGACGTCGCGGCGGACGCCGTCGCTATTGACTTTGAAGCCGGCCTTCACCGCCTCGTTCGGGGTCAGGCTGACCGAGCGGGCGAAGGCGCGAGCAGCCTCCAGACGCGCCTTCTTCTCGGCCCAAGCCGTGGCGCGACGCTCTCCGACCACGCCCAGGGCGACGCCGCGATCGGTCAAGCGCTGGTCGGCGTTGTCGGCGCGCAAGGTAAGCCGGAACTCGGCCCGGCTGGTGAACATCCGATAGGGCTCGGTGACGCCACGGGTGACAAGGTCGTCGATCATCACGCCGATATAGGCCTCGTCGCGGGCGAACACGACGGGCTCCCGGCCCTGCTCGGCCAGGGCCGCGTTCAGGCCGGCGACCAGGCCCTGGGCGCCGGCCTCTTCGTAACCCGTGGTACCATTGATCTGGCCCGCGAGGTACAGGCCCGGCAGGCGCTTGGTCTCCAGCGTGGCGTAGAGCTCGCGCGGATCCACGTAGTCGTATTCGATCGCATAGCCGTAGCGCAGGACCTCGACAGTCTCGAGGCCGGGGATGGTGCGCAGGAACAGCAGCTGGGTCTCTTCGGAGACCGACGTGGAAATGCCGTTCGGATAGACCGTCGGGTCGTCCAGGCCCTCGGGCTCCAGGAAGATCTGGTGGCTGGTCTTGTCGGCGAAGCGGACGACCTTGTCCTCGATCGACGGGCAATAGCGGGGGCCGACACCCGTGGCGCGGCCGCTATAGACCAGGGACTCACCGATCCGCTCGGCGATGATCCGGTGGGTCTCTTCCGTCGTGAAGGTCACGCCACAGGCGATCTGCGGCACGTCGATCTTATCGTTCAGATACGAGAACGGGACCGGCTCGTCGTCCGCCGCCTGGCTGTCCAGGCGGTCCCAGGCGATCGTGCGGCCGTCCAGGCGCGCCGGCGTGCCCGTCTTCAGACGGCCCATCTGGAAGCCGAGACCATAGAGGCGATCCGACAGGCCGATCGCCGGCTGGTCGCCGACGCGGCCGGCGGGGATGCGTTCCTCGCCGCGGTGGATGACGCCCTTCAGGAAAGTGCCGGTGGTCAGGATCACGCGAGGAGCGCGGTAAGTGCGCCCTTCCCCGTCCATGGCCCCCGCAACCTTGCCGTCCTCGACGATCAGGTCCTCGGCGGCGGCGGCGATGATGTCGAGGTTTCCCGTGGAAAACAGCTCGGCCTGCATCGCCTCGCGATAGAGCTTGCGGTCGATCTGCGAGCGCGGGCCGCGCACGGCGGGACCCTTCGACCGGTTCAGCATCCGGAACTGGATGCCGGCCTTGTCCGCCATACGGCCCATGACGCCATCCAGGGCGTCGATCTCGCGGACCAGATGACCCTTGCCCAGGCCGCCAATGGCCGGGTTACACGACATCTCGCCGATGGTTTCCAGCTTGTGGGTCAGAAGCAGTGTGCGCGCGCCCGTGCGCGCGGAAGCGGCCGCCGCTTCACAGCCGGCGTGGCCGCCGCCGATGACAATGACATCCCAGGACTTGGACAAGACGCTCGCCTCAATGCGAACGCCCCCGGGACAAGCGGGGGCGCTGGACTCGACATATACGCCAATCAGCCGAGAGGGTCGATCCGAGTCGACGGCGTTTCACGTGAAACACCCCCGCCACAGCTGTGAGCGCGCTGTGGACAATATGGGGAGGGTTTCACGTGAAACATCATTTGCCGATGCAGAAGGTCGAAAAGACGCGGCCCAGGACATCCTCAGGATCGACCCGACCGGTGATCTTCTCGAGAGCCCGCGCCGCGAGGCGAACATCCTCGGCGGCCAGCTCGACCTCCAGGCCGATGTCGGAAAGAGCCCGCGCCAAGTAGTCTCGCGCCTCCGAGAGGCGCTCCGCGTGGCGTAGGCGGGTGGCCGCCGGGAACTCCGCGCCGGACAAAGCTTCGATCACGTGGGCGGCGAGGTCGGTCCGCAGCTCCGCGACGGCTCCCTCTTGCCGCGCCGCCAGTTGGCGAACAACGAGGCCCTCGCTGACCCACCGCGCCGAAGCCTCCTCTAGAGCATCCGCCGCCGCGATGTCGGCCTTGTTCAGGATAAGCCAGTCGCCAGGGCGGACCGTGCTTTCAAGGGCCTCGACCTGTTTCACGTGAAAACCATCGACGACCCAGAGGCGTAGATCCGCCTCCTCCGCCCACCGCCGCGCCCGCCGCACACCTTCGGCTTCGATCGCGTCCTCGGTTTCGCGGAGGCCAGCCGTGTCGGCGATCAAGACGCGATAGCCCCCCAGCACCAGTGGAACCTCGATCACGTCACGCGTGGTTCCCGGTGTGTCGGTGACGATCGCCGCATCGCGCTCGACCAGGCCGTTGAGCAGCGTGCTCTTGCCGGCGTTCGGCGCGCCGACCAAGGCGATGCGATAGCCGTCGCGAACCCGGCGACCACGTGAAACGTCCGCGAGCGCCGCGTCCAGCTCTTCAGCCAAAACCCGCAGGCCTGGCCGCGCGCGCTCCGCCACTTCTTCCGGGAGGTCCTCGTCGGGGAAATCCACCGCCGCTTCCAGCATGGCCAGCGACTGCACCAAAAGGTCCCGCCAGCGGTCATAGCGCTGGCTTAGCGCCCCGCCGACTTGCCCCAGAGCTTGCCGCCGCTGCGCCTCGGTCTCGGCGTCAATCAGGTCGGCGACGCCTTCAGCCTGGGCTAGGTCCAGCTTGCCGTTCTCGAACGCGCGACGCGTGAACTCGCCTGGCTCGGCCAGGCGCAGACCCAGACCGGAAAGCGCCGACAGCAACGCCTCGACGACGGCCCGGCCTCCATGCACGTGAAACTCGGCGCTGTCTTCCCCGGTATAGCTGGCCGGACCTTCGAACCGTAGAACCAGGGCTTCGTCCAGCTCTACCCCGTCATGCCGCAGCTTGCGCAACGCGGCCATACGCGGCGCGGGCGCCCTGCCCGCCAACGCCTCGACCGTCCGCAAGGTCGCCGGCCCCGAAATACGCACCACGGCCACCGCCGCCCGCCCGGCCGCCGTGGCCAGGGCGAAGATCGTATCGGCCATGATCAGTCCGGCTTGCCGACCGCGGCGTTGGCGGCGGCGGTCATCAACTTGCGGAAGCTCTCCTGCGCGCCCGTGCCGAACGCCATCCAGTTCTTCAGCAATTCCTCAGGCGCCAGCATGGCCATATTGGCGTCCATGCGCGCCTGCATCTCCTTCACGAGATGCTCGTTCAAACCACTGACATCTGGCAGGCCTAGAAAGGCGCGCGCTTCGACCGGCGTGCAGTCGATCTCGATCGTCATCTTCATCGGAAAGTTCCCTTCGGTCAGGGCACAATATTGTTATGGGCCTCGCCCGTCGGCGCAGGTTAGAGCGCTTTGGTCGAAAGTCACATTGGGTCCTGTGCGGACCCGGAACGACGGAGAGCCCCGATGAGCGAGACCCTCACCATCACCACGCCGGATGGCGACTTCAGCGCCTATGTCGCGCGCCCGAAGGCGGCCTCGGCGCCGGCCATTGTCGTCATCCAGGAAATCTTCGGCGTCAACAAGGTCATGCGCGATATCTGCGACGGCCTGGCGGCCCAAGGCTATGTCGCCATCTGCCCGGACCTGTTCTGGCGGATCGAGCCCGGCATCGACATCACCGACCAGTCCGAGGCCGAGTGGAAGAAGGCGTTCGAACTGTTCAACGCCTTCGACGTGGACGCCGGCGTCAATGACATCGCCGCGACGATCACCGCCGCCCGCAAGCTGGACGGCGTCAACGGCAAGGTCGGCGCCGTGGGCTACTGCCTGGGCGGCCTCTTGGCCTTTCTGACCGCCACCCGCACCGACGTCGACGCCTCGGTGTCGTACTACGGCGTCGGCCTGGAGAAGCATGTCGGCGAGGCCGAAAAGCTGGCCCACCCGCTGCTGATGCACATCGCAGAGAAGGATCAGTTCGTGCCGCCCGAGGCTCAGCAAGTGATCCTGCAGGCGCTGAAGGATCACCCGCAGATCGAGCTGCACACCTACGCCGGCCGCGACCACGCCTTCGCGCGGGAAGGCGGCGCGCACTATGACGCCGCCGACGCGGCCAAGGCCAACGGCCGCAGCCTGACCTTCTTCCAGAAGGCGCTGGCCTGATGCTGGCCATCCAGATCTCCCGCACGGGCGGTCCGGAAGTCCTGGAGGCGGTTCAGGTCGAGGCCCCCTCGCCCGCCGCCGGCCAGATCCTGGTGCGCCACGCGGCCGTCGGCTTGAACTACATCGACACCTATCACCGTTCGGGTCTCTATCCGCTGAAGCTGCCCAGCGGCCTGGGCCTTGAGGCGGCGGGAACGGTCGAGGCTGTCGGCGACGGTGTCACCCGCTTCCAGGTCGGAGACCGCGTCGCCTACAACGGGACCATGGGCGCCTATGCCGAGGCGGCGGTCGTGCCTGCCGACCGCGCGGTCAGAATCCCCGATAGCGTCAGCCTGGAGATCGCGGCCGCCGTCCTGCTCAAGGGCATGACCGCCGAGTTCCTGGTCCGCCGATGTTTCCACGTGAAACAGGGCGACACCGTTCTGATCCACGCGGCGGCCGGCGGCGTCGGTCAGATCCTCGTCCAGTGGTGCAAAGCGCTGGGCGCGAGCGTGATCGCCACGGTCGGGTCCGAAGCCAAGGCGACGATCGCGCGCGATCTCGGCGCGGACCACGTGATCGACTACGGCCACGAGGACATCGTCGCCAAGGTCGGCGAGCTGACGGGCGGCCAGGGCGTGGCCGTGGTCTACGATGGCGTCGGCAAAGACACCTGGGCGGCCAGCTTGAAGAGCCTGGCGCGTCGCGGCGTGATGGTCACCTTCGGCAACGCGTCCGGCCCCGTGCCGCCGTTCGCGCCACTGGAGCTCGGCGGCAAGTCGCTGTTCGTGACCCGCCCTCGCCTATTCGACTACATCACCACCACCGAGGAACTGGACGAGAGCGCCGAAGCGCTGTTCGCGGTCCTCGGGTCGGGCGCGGTGAAGATCGATATCGGCCAGACCTTTCCGCTCGCCGAGGCGCGGGCCGCGCACGAGGCGCTGGAGGGACGACGTACGATCGGGGCGACGCTGCTCTTACCGTAAGAGCCAAGATGCTCCCCCGCGATGCGGGGGAGCTGTCACGGAGTGACTGAGGGGGCTAGCACGGCCGGATTTCCAGCTCGCCCCCTCCGGCCCTCTCGGCCACCTCCCCCGCAGCGCGGGGGAGGATCTCAAACAAGCAAAAAGGCCCCGGATCGCTCCGGGGCCTTTCTCGTTCTCGACTGAGTCTGGCTGGACTCAGGTGTTCATCGACTGGAAGAAGTCGCCGTTCGTCTTCGACTGGCGCAGCTTGTCGAGCAGGAACTCGATCGCGTCCGAGGCGCCCATCGGGTTGAGGATGCGGCGCAGGACGTAGGTCTTCTGCAGCTGGTCGCGCGGCGTGATGAGCTCTTCCTTGCGGGTGCCGGACTTGAGCACGTCGATGGCCGGGAAGATGCGCTTGTCGGCCACCTTGCGGTCCAGGACGATTTCCGAGTTACCGGTGCCCTTGAACTCTTCGAAGATGACTTCGTCCATCCGGCTGCCGGTGTCGATCAAGGCCGTGGCGATGATCGACAGCGAGCCGCCCTCTTCCACGTTCCGCGCGGCGCCGAAGAAGCGCTTCGGGCGTTGCAGAGCGTTGGCGTCGACACCGCCGGTCAGCACCTTGCCCGACGACGGCACCGTGGTGTTGTAGGCCCGGCCCAGACGCGTGACCGAGTCCAGCAGGATGACGACGTCGCGCTTGTGCTCGACCAGGCGCTTGGCCTTCTCGATGACCATCTCGGCCACCTGGACGTGGCGGGTCGCCGGCTCGTCGAAGGTCGAGGCGATGACCTCGCCCTTCACCGTGCGCTGCATGTCGGTGACTTCTTCCGGGCGCTCGTCGATCAGCAGGACGATCAGGTAGCACTCGGGGTGGTTGGTCTCGATCGACTTGGCGATGTTCTGCAGCATCACCGTCTTACCCACGCGCGGCGGGGCGACGATCAAGCAGCGCTGGCCCTTGCCGAGCGGCGCGACGATGTCGATCACGCGGCCCGAGCGGTCCTTCACGGTCGGATCGGGCAGTTCCATGTTCAGGCGCTCTTCGGGATAGAGCGGCGTCAGGTTGTCGAAGTGCACCTTGTGGCGCACGTTCTCGGGGCTCTCGAAATTGATCTTGGTGACGCTGGTCAGGGCGAAGTAGCGCTCGCCTTCCCGCGGCGACCGGATCGCGCCCTCGACGCTGTCGCCGGTGCGCAGGCCGTACTTCCGGATCTGCGATGGCGAGACGTAGATGTCGTCCGGACCCGGAAGGTAGTTGGCTTCCGGCGAGCGCAGGAAGCCGAAGCCGTCCTGCAGCACTTCCATGGTGCCCGAGCCCGAGATCTCCACGCCTTCTTCGGCGAGGGTCTTCAGGATCGCGAACATCATGTCCTGCTTGCGCATGGAGTTGGCGTTCTCGACCTCGAAGGTCTCGGCGAACGCCAGCAGGTCGGCCGGGGACTTCTCCTTCAGCTCCTGCAGGGACATGGACTTCAGGCCCAGGGCCGCGACGGCCTCGGCGACGCCAGAGCCCTCGTCGTCGCCTTCGCCTTCCGCTTCGGTTTCGACCGAGGCTTCGGTGGCGACGTCGGCGACATCCGCGACGGTCGCTTCAATGGTCGCCTCTTCGGCGCCCGGGATTTCGTTTTCGGTTTCTTCGGTCATGACAAGACTCAGGGGTGGGCGCGGTCCCCACGACGGAGTCCGGCCGG
This sequence comes from Caulobacter segnis ATCC 21756, assembly GCF_000092285.1. NCBI lineage: Bacteria > Pseudomonadati > Pseudomonadota > Alphaproteobacteria > Caulobacterales > Caulobacteraceae > Caulobacter > Caulobacter segnis. The sequence continues at coordinate 4,618,810 of NC_014100.1, read as the reverse complement.
TAGAACTTCAGGGGTCACGCCCGGTAGGACCGGGACATGCGCGTCGATTGACGATGACGCGGATCGTTCGGGGGACAGACCTTGGAGCGGATCGCTCGCGGGGCGCGCCAGGACGGGCGCCGGTCCGTGGGAAGAAGAGGTCCGGCGAGGCCGAACCGATCGGTGATGCAAATCACGCGGCGGGCGGCGGGTCAAGCGCCGCGACGGCTCAGTGATTGAGGAACTTGGTCGTCACCGAGACGACGATCACGATCGCCAGCACGAACGGGATCTCGTTGACCATCCGCCAGAACTTCTCGGAGCGAGGATATTCGCCCTTCTCGAACTTCTTGCGCGAGGCGGACAGAAAGCCATGGAAGCCGTAGAGCCCGACCAGGGCGACCAGCTTGGTCGCCATCCAGGGCTCGAGGAGGAAGCTCCAGCCGCGGATCTGGGCGTCCGCCAGGATCAGGCCCAGACCAAAGAGCGCCGTGGCGATCGAGGCCGGATTGATGATGCCGCGCAGCAGACGCCGCTCCATGACCGTGAAGGTCTCGTGCATCTCCGAGCCGGGCGCGGCCTTGCTGTGATAGACGAACAGGCGCGGCAGGTAGAGCATCCCCGCCATGAAGGCGATGGCCGACAGGATGTGAAGCCCGCGCACCAGGTTGAAGTGCGCCACCAGGAAATCCGTCACGCGGCGGCTCCTTCTCGACGGGGGCATTGAGACCATTCGGCCCCACAACGCCAGCCGCAGGCCGGGGCCACCGAGCCGGCGCGTTCGCCCAGGGCGTTACGGACCGCGGCGGCGAGGCCGTCGATGAACTCGGGCGCGCCGCCCAGGGCCGGAACCCGGATATAGGGCGCGGCGCCGACGTCCTTCGCCAGCTCGGCGTATTCGTGGTCGAGCTCGACCAGGGTCTCGACGTGTTCGGAGACGAAGGCGATCGGGGTGATCATCACGCCCTTGCCCTCGGCCCCCGCGCGGCGGATCTCCTCGTCGGTCGAGGGGCCGATCCACTTCAGCGGCCCGACCCGGCTCTGGTAGCAGACGGTCCAGTCGATCCCGGCCGGCAGCTTGGCGGCGACGGCGGCGGCCGTGGCCTCGATCTGCTTCTGGTAGGGGTCGCCAGCCAGGATCACCTTCTCGGGCAAGCCGTGAGCCGAGAACAGCAGACGGATGTTGGTCGGCGAACCGGCCTTCTCCCAGGTCTCGCGAATCATCCGGGCGTGGGCGTCGATCAGGCCGCCATCCGTCGGATAGCAGCAGACCGTCGTTTCGGAACCCGGGCCCTTGTAGGTCTTGCGCCAGGCCTTCAACGACGAGCCGGTCGTGGTGGTCGAGAACTGCGGATAGAGCGGCAGCAGCACGACTTCGTCCGGCGCGAAGGCGGCGACCTGGCGCGCGGTCTCGCCGGTCAGCGGATGCCAGTAGCGCATGGCGATGAAGCACTTGGCCTCGACGCCCGGCAGCGCGGTCGCCAGCGCGGTCTCCAGCACCTCGGCCTGCTTCTGGGTTTCTGGCAGCAGCGGCGAGCCGCCGCCCATGATCGCGTAGTTGGCCTTGGCCATCTTTTCGCGCGTCGTCGAGATCAGGGCCGCCAGCGGATAGCGGATGAGCGCCGGGGCGCCGATGATCGCCGGATCGCGAAACAGGTTGAACAGGAACGGCCGCACCGCGCGCGGACCGTCGGGTCCGCCGAGATTGAACAGGACGACGGCGAGCTTCTTGCTCACTTGACCACCTTCTGGCCGGTCACCCGCTCCAGCACCGCCTCGACGTGCGCGATCGGCGTGTCCGGCAGGATCCCGTGGCCCAGGTTGAAGATATAGGGACCCTGGTTCCACTGTTCGAGCAGCTCGTCCACCCGCCTCAGCAGCGCATCGCCGCCGGCGCGCAGCAGCAGCGGATCCAGCGCGCCCTGGATGGTCTTCGATTTCTGGATGGCCTGGCCCAGCTTGGCGCTGGCCTGGGTGTCAAGCGCCACGCCTTGCACCGGAACCTGCGCGGCGTAGCCCTCGACCAAGGCGCCGGCCCCGCGCGGGAAGCCGATGATCGGCACGGTCACGCCGCGCGCCCGCAGACCCTCGACGATCTTCTTGTGGGGCTGGGTGACAAGACGATCGAACAGCGGCTCGGACAGGCCCTCGGCCCAGCTCTCGAACAGCTTCACGGCTTGAGCGCCGGCGTCGACCTGCATGGCCAGGTAGTCGATCGTCGAGTCGACCAGCACCTGGATCAGGGCGTCGGTCGTCTCGGGGTTCTGGTAGGCGAAGGTCCGCGCGCCGCTGCGATCGCTGGAGCCCTTCTCGATCATGTAGGTCGCCACGGTCCAGGGCGCGCCGGCGAAGCCGATCAGGGCCTTGGACGGATCGAGCGCCGAGCGAACCCGCGTCAACGTCTCCCCGACGAGCGATAGGGCCTTGCCCGCCTCGCCGGCCTTTTCGGCCATGGACTCGACCGACGGCATGTCGCCGAGCTTGGGTCCCTCACCGGCCTCGAACCAGACCTTCTGGCCCAGGGCGCCCGGGATCAGCAGGATGTCGGCGAAGACGATCGCCGCGTCGAACGGGAAGCGCCGCATGGGCTGCAGCGTGACCTCGGCGGCCTTCTCCGGATCGAAGCAGAAGCTGATGAAGTCCGGGGCCGTGGCGCGAACAGCGCGATACTCCGGCAGATACCGCCCAGCCTGACGCATGAACCAGATCGGCGGATGGGCGTGCGTCTCGCCGGAAAGCGCGGCGAGAAACTTCAGGGTCTGGGAAGGCGACGTCATGGCTCGGGTTAAAGCCCGGCGCGGGCTTCGGCTCAAGCCCGGAGTCCCCTTAAGCCCTTTCTAACATATCTTAATAAGAAATTAGGATTTGGAAGAGGGAGCAGGAGGGCAACTGCAAAGTGGGGAAAACCCCGGCCTCGAGGCTGACTCCCACACCCGATCCGCCTTTGCCCACAAGGCCCCGCACATGTGGTTAACGTTCTGTTAATCCTGTGGAAGGCCTTGCAGGCCGTTGAACCCCTTAATGAAAACTTAATTAACGGCGGTGCGCGAAAGACCCCACGCGGGACTCGTCCCCGGGTATGGAAAACGAGGATTCAGACTTCGGGGGATGCGGGTCGAGCCTGGGGATGGTACGCGAGCAATGCGACCGTTGATCACAGCGGCGCCGTGTCACGACGCCTCGCGGGCCTATCGGCGCCCAGGCGTCCCCAGAGGCAGGCCAAGTGGTTAAACAACCGTTAACGGATGATCCACAGGAGAGTCAGGGCTCGGGGGGCGAGAGCGAACGCTTACCGCCCCGCTTTGCGACCTACTTCCACATCCATCTGGTGTCCGACTCGACGGGCGAGACGTTGAACGCCATGGCGCGCGCGGTCTGCGCCCGGTTCACCGACATCCTGCCGATCGAACACATCTACGCCCTGGTCCGTTCCACCCGGCAGCTGGACCGGGCCCTGGAGGAGATCGGCGGGGCTCCGGGCGTGGTCATGCACACCATCGTCGATCCGGGGCTGCGCGCCGCGCTCGAGGAAGGATGTCGCAAGCTGGAGATGCCCTGCATCGCCGCGCTGGATCCCGTGGTCAGCGCCATGTCGCGCTATCTGGGCGCGCGGATCTCGACCCGGGTCGGCGCGCAGCACGCCCTGACCAACGACTATTTCGACCGGATCGAGGCGCTGGACTACGCCATCGCCCACGACGACGGCCAGGGCGGTCAGGACCTGACCCAGGCGGACGTGATCCTGGTGGGCGTGTCGCGCACCTCCAAGACCCCGACGTGCATCTACCTGGCCCACCGGGGGGTGCGCGCGGCCAATGTGCCGCTGGTGCCGGGCCGTCCGCCGCCCGCCGAGCTGTTCGAACTGAAGAACACCCTGATCGTCGGCCTGATCACCTCGCCCGACCGGCTGATCCAGATCCGTCGCAACCGACTGCTGTCCCTGAAGGAGAGCCGCGAAAGCGACTATGTCGACAGTGACGCCGTGCGCCAGGAGATCATCGCCGCCCGCCGCCTGTTCGAGCGCCAGGGCTGGCCGGTGATCGACATCACCCGGCGCTCCGTCGAGGAAACCGCGGCGGCGGTCATCAACCTTCTGTCCGGCGGCCGCGGCAAGGTCGAGGTCCTGGGAGCCTGACGTCCGTGACGCTTACCCCCGTAACCCTGGCGTCCAAAAGCTCGGCCCGCCAGATGATCCTGAAAAACGCCGGCGTCGCCTTCGAGGCGGTCGGCTCGGGCGTCGACGAGGACGCCGCCAAGGCGGCCTTGCTGGCCGAGGATGTCACCCCGCGCGACGTCGCCGACGCCCTGGCCGAGATGAAGGCGGTCAAGGTCTCGACCAAGCGGTCCGGCTTGGTGATCGGCGCTGACCAGACGCTCGACCTGCGCGGCAAGCTGATCGACAAGGTCGACACCCTGGACGAAGCCCGCGCGCGCCTGCTGGAGCTGCGCGGCCAGGTCCACAAGCTGCACTCGGCCGTGGTCGTCGCCCGCGACGGCCAGCCGATCTGGCGGATCGTCGAGACCGCCAAGCTTTCGGTGCGGCCGTTCAGCGAGGCCTGGCTCGACCAGTATATAGAGCGTCGCGGCGAGGCCCTGTTGTGGTCGGTCGGCTGCTACGAACTGGAGAGCGAGGGCGTGCAGCTGTTCGACGAGGTCGACGGGGACTACTTCGCCATACTGGGTCTGCCCCTGGTCGGACTTTTGGATTTCCTGCGCCTTCACGGAGCCCTCGTCGCATGACTTCGACGATTTCGGGGACGATTTCGGGCGCGGCCATCGTCGGCGGCGTCTGCGGCCAGCCGATCAAGCACTCGATGAGCCCGGTGATCCACAACGCCTGGATCGCGGCGGCGGGCCTCGACGCGGTCTATGTGCCCTTCGCCCCGGCGGCCGATCGGTTCGAGACCTTCGTCGACGGCCTGCGCGGCGGCGCGGTGCGCGGCGTCAACGTCACCATTCCTTTCAAGGAGCGGGCGTTGGCGATGGCCGACACCGCCAGCGACCTGGCCAGGATGGCCGGGGCGGCCAACCTGCTGTTGTTCGCGGCCGACGGCTCCGTCCATGCCGACAATACCGACGGGCCGGGCCTGCTGGGCGCGGTTGAAACCCAGGCGCCGGGCTTCGACGCCAAATCCGCCCCGGTCGTGATCCTCGGCGCCGGCGGCGCGGCGCGGGGGGCGGTCGCCGCCCTCCTCCTGGCCGGCGCGCCGGAGATCCGTATCGTCAACCGCACCCTGGCCCGCGCCCAGGAATTGGTCGACGCGTTCGGCGCCAAGGTCGTCGCGGTCGAAGAAGCCGCCCTCCCCGGCCTGCTGGCTGACGCAGGGCTTGTGATCAACGCCACCTCGCTAGGCTTGGGCGGCGGCGAGGGCCCGGCGGCCGACCTGTCCCTGACGCCGAAGACCGCCGTGGTCATGGACATGGTCTACAAGCCGCTGCGCACCGAGTTCCTGCGCCGCGCCGAGGCGGCGGGTCTTCGCACGGTCGACGGCCTGGAGATGCTGCTGCGCCAGGCCATACCGACCTTCGAGGCGATCTATGGTGTCGCGCCCTCCGCCGACGTCGATGTCCGGGGACTTGCCCTGACGCTGCTGGGCGAGGCCTAAGTCATGCTGATCCTGGGTCTCACCGGATCGATCGGCATGGGCAAGTCCACGACCGCCGCCATGTTCGAGGCCGAGGGCGTGCCCGTCTACGACTCCGACGCCGCCGTCCACGCGCTCTATGCCGTCGGCGGCGCGGCCGTCGCGCCGGTCGAGGCCGCCTTCCCCGGCGTGGTGGTCGACGGCGCGATCGACCGCGCCAAGCTGAGCGCAAAGGTGGTCGGCGATCCCGAGGCGCTGGCCAAGCTGGAGGCGATCGTCCACCCCCTGGTCGGCGCCCACCGGATCGGCTTCTTCCAGAAAGCCCAGGCCGAGAACCACGAGATCGTCGTCCTCGATATCCCTTTGCTGTTCGAAACCGGCGGCCAGAAAAGCGTCGACAAGGTCGTCGTGGTGTCCGCCCCGCCCGAGGTCCAGCGCGCCCGCGTGCTGGCTCGCCCGGAGATGACGCCCGAGAAGTTCGAGGCGATCCTGGCGCGCCAAACCCCGGACGCCGAGAAGCGCGCCCTGGCCGATTTCGTCATCGACACCGGCCAGGGCGTCGAGCATGCCCGGAAGCAGGTCCGCGACCTTCTGACTCTGTTGAGAACTTCCCGTCACGCTTGATGCGGAAGTCGAACGGTCGCAAAGAAGGGCCATGGCCCGCGAGATCATCCTCGACACCGAAACGACCGGCTTCGATCCCAAGACGGGCGATCGCCTGGTTGAAATCGGCTGTATCGAGGTGGTCGACTTCATGCCGACCGGCCGCTCGTTCCACGAATATTGCGACCCGCTGCGGGACATGCCGGCCGAGGCCGAGAAGGTCCACGGCCTCTCGAGCGCCTTCCTGACCGGCAAGCCCAAGTTCCACGAGATCGCCGACCGCTTCGTCGAGTTCGTCGGCGACAGCGTCGTCGTGGCCCACAACGCCGCCTTCGACCGTCAGTTCGTCAATTTCGAGCTTGAGAAGTGCGGCCGCGCCCCGATCCGCGAGGATCGCTGGGTCGACACCCTGGCCATGGCCAAGAAGCGCTTTCCGGGCATGTACAACTCGCTCGACGCGCTGTGCAAACGCTTCAAGATCAGCCTGGAAAGCCGCGACAAGCACGGCGCCCTGATCGACGCCCACCTGTTGGCCGAGGTCTATCTCGAGCTGCAGGGCGGCAAGGAGCGCGCTCTCGAGCTGACCCACGTGGTCGAGACCCTTGCTGTTTCCGCCGCGATCCAAGGCTCGTACGGGTCACGCCCCCGGCCGCTCGCCCCCCGCTCCACCGACGCCGAGCGCGAAGTCCACGCCGCCTGGGTTCGCAAGAACCTCAAGGACCAGGCCCTCTGGATCAAGTTCGGGGTGGTCGCGGCCGAGGGTTGAACGCGCCGCGTTAGGAAACGCCGCGTTCCTTCGGTCTTCCTCGCGACACTTCGGATCCGTGGAGTTGATGGGACTTCGCCCCGCAACCAAAAGATTATCCATGAAAAGCCGCGTCTCACGGACGCTCTTTGAGGAACTGATGCAAAACTTCGTTCCTGGATAGGTCATATTGTCGCGGCTCACGATGGATTAATCACGAATTCACCGGCCGAGCCGATCAACTGCGCCCAACAAATCTAGTTTTCTCGGAAAACAGGGCGATCTCTCGTGCGCAAAATATTCTCCGTAACTTTGCTGGCCGCTTCCATGCTGGCCAGCGTCGCCGCCGCCCAGGAGGCGCCGCAAACTGACGCCGCTTCGCTCGAGGAGCTGAAGGCGCAGATCAAAGTCATGCAGGAGCGGCTCCAATCGTTGGAGACCAAGAGCGCGGCCAAGCCCGCCGCTGCTCCGGCCCCCGCCACCCAGATCAAGTGGGAAGGCTCGCCGCGCTTCACGGACGCCAGTGGCGCCACCTTCAAGCTGCGCGGTCGCGTGTTGATCGACGGCGTCAACGTCAATGTCGATCGCGACACCGGCGCGTCCTACAAGTCTCGCCAATATCGCGCCCGCCAGGTGTTCCTCGGCGCCGAGGGCCAGTTCGGCGCCTTCGCCTATCGGATCGAAGGCGGCGCGGCCAACGGCGGCGCCTGGGGCTGGGATGACGCGGTCATCGAATACAAGACCAAGAGCGGCGTGCTGCTCACCGTCGGCAACCAGAAGGTCGGCGGTCTCGAGAACCTCACCTCGATCAAGACGATCACCTTTATGGAGCGTGGTCCGTTCGGTGATCTGACCGACAACGGCTTCGTGCTCGCGGCGCAGGCCACCAAGGTCGGCAAGAACTGGTCGCTGCGCGGCGCGCTGCAAGGCGACTCGATCAACAAGGCCGACGTCTCGTCGGGCGGCTATGTCGCCAACAACGCCAAGGAGCGCTCGGGCTTCATGGTCCGCGGCACCTATGCGCCGATCATGACGGCGGACGACGCGGTTCACCTGGGTGTCTCGGCTCGCTACCGCGACACCGGCGGCGAAACCGGCTTCACCTATTCGGCGGCGGCGAACACGGCTTACAAGCCGCAGACCTCGGCGGGCGGCGTGCTGCTGTCGACCGGCGCCGTCGGCAAGAGCGACACCACCATCGCCGCCGAAGCGGCCTGGAAGCACAAGACGGTCTCGGTGCAGGGCGAACTCGCCCAGATCAAGGTCAACCGCGTCGCCACGACCCAAAGCGCGGCCAACGGCGGCAAGGACTTCAACATCGTCACCGGCTACGCCTTGGCCAGCTGGTTCCCGACCGGCGAAACCCGCCCCTACAGCGCGGCCGGTCAATTCGGCAAGGTCAAGATCCTGCATCCGGTCGACAAGGGCGGCATGGGCGCCTTCGAACTGGCGGGTCGCTACGACTACGCCGACCTGACCAAGATGAGCCCCAACGCCGTGACCGCCTTGGCCAGCCAGCCGGGCCTGGCGACCGCGGGCACCTACAAGGGCCTGACCGCCGGCGTGAACTGGTATCCGCAAAGCAACGTCCGCTTCATGGCGAACGTGACCAAGGCGAAGGTCAACAATCGTCGCATCGGCACGATCGAGAACGACGCTGACGTGACGGTCTTCCAGGCCCGCATGCAGATCGAGTTCTAAGCCGAATTCGAATTGTCAACTTAGGCGGTCTGGAGATCCGATGTCTTTCCTGAAGAACATGTCGATCCGTAACAAGATCATGCTGTCGTTCGGCCTTCTGCTGGGCGCCGCCGTGGCGATGATCCTCAGTGTCTTCCTGCAGCTCTCGGGCATGCAAAAGGCCATCCGGCTGAACGACGAGAGCAAGTCGATCGTCGATCAGACCCAGACCGCCGAAAAGGGTATCCTTCGCGTCAATTCCCAGATGCGCGGCGTCCTGCTGACCGGCAGCGCCAAGTACATGGGCTCCTATACCGAAGGCTGGAAACAGTTCGACGAGTCCGTTGCGAAGCTGGAGGCCTCAGACCTCACCGCCGAGCAAAAGGCCGCTCTGGCCAAGGCGAAGGCCGACGCCAAGGTCTGGCTCGACCAATACGGTCAGCCCCTGACCCAGGCCGGGCTCGATCCGGCCGCTCGGGACGTGGGCCGTGAAACCCTGATCAGCGCCGGTGAGAAGGCTCGTGTCACCCACATCACCAAGGGCGTGACCGCGATCCGCAAGACCGAACAGGCGCGGATGGCCATGCGCGAAGCCGCCCAGCACAAGGCGATCTTCTCGTCGGTCGCCATGCTGATCGGTGGCGGCGTCGGCCTTCTGGTCATCGCCGTGGGCATGGGTTGGCAACTGACCAGCCTGGTCGCCGCGCCGGTCGGGCGCATGACCCAGTCGATGCTGCGGCTGGCCGATGGCGATTTCGATGTCGAAACGCCGGACCGCGACCGCGCCGACGAGGTGGGTTCGCTGTCTCGCGCCTTCGAGACCTTCAAGGAAAACAGCCTCCGGGCCATCCGTCTCGAGCAGGAAACCGGCGCGATGCGCGAAGCCGGCGAAGCCGAGCGCGCCCGGACCGAGGCTCAGCGGGCGCGGGAAGCGGCCGAGGATCGCGCCGCGATCGAGGCTCTGGGCAAGGGGCTGCACGCCTTGTCGACCGGCGACCTGACGCACCGTATCACCGAGCAGCTCTCTCCCAAGACCGAGCAGCTCAAGAGCGACTTCAACGCGTCGATCGCGAAGCTGGAAGGGGTCATGTCGGGCGTTCGCCATGCCGTCATGACCATCAGCGGCGGGGCCCGTGAGATTTCGGCGGCTTCGGACGACCTGTCGCGTCGCACCGAACAGCAGGCCGCCAGCCTGGAAGAGACCGCCGCGGCGCTGGAGGAGATCACCGCCACGGTCAACAAGACCGCCGAAGGCGCGGGCCACGCCCGCTCGGCCGTCAGCGGCGCCAAGGTCGACGCCGAGAGCGGCGGCCAGATCGCCGAGCGCGCGGTGGCCGCCATGAGCGAGATCGAAAGCTCGTCCAGCCAGATCAGCCAGATCATCGGCGTCATCGACGAAATCGCCTTCCAGACCAACCTGCTGGCCCTGAACGCCGGCGTCGAAGCCGCCCGGGCGGGCGAGGCGGGTCGCGGCTTCGCCGTCGTCGCCCAGGAAGTGCGGGCTCTGGCCCAACGCTCGGCCGACGCCGCCAAGGAGATCAAGTCGCTGATCACCCTGTCGACCAACCAGGTCACGGTGGGCGTCGATCTGGTCGGCCAGACCGGCAAGGCGCTGGAAAGCATCGTCGCCAAGGTCATCGACGTCAGCGGGATCGTCACCGAGATCGCCGCCTCGGCGCGCGAACAGGCCACCGGCCTGGGCGAGGTCAATGTCGCCGTCAATCAGATGGACCAGGTGACCCAGCAGAACGCGGCGATGGTCGAGGAAGCCACCGCCGCCAGCCACAGCCTCGCCAGCGAGGCCGACGACCTGGCCCGCTTGATGAGCCAGTTCAAGGTCAGCGAAGCGGCGGCGCGGGCGCTGGCGGCCTAAAGCCCCGTCGCGTCCACGAGCTCGCCCAGGCGCTTGACCGTTTCGGCCTGCGTCGGGTTGTAGACGATCATGCCGAGATCCGGCCGGCCATCGACGGCGAAGGCGGAATATTCGAAGGCGACCTCGCCCAGCAGGGGGTGGCGCAGCCGCTTTACACCTTGATGGTGATCGCCGACGTCGTTGGCGGCCCACATGGCGGCGAAATCGGGACTGCGGCGGCGCAGTTCGTCGACCAAGGCGGCGGCCGCCGCCTCGGCCCCCGCGCCGGCGCGCGCCACGTCCACCCGGAACGCGGCCACCACGAACCGGGCCACCGCTTCCCAATCGAAGTTGGCGGCGCGCGATCGCGGATCGCAGAAGATGCGGCGCAGGATGTTGCGATCCTCGAGCGCCGCCGCGCCGTAGTCGCCGAAGACGATGGCGGCGGCGCGATTCCAGGCCACGACGTCCCAGGTCAGGGTCTTGATCATGGCCGGGCTGGGGTCCAGCACGTCCAGGACGCGCTGAAGCCGGGGCGAGACATCCAGGTTCCCGCGATATCGAGGCTCGGGCGGACGCCCGAGACCCAGCAGGAACAGGTGCTCGCGCTCCACATCGGTCAGCATCAGCGCGCGGGCGATGCGGTCGAGAACATCGGCGGAAGGCGCGCCGCCGCGGCCCTGCTCCAGCCAGGTGTACCAGGTGGCGCTGATGTGCGCGCGCTGCGCGACCTCCTCGCGACGCAGGCCGGGCGTCCGTCGGCGCGAGCCCGAAAAGCCCAACGCCATGGCGTCCAGCCGCGCTCGGCGGTCGCGCAGATAAGCCCCCAGACGGGTCTCGCTCGGAACTGACACGCTCATCCTGTTAGGCGTTATACCTGTATAAAGTCCCTACTTTAACATGATAAGCCTACCAGACAGGATCGCCGGGTAAATCTCGGAGATCAGTCTCATGCGTGTTTTCGTCACCGGCGCCACGGGTTTCGTCGGCGCGGCCGTCGTCCAGGAATTGCTCGCTCAGGGGCATGCCGTCGTGGGGCTCGCGCGCTCCGACGGCGGCGCCGCGGCGCTGGAGGCGCTGGGCGCGGAGGTCGTGCGGGGCGTTCTCGAGGACGCCGATGTCCTCACCGAGGCGGCCGCCTCGGCCGATGGCGTGATCCACACCGCCTTCGACCACGACTTCTCGCGCTTCGCGGAGAGCTGCCAGTTGGATCGGCGCGCGATCGAGGCTCTTGGCGAAGGCCTGGCCGGATCGGATAGGCCGCTGCTGGTCACCTCCGGCACGGCGCGGCTGGCGTCCGGGCGCCTGGCGACGGAGAATGACCTGCCGGCCGAGGGCGTCGGCGGCTATCCGCGCGTCTCGGAATCAGCGGCGGCGAGCCTGCTCGCCAAGGGTGTCCGCGCCTCGACCGTGCGGCTGGCCCCCTCGACCCATGGCGCCGGCGATCATGGCTTTGTGCCGATGTTGATCGATATCGCCCGCCGCACCGGCGTCTCGGCCTATATCGGCGACGGCGAGAACCGCTGGTCGGGCGTGCATCGCCTGGACGCGGCCAAGGTCTATCGCCTCGCGCTCGAACGCGGCGTCGGCGGTGAGCGCTACCACGCGGTGGCCGAGGAGGGCGTGCCGTTCCGCGAGATCGCCGCCGCCATCGGACAGGGCCTGAACCTGCCCGTCGAGAGCCGTCCGGCCGAGCACTTCGGGTGGTTCGCCATGTTCGCGGGCATGGACGCGGCGACCTCCAGCGCCTGGACGCGCGAGACCCTGGGCTGGGCCCCGACCGGTCCGGGCCTGATCGAGGATATCGCGGAGGCGGGCTACTTCTAGACCTTCAGGTCCGCCGTCACCGGGGCGTGGTCGCTGGGCCGCTCCCATTCGCGGACGTCGTCGTGGACGCGCGAGGCGACCTGCCCGTCCACGATCGCCGCGTCACGCAGGCCCGGGCTGGCCAGGATGTGGTCCAGCCGCAGGCCGCGGTTGGACTTGCGGAAGTCGGCGGCGCGGTAGCTCCACCACGAGAACAGCTTGTCCGGCTCCGGCGTCGCCAGGCGCGGCAGGTCCAGCAGGTCCATGGACTTGATCAGGGCGTCGAAGGCCTCGAGCTCGGGCGGCGTGTGGCTGACGACCTTCAGCATCTGCCGGTGGCTCCAGACGTCGTTCTCGCCGGGCGCGATGTTGAGGTCGCCCGTCACGATCAGCGGGTCCTTGGGGTCGCGCTTCTTCAGCGCGGCCGTCAGGGTCTCGTAGAAGTCGAGCTTGTGGTCGAACTTGGGGTTGGCCGCCCGGTCGGGCAGGTCGCCGCCGGCCGGGATGTAGAAGTTCTGGATCTCGACCCCTGCGACCTTCACCGCCACGCAGCGGGCGTGGCCTTCTCGGCAGTTCATCAGGGTCGGGACGTCCTCGATCGGCAGGCGCGAGGCGATGGCCACGCCGTGCCAGCCTTTCTGGCCCGCGATCTTCAGGTGCGGCAGGCCCATGGCCTCGAAGGCCTCGCGCGGGAACTCGCCGTCCTGGCACTTGATTTCCTGCATGCACAGGACATCCGGCGCGTGCTCGTCGACGAAACGGGCGGCCTGTTCGGCGCGAAGGCGGACGGAATTGACGTTCCAGGTGGCGATACGGAGGCGCATGGGCTGGCTTTAGGGCGTTTGGCCGGCCCTGAAAAGAAAAACACCCGGGGCGCATCGGGCGCGCTCAGCCGACCGGGGGAGTCCAAAGAAAAACGCCCCGGGCGCATCGGCGCCCGGGGACGAAAGTCTAGTCTCTCATGCCGCCGCCGGGAGGGGATAGAATCCGGCACGGTTCGCGAGGAGCGGGTCGGTCGCTCTTCGCCATGCGTGTTAAATATGCCACGTCCTAATTTTTAGTCAAGTGAAAGGCGTGTTGATTCTTGCATGTTGTGAGAATGTCACAAAACCACTAGGGCCGGCCTACCTTGGGACGAGGATCGGTCAGGACGAACAGCTTGGGGTCGAGCCCCGAGGCGGGACCAAAGTCGGTCAGGCGCACGCGGATCTGCCCGCCCTTGATGTCGGTGACCGTCCAGCCCATCAGGGCGACAGGACCGTCCGAGAAATCCAGCGCGATCTTGCCCAGCGCCTGGCGCTTGGCGTCCTGGGCCACGATCGAGAACCCGTCGGCCAGGCGGCGCACGTCGGTGATCACGACGCCGCGGTCCAGCCGCACCTCGCGCGCCAGCAGCAGATTCAGCGGCGTCTTGCTGAGCGGATAGCTCTCGTAGGTCTTCAGCCGGCTGTCCCAGATGTTGACGTTGTTACCGTTCGACACGACCAGCAGGCCGGCCGGCGCGTCATAGGCGAACCGGGCCTTGCCGGGGCGCTGCAGATAGAAGGTCCCTTGCGTCCGCGTGCCGCGGGCGTCGGTCTGGACGAACCGACCCTTGGCCGAGCCCAGGCTCTGGACATAGGCCGTGGCCTTGTTGACCAGGGCCTTCTGCTCGGCGGTCAGGGCGGCCGGGACCGGCGCGGTGTTCTGAGCCAGGGCCGGAGAGGCTGCTCCAGCCGAGGCGACGGCGGCGGCCAGGCCGGCCGCGATGAGGAAACGGCGAGTGGTCATGCGAACTCCTTAGCCGCAACCTTGGCCCGCGCGAAGGCCGCCGCGAGGCCATTTTCCGGCGCGCCGATGAAGCGCCGTTCAGGTTGGGAGCCGAGGAACGCGGCGGGCAAGGCGAAGGTTGCCGCCTTTCCCGGTCACAGCGCCGGCGGCGGCGGGGCCAGGATCTCGCGCTTGCCGGCGTGGTTGGCCGCGCCGACGACGCCTTCCTTCTCCATCCGCTCCATCAGCGAGGCGGCGCGGTTGTAGCCGATCTGCAGGCGGCGCTGGATGTAGCTGGTCGAGGCCTTGCGGTCGCGGGTGACCACGGCGACGGCGTGGTCGTAGAGGTCGTTGCTCCCGCCCTCGCCGCCGAACGCCGCCTCGATGGCCTCTTCCTGCTCCTCGTCGCCGCCGGCGGTGACTTCCTCGAGGTACTGGGGCACGCCCTGGTCGCGGAGGAACTTGGCCACCTGCTCGACCTCGCCGTCGCTTACGAACGGACCGTGCAGGCGGGTGATGCGGCCGCCGCCGGCCATGTAGAGCATGTCGCCCTGGCCCAGCAGCTGCTCGGCGCCCTGCTCGCCCAGGATGGTGCGGGCGTCGATCTTGCTGGTGACCTGGAAGCTGATCCGGGTCGGGAAGTTGGCCTTGATGGTGCCGGTGATGACGTCGACCGACGGGCGCTGGGTGGCCATGATCAGGTGGATGCCGGCGGCGCGGGCCATCTGGGCCAGGCGTTGAACGGCGCCTTCGATGTCCTTGCCGGCCACCATCATCAGGTCGGCCACCTCGTCGATGACCACGACCAGATAGGGCATGGCCTCGGGACGGATCTGTTCGGTCTCGTAGATCGGGCGACCCGCGTCGTCGAAGCCGGTCTGGACGGTGCGCTCGAAGTGCTCGCCCTTGGCCAGCGCCTCGTTGGCCTTCTCGTTGTAGCCCGCGATGTTGCGCACGCCGATCTTGGACATGCGGCGATAGCGGTCCTCCATCTCGCGGACCGTCCACTTCAGGGCCACGACAGCCTTCTTCGGATCGGTCACGACGGGGGCCAAGAGATGCGGGATGCCGTCGTAGACCGACAGTTCCAGCATCTTGGGGTCGACCATGATGAAGCGGCACTTCTCGGGCGGCAGCTTGTACAGGATCGACAGAATCATGGCGTTGACGCCCACCGACTTGCCCGAGCCGGTGGTGCCGGCGATCAGCAGGTGGGGCATCTTGGCCAGGTCGGCGATATAGGGCTCGCCGCCGATCGTCTCGCCCAGCGCCATGGGCAGGATCTGGCTGGCCTTCTCGTAGTCGGCGCTCGAGAGCAGGTCGCGCAGATAGACGGTCTCGCGCCGGGAATTGGGCATTTCGATGCCGATGGCGTTGCGGCCCTGGGCCACGGCCACGCGGCACGAGATCACGCTCATCGAGCGGGCGATGTCGTCGGCCAGGGCCACGACGCGGGCGGTCTTGACGCCCGGCGCCGGCACCAGTTCGTACATGGTGACGACCGGACCCGGGCGGATCTGGTCGATCTGGCCCTTCACGCCGAACTCGGCCAGCACGCTCTCCAGCAGGCGGGCGTTCTGGCGCAGGGCGGCCGCGTCGACTTCCGACGAGCGCGGCTTGGACTTGGCCAGCATGGCCAGCTCCGGCAGCTGGAAGCCGCCGTTCCCCTCGAAATCGAAGGCCTTCTGCTGCTCGCGCTGTTCGCGGCCGGACTCCTTGGGGGTGAGCTTGGGCTTGGCGATCGCCATTGGGCGGGCGTCCAGCGAGTCCTCGAAGTCATCCTCGTCGTCCGGCTCGGCCGGCGGCGGCGTATAGGCGCGCTCGGGCGTCATCGGCGCGGCCGCGATCGCCGTGGCGTCATCCTCGTCATCGAGCGGCGGCAGACGACCAGCGCGCTCGCGCTTGGGGGCCTCGGCCTTCTCCTTCTTGACGCGCGACGCCTTGGCCGGAGCGGCCTTGGCGGGCGCCGGCTCCTGGCGTGGACGGGGGCGGAAAGCCGCCTGGAGCACCTCGGGATCGATGTCGCGGACGCCGATCGCGAAGCCCAGGGCGAACACGGCGGCGACGGCGAACAGCACGGCGGCGATCACGGTCGCGCCGGGGATGTGGGCGAAACGCAGGGTCCAGGCCACGCCGTGCAGCAGGGCCTCGCCCCAGAAGCCGCCCAGGCCCTTCTCCAGCTGCCAGATGGCGGGCGGCGGGGGCGCGGCCAGCACGGCGGCCAGGGCCAGCAGTCCCAGGGCCCCGACGACCGCGCGCAAGCGCATCGACTTCCGCTCGGCGTCCGGGTCGGCCTGGGCCACGCGCGTGACGCCGAACACCAGCATCAGCAGCGCGACGCCCCAGGCCGCGAGGCCCAGGGACTGCATGAGCATGTCGGAGATCGCCGCGCCGACGCTTCCCAGCGCGTTGCGGGCCGGCTCGCCGCTGGCGGCGTTCAGGCTGGGGTCGGTGGCGTTGTAGGTGGCGATGGCCAGCAGCAGGACGGCCCCGACGACCGTCACCACCCCGCCCCGGAATCGGGCGGTCCAGGGCTGGACCCAGCCAAAACGGATCGCATCCCAAAGGAGCTCCGTCGGGGATCGCCGCGCCGCTCGCGCCATGAAAGTCTCCGAACTCAACACGTCTCGCGACCCGCCAGAATGGGTCGAACCACCATGTTTTGGCCGAAGAGGGTTAAGAGGCGTTTACGACGTTCGTCAGGATTGGATTCAGCTGAGGCGGGGAAGAAAACCTGCCTAGCTCGAAGCCCGACAGTCCTCTACATGTTGTGAGAACAAAAAGGGGGTAACACCACTCGTAGTGGGTTACCCCCCATGGTATAGGTTTCGAACCTTGGCCGAGCGATTCCCGCAAAAGAACATCGGCAAGGATCCAGTCCCGCAAGGGACGCTTTAGAGGAAAACCTATGCTGAGCTTCCTAACTCAATCGCCATCTCCTGAACAGAAAAAGCTGGCTGCTTGGAGCAAGTGCTCACCAGCTGCCGGACTTCTCGGAGCCATGGGTTTCAGACAAGATGACTTTGGCAACATCCTCGCCTTCGACCAATTTGGAAAGCGTTCCGAATACGGCTGGGAAATTGATCACATCCACCCCGTCGCTCTCGGCGGCTCTGACGCGCCGGGGAATTTAAGAGCGCTGCATTGGCGTTCTAACCGGAGCCTAGGCGGGCTTCTTGGAAACGAAATGAAAGCCGGAAACGCGCTAGCTCAGGCTATTCGTGCAAGAAACGCCTTAAAGTAAGCTACTTTCCTGGGAGAGCAGGGCTTGTCTCTGCTCTCTTATCAGGCCGCGTCGAACGCCACCGGGCCGCCCCAGAAGCTCTGGACGAGGCCGTTCTGCGGCCCCGGCGTTCCGGTCGTTAGGAAGACGCGGCTTCCCCCCTGCCCCGGGTCATATTCCGGGTGGCGCTCCAGATAGAGCTCCAGCGCGTCGGCCGTGGCCTCGGGCTGCTGGATCAGCGGGGTGCCGGCCGGCAGGGCCGCGCGGAAGATGTCGGCGATGATCTCGTAGTGGGTGCAGCCCAGCACCACGCGGTCCGGATAGCGGCCGATGCGGGTCTTCAGCGCCTCGACATGGCCCTGGACCGCCTTGGCCAGATCGACCGCCGAGGCGTCGCCCTCGATCAGCGGCACCAGTTCGGGGCAGGCTTCGGAGAACACGGCCAGGTCCTGCTTGCGCTTGTCGATCTCGATCTCATAGACGCGCGAACGGACCGTGGCCTGGGTGGCGAAGACGCCCAGGATGTCCAGCTGCTCGACCTTCTCGCCGCGCCGTTCGGCCTCGTGCTCCCAGGGCAGGCCCGTGGCCTTCTCGATGGTCGGCACGATGATGCCCAGGATGTTGACCGGCCGGCCGAGTTCCTTGCGATAGCTGGGCAGCCAGGTCTGCTGCAGGCGGCGCAGGGCGATGGCCGAGGCGGTGTTGCAGGCCAGGACCACCACGCTGGCGCCCCGGTCGAACAGGTGCTCGCAGCCGGCCTTGGTCAGCGCGACGATGTCCTCGCCGGTCCGCACGCCATAGGGCGCGTTGGCCTGGTCGGCCAGATAGGTGAAGTCCGCCTGGGGCAGACGCTGCACGAGGGCGCGGTGGACCGTCAGGCCGCCCACGCCGGAGTCGAAGACGCCGATCATGCGCCAGCTTTAGCGCCCCAAGCGGGCGCCTGTCACGCGGGGCGCGAAAGGTTACAGTCCTGTCATGTGACGGCTCGAAAGCCTTGCCCTACGGTCCTGCCAAACTTCCACCGGAGACCCTCCGTGCAACGTCGAACCTTCCTTGCCTCCGCGGCCGCCACCGGCGCGGTCGCCGCCCTCAGCCCCAGCGTGTCCATGGCCCAAGCGACCAATCCCCTGCTCCAGAAGTGGACGGGCCCCTACGGCGGCGTGCCCGCGTTCGACAAGGTCAAGGTCGAGCAGTTCAAGCCCGCCCTGGAGGCGGCCATGGCCAAGAACCTGGCCGAGATCGACGCGATCACCGCCAACAAGGCCGCGCCGACCTTCGAGAACACCATCGCGGCGCTGGAGGACGCGGGTCGCGGCCTGAACGACGTCCAGACCTACTATTACATCTGGGGCTCGAACATGAGCACGCCGGAGTTCCAGAAGGTCGAGGAGGAGATGGATCCGAAGCTCTCGGCCCACTTTGACAAGATCAACCAGAACGCCCCGCTCTTCGCCCGCATCGAGGCGGTCTACAACGCGCCCGACAAGGCCAAGCTGACTTCTGAGCAGCAGCGGGTGCTGTGGATCTACTACACCAACTTCGTTCGGTCGGGCGCCAAGCTCAGCCCGACGGCCAAGGCGCGGGTCGGCGCGATCAACACCGAGCTGGCCGGCCTCTACACCAAGTTCAGCCAGAACCTGCTGGCCGACGAGAACACCTGGATCGAGCTCTCCGACGCCGACCTCGCCGGCCTGCCCGAGGGCTTGAAGGCCGCCGCCGCCTCGAACGCCGCCGCGCGCAAGCTGCCCGGCAAGTTCGTGATCGTGAACACCCGCTCCAGCGTCGATCCGTTCCTGACCGAGTCCCCGGTCCGGGCGGCGCGCGAGAAGGTCTGGCGCGCCTTCGTCAATCGCGGCGACAACGGCGGCGCGACCGACAACAACGCGATCATCTCCAAGATCCTGAAGCTGCGGGCCGAGCGCGCCAAGCTGCTGGGCTATCAGACCCACGCCCACTGGCGTCTCGAGAACGCCATGGCCAAGAACCCCGAGAACGCCATGGCGCTGATGGAGGCGGTCTGGACGCCGGCCATCGCCCAGGTCGCCATCGACGTCGCCGACATGCAGGCGATCATCGACAAGGAGGGGGGCGGCTTCAAGCTGGAGCCCTGGGACTATCGGTACTACGCCGAGAAGGTCCGTAAGGCCAAGTACGACCTCGATATGAACGAGGTGAAGCCCTACCTGCAGCTGGACAAGCTGCGCGAGGGCATGTTCTGGGCCTCGGGCCAGCTCTATGGCTTTGAATTCAAGAAGCTTTCGGGCATCCCCGTCTATCACGAGGACATCACCGTCTACGAGGTGACTCGCGGCGGAAAGCACGTCGGCCTGTGGTACTTCGACCCCTACGCCCGTCCGGGCAAGCGCTCGGGCGCCTGGATGAACGCCTATCGCACGCAGGAGCGGTTCAAGGGCGAGGTCACCACGATCGTCTCGAACAACTCCAACTTCATCAAGGGCAAGCCGGGCGAGCCGCTGCTGATCTCGTGGGACGACGCCACCACCCTGTTCCACGAGTTCGGCCACGCCATCCATGGCCTGAACGCCAACGCGACCTATCCTTCGGTGTCGGGCACGGCGGTGGCGCGCGACTATGTCGAGTTCCCCAGCCAGCTGAACGAGCACTGGCTGTCGACGCCGCAGGTGCTGAACCAGTTCGCCCTGCACTATCAGACCGGCAAGCCGATCCCGCAGGCCCTGGTCGACAAGATCGAGGCGGCCGGCAAGTTCGGCGAGGGCTTCGGCACGACCGAGTACCTGGCCTCGGCCCTGATCGACATGAAGCTGCACTTGGCTGGCGACGCCGACATCGATCCGGACAAGTTCGAGCGCGAGGAGCTGGCCAAGCTGAACATGCCCAAGGAGATCGTCATGCGGCACCGCACGCCGCAGTTCGGCCACGTCTTCTCCGGCGACGGCTACTCGGCCGGCTATTACAGCTATCTGTGGGCCGACACCCTGACCGCCGACGCGGCCGAGGCGTTCCAGGAAGCACCGGGCGGCTTCTACGACAAGGCCGTGGCCAAGCGCCTCTACGAGGACATCATGTCCAAGGGCAACACGATCGATCCGGTCGAGCAGTTCCGCGCCTTCCGCGGCCGCGACGTCAAGATCGGCGCCCTGATGCGCAAGCGCGGCTTCCCCGTGCCGCCGGGGGCTTAAGCGATCTTCCTCTCCCTTCGCGGATGAGGGTTTGAAGACCAGGACCGCCGCGACAGCCTGACCGCTGTCGCGGCTGTTTCCGTTTGTGCGACCCCTCGTCCGCCAGCTTCGCTGACACCCCGGATCGGGTGCGGGGCAAGCTCTTCTCCCGCCAGGGCAGAAGGGCTAGATATCGGCGGGGGCTGAAGGAGTTTCGATGGCCGCGTCCAAGTCCGTCCTGCCCGCCCTCGCCCTTTCCCTCATCCTGTCGACCTCGGCCCTGGCCCAGACCGCGCCGCCGCCGACCGTCGAGCTTGGTCCGGCGCCCGCCCAGGACGAAAGCGCGGTGGTCGCCGAGCTGACGGTCGTGGCCAAGCCGCCGGGCCCCGCTGTCTGGCTGGTCGAGAAGGACGGCGCGCGGCTCTACATCCTGGGCTCGGCCCCGCCCCTGCCCCACCAGCTGAAATGGTCCAGCCCGCGCCTGGAGAAGGCGCTGGACAAGGCCAGCCTGGTGCTCGTGCCGCCGGAGGCTTCGGTGGGCGTGACCCAGATCGCCAGTTTCGTGCTGCGGTTCGGGGCCGGCCTGCGCCAGCCGCTGGGCAAGTCGCTGGAGGACCAGCTGCCGCCGGACCTGAAGGCTCGGTTCGTCGAGTCCCGGACCCAGGCCCGCAAGGGCGCGGGCGAGTACAAGAACTGGAAGCCGGCCGTGGCGGGCTTCCTGCTGCTGTCGGACTTCCGCCAGGCGGCGGGCCTCTCCGAAGCCAAGCCGGTCAGCACGGTCGAGCGCATGGCCAAGGCCCGCAAGTTGAAGGTCAAGGCCGTGGGCCAGTACCGGATGAGCGCGGTGACGACGATCGCCTCGAAGCTCTCGGCCGACGACCAGCTCTACTGCCTGCGCGTGGCGCTGGACGAGATCGCCTATGACGGCGCGCATTCGACCACCATCGGCCAGGACTGGGCCGAGGGCGACCTCGCATCTGTCCGCGCCCGCTATCGCGCCAGCGCGGCCCAGCGGTGTCTGATCCACGCGCCGGGTGGGGCCGAGCTGCTGGAGAAGGGCCTTGTGCTGACGACCGACGCCATGACCCAGGCCCTGAAGCGGCCTGGCGTCACCGTGGCGGTGGTGGATCTGGGTTTCCTGTTGCCCGCCAACGGCGTGCTCGACCGCCTGAAGGCGGGCGGCGCGACGATAACCTCGCCGGTCGAGTAGCGGCGTCTTGACGGCCTGCCGCTGAAGCCGTCAGCCTCCGCTCCGCTTCTGGGGGAGGAACCCACATGAGACGGATGATCATGGCCGCGAGCTTGGCCCTGCTCGCCCCGGGCGCGGCGCTGGCGGAAGTGGTCGACGCCCAGCCCAACGGCTTCGAGGTCAAGCACGAGGTGGTGGTGAGCGCGCCGGCCGCCGTCGTCTGGGGCGTGCTCGTCCAGCCCGCCAAGTGGTGGTCGCCGGCCCATACCTGGTCAGGCTCGGCCGCGAACCTGTCGCTCGCGGCGGCGTCGGGCGGCTGTTTCTGCGAGCGGCTGCCCAACGGCGGATCGGTGCTGCACATGACCACCGTCCATGCCGCGCCGGGACAGAAGCTGGTGCTGTTCGGCGCGCTGGGGCCGCTGCAAACCTCGGGCGCGACGGGGGCGCTGACCGTTCTGCTCGCGGAGAAGGACGGCAAGACCACGGTGACCGTCGCCTACGACGTCGGCGGCTACCTGAAGGGCGGTCTCGACAAATGGGCCGGCGGCGTTGACGGCGTCATCGGCCAGCAGGTCGCGGGGCTGAAGGCGGCGGTTGAGGCGGCGAAATAGCGCGCGGTCCCAGGCCTGAATGAGAAACGCCCGCGATCCGGACAGGATCGCGGGCGCTATCATTTCTGGCGACCGCCCCGGCGTTCGCCGGGCGTGTATCTCGGATCAGCCGACGTCGGCCAGGTCGCTGTCGCCGCTGGCGCCCAGCAGCGCCATCTGCAGGCGCGAACGGTCGCGACGGGCCGCTTCCAGGGCGCCTTCGGCCAGGGCGTTTTCCGAGGTGAGGCGTTCGATCGTGGCCTGCAGCTCGGAGACCTTTTCCTCGTGTTCGCGACGGATCTGGTCTTGAGCTTCCTGCATGGCGTCCAGGCGGGCCCGCAGCTGCTGGGCGCGTTCCTCGGCCCGCTTCATCGCCTTTTCCTGGGCCACGCCGCTCTTGGCCAGCTGGTCGGCGCGTTCGATCGCCGTGGCGCGGGCCGTGTCGACGCCGGCGTGGCGTTGACGCAGGCTTTCGGCCTCTTCCTCCAGGGCGCGGATGCGTTCCAGGGCGCGCTCCAGGGCGACGTTGAGATCGCCGGCGCGACGCTCCACCGCCTTCTGGTGAGCGCTGGACTCGGCGAGGCGCGCCGAGAGCTGGGTGTTCATCTCTTCCAGCTTGTCGGCGCGGCCCGAGGCGGTCTCGAGACGGGTCTGCAGCGCCGAGATCTCGGCGCGGCTGGCCTCGACCTGGCTTTCCAGGCCACGGACGGTGCGGCCGCTGTCGGTCTGGTGGGCGGCCAGGGCGTTCTCGAGGGCCTGGACGCGGGCGCGCTCGGCGGCGATCTGGGCTTCGAGATCGGTCTCGATGCGCGACAGACGGGCCAGATCCAGGCCCGCCTGGTCGACGCGCTTCTTGAGCGTGGCGGCTTCCTCGCCCAGCAGGGCGTTGTCCTGGTTGGCGCGGGCCAGAGCGGCCTCGGCGTCGCCGCGACGGGTGTCGATGTCCTGGGCCTGGGCGCGAAGGCCTTCGACGTCCTGCACCAGGTGTTCGATGCGGGCGTTGGCGTCGCGCAAGGACGCGTCGAGGTTGGAGACCTTCAGGTCCGACTGCAGCAGGGCGTTGCGCAGACGGTCGATCTCAAGGGCGTTGTCCTCGAGCGTGACATCCTGGCTCTGGCGGCGGGCTTCGGACTCGCCGAGGGCGGTTTCGGCGGCCGAGAGACGGGCGCTGACTTCGCGCTCCTCGGCCTGGATCTGGGCGATCTGGCGCTGGGCGCTATCGAAGTTGGCGCGCAGGGCGATCAGTTCGGCGTGCTCGGCGCGGCGGGCTTCGAACTCCTGGGCGACGGGACCGCGGATCTCGGCGATTAGCGGTTCGATGGCCTTCAGGTGCTCCATGACCCGACCGATGCTGTCGAGGCCGCCATGGATGGTTTCGTAGCGCTGACCGATGGCCTGGGTGGACTCGATCTGGTGAAGCATCGTCTCGCTGCGATCGTCCCCGAGGACGGCCGGCTTGACGTTCTTCTCCCGAGAATTCTTGGACAGCAGTCTCATCTCGCCCACCTTCGCCCCATGCGAGCCCGACGCGTTCCTCAGGAACGACGGCCGAACGCCGCGAATCTCTTACCCAGAGGTTAACAACCTAGTTCACGGACAGGATGAATGTCGAGTAGGGCTAACCGCGACCGGGAGTCGCGGACCCCGCTCAAACGCCCCATTTCTGGGGATTAGCGGCGGATTCGGCCGACAGCACCCGGGCCACCGCGTTCACCACGGCCGCGATCCGCAGCGCCGCCTGGACCTGAGCCGTAGGGACGCCGCGTTCCCGCAGCTCGGCCTCATGGCTGTCGAGGCACGCGCCGCAGCCATTGATCGCCGAAACCGCGACGCACCAGAGCTCGTAGTCGACCGCCGCCACGCCCGGGCGCGACAGGCGGTTCATGCGAAGACGCGAGGGCAGGTCGCGGTACGCGGGCGAGGTCATCAGGTGCAGGGCGCGGAAATAGACGTTGTTCATGGCCATGATCGCCGAGGCGGTCTTGGCCGCCTCGAGCGCTTCGGCCGAAAGGCGCCCGCCGCGACGGCCGCCGCCTCGATGGCGCGCAGGGCCGAGGGTTCGCCGACCGCATGCGCGCTGGCGACGAAGCAGCCCCACTTGGCCTGGTCGGGGAGGACGGTCTCCTCGGCCAGGACCGAGAGGTTCGTGGCGATATCCCGCGCATAGGCCGGCAGGGCGGCGCGCAAGGCTTCGATCGACATGGGCGGCTCCAATGCGAAGACCGCCGCATAGCATTGTCCGAGAGGGGCGTCCCGGTCCGCCGGAGAGGGGCTGGCGGCGGACCGGGAGGCTGGCGGGGCGCTTCGGGCCGGTGGGGGGAGACGCCCGAAGCCTTTCGCCACGCGTGGTGATACGCCTCCGCCCCAAAGTTATCCAATCGATAGTTTTTGGAATTTCGATAGAAAGCGCCTATATGTCGCTCATGCTGCCGACCCTGCGCCAACTGCAATATCTGAAGCTGCTCTCCGAGCACGGCTCGTTCAGCCGCGCGGCCGAGAACGCCCACGTCACCCAGCCGACCCTTTCGGCCGGTATCCAGGAGCTGGAGAAGATCCTGGGCGCGCCGGTGGTCGACCGGGCGCGATCGGGTGTGATCCTGACCGCCGCCGGCCAGGAGGCCGTGCGCCGGGCCGAGGATATCCTTACCCGGGCCGAGGACCTGGTTCAGGCCGCCCGGGGCGCTGGCCAGCCGCTGGCCGGCCGGTTCCGGCTAGGTGTGATCCCGACCGTGGCGCCCTATCTGCTGCCCCGCGCCCTGCCCGTCCTGCGCGACCGCTTCCCCAAGCTGAAGCTGTTCCTGCGCGAGGACCTGACCCAAAGGCTGATCGGCGCCTTGAAGGCCGGGGCGCTCGACGCGGCCCTGATCGCCCTGCCCTACGACATGAGCGGCCTCGACTGGGCTCACGTCGAGGACGACGAGCTATTGGCCGCCGCGCCCGCCAACCATCCGATGGCCGCCTCGATCCGGGTCGATCCCGACAGCCTGCGGGGCGACGATCTGATCCTGCTGGAGGATGGTCACTGTCTGCGCGACCACGCCCTGGCCGCCTGCGGCCTCGAGGCGCCGTCCCGGTATGGAAATGGGGGCGTGGGCGAGGAAGAGAGCTTCGCAGCCACCTCCCTGCCGACCCTGGTGCAGATGATCGGCTCGGGCCTCGGCGTCTCGTTCCTGCCGGCCATGGCGGTGCAGGCGGGGCTGACCGACAAGGCCGCCGTCACCGTGCGGCCCCTGGCCACGGAGCATCCCAGCCGGGAGATCGTGGTGGCGTGGCGTTCGGGCTCCAGCCGGTCCGTCGAGGGTCGGCTGCTCGCCGAGACCCTGCGCGAAGCGGCCTGAGCGCCGGATCAGACCGCGTGAGCGATCGGGCCGTCCGGGCGTCCTTCCACGAACTGCCGGACATAGGGATTGTCGGTCACGTGCAGGTCGGCGGCCGGTCCGCGCCAGACGATCTTGCCGCCGTGCAGCATGGCGATCTCGTCGCCGATGGTCTGGGCCGAGGCCAGGTCGTGGGTGATCGACACCGCCGTCGAGCCTAGGCGACGCACCTGGTCGGAGATCAGCTGGTTGATCGCCGCCGCCGTGATCGGATCGAGGCCCGTGGTCGGCTCGTCGAAGAACAGGATCTCGGGCTGGGCGACGACGGCGCGGGCCAGGCCCGCCCGCTTCTGCATGCCGCCCGACAGCTCCGACGGGAAGCGGTCGGCGACGGCGGGGTCCAGGCGCACCTGCTCCAGAGCGTCGATCGCCCGTTCGCGCGCCTGCTTGCGCGGCACGCCGTCGGCGTTGAGCAGACGGAAGGCGACGTTCTCCCAGATGCTCAGGCTGTCGAACAGCGCCGCGCCTTGGAACAGCACGCCGATCCGCGAGAATAGCTTGCGGCGCTTGCTTTCCGGCAGGCCCACGATGTTCTCACCGTCCAGCTCGATCTGCCCGCCTTCGGGCCGCATCAGGCCGAGCGCGGTCTTGATGGTCACCGACTTGCCCTGCCCCGAGCCGCCGATGATCACCAGCGAGCGGCCGGGCGCGACCGACAGGTCGAGGCCGTCCAGGACCGCCCGGTCGCCGAAGCGCTTGGTGACGCCCTTCCAGGCCAGTTTCGGGGTCTGCGTCATGACATATGGGTGAAGAAGGTGGTCAGGAGGTAGTCGGACGCGAAGATCAGGATCGCCGAAGACACGACCGCGTGGGTCGTGGCGCGTCCGACGCCGCGCGCCCCGCCCGAGGCGTTGTAGCCGTGGTAGCAGCCCATCAGCGCCACGATGAACCCGAAGACGGCCGCCTTGATCAGACCCGAGACGATGTCCCAGCTTTCAAGGAAGTCGATGGTGTTGCGGATGTAGACGGTCGGGCTGAAGTCCAGCACGCGCGTGGCCACCAGCCAGCCGCCCGCGACGCCGATGGTGTCGGCCACGGCGGTCAGCAGGGGCAGCATCAGCACGCCGGCCAGCAGGCGGGGCCCGACCAGGTAGCGGAAGGGGTCCGTCGACAGGGTGCGCATGGCGTCGATCTGTTCGGTCGCGCGCATGGCCCCGATCTCGGCGGCGATCGCGGCCGAGACGCGGCCGGCCAGCATCAGGGCGGCCAGGACGGGCCCGAGCTCGCGCGTGATGCCCAGGGCCACGATCTGCGGCATCACCTGCTCGGCGTTGAAGCGGCCGCCGCCGGTGAAGATGTTGAGGGCCAGGGCCGCGCCGGTGAAGACGGCGGTCAGACCGACGACCGGCAGCGAGAAGAAGCCGATCGCCATGAACTGGCGCAGCAGCTGACCCGGAAACCACGGCGGGCTCAGCGCCGCCGCCGTTCCGCGCGCGGCGAACACCCCGACCGCCCCGACCATGCGGACGGCGGCCAGCGTCGAGCGACCCAGCGCTTGGATAGGATTGAGGGCGACCTTCCGGGCCGCCTCGCCGGCGGTCATCTCAGTAGCTCTCGGCCGGTTGCGAGGCCGACGGCGCGGGCGCCGCCGCGCTGTCGCCCGAGCCGCCGCCTTGCGGACGGATCACCGAGCCGATCAGGCCGAAGATGTCGACGGCGCCTTGCGTATTCTCGATCTCGCCGCCCGGCTTGAGGTCCTCCAGCGAGGCGCCGGGGGCGATGGCGATATGGGCGCCGCCCAGCAGGCCGTCGCTGGTGATCTTGGCGGTCGAGTCGGCCGGCAGCTTGACGGTCGGATCGATGCTGAGCTTGGCGACCGCCAGGTAGGTCTTGGGCTCGAGCGTGACCTGCGAGACCGTGCCGACCTTGACGCCCGCCACGCTGACGGCCGCGCCGGCCGCCAGCGAGCCGGCCTCGCCGAACTTGGCGCTGATCTCGTAGTTCCCGCGCTTGGTCGAAACGCCTCCCACGCTCAGGGAATAGGTCAGGAAGCCGCCGGCCAGAGCCAGGACCACCACGCCCATGGCCGTCTCGGCCCACTGTTCGCGCAACGCCATGTCTTATCCGTCCTCGGACGCCCCGTGTCGCCTAGCGACCCTTGGCGGCCTGCCCCTTTTGAAGTTGGTTGATCAGCACGTCGATGTTGCCGCCGGCGTTGTCGATCGTCGAGACGAAGTCCTGCTGCTGGGTGATCGCCAGCCAGACGCCCTTGAACTGCACGTCCACGACCTTCCAGGTCTGGCCGCCGCCCAGCACGCGCCAGGCCACCGGCAGGGGCTGGCTGATCTGGCCGCCCGAGATGGTGGTGTTGACGATGACGTCGCCGGGCTTGCGCACGACCGAGCCGGTCACCTTCAGGACCTCGCCCTTATAGTCGTCGATGCGGTCCTGGTAGACGTTCTCGGCGTAGGTCCGGAAGGCCGGCGCGAAACGGGCCCGCTGGTCCGGCGTGATGGTGCGGGCGTACTTGCCGAGCACGAAGTTGGTGATGCGCGGCACGTCGGCCAGCTCGTCCACCGCCTGGTGGAAGATCTGCTTCTTCTGCGCTTCGCTCATGCCCTTGTTGGCCAGCACCGAAATGACGCGCTGGGCCTTGGCCTGCACGAAGGCTTCGGCGCCCGGGTCGCGGGCTTGCTGGGCCATGGCGGGCGCGCCGATCGCGACGGCGCCGAAGAAAGCCAAAAGCGCGGCGTGGGCGCCGCGCCGGGTGGTGGAGGTGTTCATCATCTTACCAGTCAAACTATGGATTGGGCGTCGCGGCCGGCGCTGAAGCATCCGGGGGCGGCGCGTCGAAATCGGGCAGGTCCTCGGCTTCGCCGGTCGCCTGCCGAATGAAGGCTTCGCGGTATTGGCCATAGGCCGAACGGACCGTGACATAGGGGTCCGACGAGTCCTTCAACGCATGGAACGCCGGATCGGCCGAGGCGCGGACGTCGAGAATGGTCACGCCCAGGCGCGCCTTGCCGAAGTCCGTGCTGACGCCCCCCGCCACCGCGCCGACCGGGTCGGTGGCGATGTCGAGCGCCCGGCCGACGCCGTCGCGAACGTTCAGCGGGCCCATCAGCGGCACGTAGATATAGGCCCCGGGACCCGCGCCATAGTAGCCGAAGGTCTGGCCGAAGTCGGAGTCGCGGCGCGGCAGGTTCATCTTCGACGCCACGTCGAACAGGCCGAGCACGCCGACGGTCGAGTTGACGATGAAGCGCGTCGTCGACCGCATGGCGCGCTTGGGCTTGCCTTGCAGCACCATGTTGATGACGGTGTTGGGCTCGCCAAGATTATAGACGGCCGAACTGACCCGCTCGCGGACCGGCTTGGGCGTCACCGCCATGTAGCCGTGGGCGATCGGCGCCAGCAGCACCTTGTCCAGGCCCATGCCGAGCTTGAAGGCCCCACGGTTGAAGCCTTCGAGCGGATCGTTCGCCTCGACGGAGCCGGCGACCTTTTCCTCAGCGTGGGCGATGGGCGCGAACGCCAGCAGGCCCGAGGCCGCGGCGAGTCCGGCGGCGAAGAAACGCCGACCTGCCGCCTTGCGGCGCGCGCTCTGATCCTGGTCGCTCACGCGAGTGCTCCTGCTTCTGAAGCCCCCATGTATTGACGCTCTGCTCCGTATCAAGATTGAAGCGATCATTTCCGTACACTCTGGTCTTCTTTTGCGCCGATTGCGGTGGGACTGAGGCGGAGAGGTCGCAGTCGGGGGATACTTTCCCAAGGTTGAGCGGTCCGCGCCGCCGCCCTTTCCGGCGTGCAACCGATTCTCGGCACAATCAGATATATCGAAAATAGCTCTTGACGCGATCCGATTCCGATATATCTGTAATTCCGATATAACGAAACGGAGTCGAAAAGACATGTTTGGAAGACATCATCACCACCATCGCGGCCGCTGGGAGGGCCGAGGCGACGAGCATCACGGCCGTCACCCGTTCGGTTTCCACGGCGGCCATCCGGGTCGCGGCCGCGGCGGCCGCATGGGCCGGTTCTTCGATCACGGCGACCTGCGCTTCGTGGTCCTGAAGCTGATCGCCGAGAAGCCCAGCCACGGCTACGAGCTGATCAAGGCCATCGAGACGGCGGCGGGCGGCGCCTACAGCCCCAGCCCGGGCGTGGTCTATCCGACCCTGACCCTGCTCGAGGAGATGGGCTACGTCACCGCCAGCG
The DNA here is from genome assembly GCF_000092285.1 of Caulobacter segnis ATCC 21756. Classification (NCBI taxonomy): domain Bacteria; kingdom Pseudomonadati; phylum Pseudomonadota; class Alphaproteobacteria; order Caulobacterales; family Caulobacteraceae; genus Caulobacter; species Caulobacter segnis. Next base: position 4,589,131 of record NC_014100.1, on the reverse strand, counting down.
ACGCCGGCGGCGGCAAGAAGCTGTACACGATCACGCCCGAGGGCGAGGCCTTCCTGGCCAGCAACGACGCGCCGGTCCGCTCGCTGTTCGAGCGCATGGCCGAAGCCGCCTCGGCCAGCGCGGCCTTCTCGCCGCAGATCCTGCGGGCCCGCGAGAACCTGAAGACGGCCCTGCGGCTCAAGCTGCACGGCGGCCAGCTCTCGGCCGAGCAGATCACCGCCGTGGCCAAGGCGCTGGACGACGCGGCCGCCGCCATCGAGTCGATCTGAGGGGAGGCGCGATCATGGAGAGCCACGCTCGCGTCGCCACCGACAAGGCGGCCCGCTACATGACCCAACTGGCCAAGCACTGGAGCCACAAGTTCGAGGTCCGCTACGACGAGACCTCGGCCCTGTTCCCGCTGCCGCTGGGGACCTGCCGCATGGTCGCCCACGCCGACGGCCTCGACATCACCGTCGAAGCCGCCGACCTGGAGGGCCTTGCCCGCCTGGAGGACGTGGTGGCCAAGCACCTCGACCGCTTCGCTTTCCGCGAGGGCGAACTGAAATACGGTTGGACGAGAGCCTGGCCGGCCGGCGGCGTCGATCCCGCGGCGATCCGGATCAACGCCGTCCACTAACGCCGATCAGTCCATCAATCGGCGGGTCAGATAGGTGTACTCCAGCGCCTGGCGGCGGGCGGTCTCGGCGAGGTTGGCCGCCCCGGCGTGGCCGCCGTCGATGTTCTCGTAATAGAGCACCGGATAGCCCAGCTCCATCATGCGCGCCGCGGCCTTGCGGGCGTGGGCCGGATGGACGCGGTCGTCCTTGGTCGAGGTCTCGATGAACACCTCGGGATACTTCTTCCCGGGCTTCAGGTTGGAGTAGGGGTCGTACTTGGCGATCACCGCCCGTTCGGATGGGATGGCCGGGTCGCCGTACTCGCCGACCCACGAGGCGCCGGCCCCGATCTGGCTGTAGCGGATCATGTCGAACAGCGGCACCTGCACGACGACGGCGTTGTAGAGCTCGGGCCGCTGGGTCAGGGCCACGCCCATCAGGAGGCCGCCGTTGCTGCCGCCCATGATCCCCAGGCGTCGGGGCGAGGTGATCTTGCGAGCGATCAGGTCCTGCGACACGGCGAAGAAGTCGTCATAGACCTTCTGGCGGTTAGCCTTCAGGCCCGCCTCGTGCCAGGCCGGGCCGAACTCGCCACCGCCCCGGATGTTGGCGACGACGTAGGTCCCGCCGCGCTCCAGCCACAGCTTGCCCATCACGCCCGAATAGCCGGGGGTCATCGGCACCTGGAAGCCGCCATAGGCGTAGAGCAGGGTGGGGGCCTGGCCGTCGTACTTCACGCCCTTGGGGCGGACGACGAAGTAAGGGATCTTCACGCCGTCGGACGAGGTCGCCTCGAACTGCTCGACGACGTGGGTCGAGGCGTCGAACCGCGCCGGCGAAGCCTTGACCTGTTCGAGCTTCAACGCGCCGGCGTCGGCCAGCCAGTAGGTGGTCGGCGTCAGGTAGCCGGTGACGGTGACAAACAGGCGCTCGCTCTTGTCGTCCGACGAGCCCAGGCCGATGGCGCTGTTGGCCGGCAGGTCCAGGCTCTGGACGGTCCAGCCGGAGGGGCCGTGGGTGAAGACCTTGGCGGCGCCCTTCACATTGTCTAGCATGCCGACCACGAGCTTGGTGCGGGTGGTCTGGACCTGCTCGACCGACTGGCGGGCGGTGGGGCGTAGCACCAGGGTGGCGGTCGCCTTGTGCGGGGCGGCCTTCAGCTTGGCGAGATCGAAGCTGATCAGGTCGCCGGTCTTGAAGCCCTTCGCCGGCCAGTCCTGCTCCACCAGCACGATCATCTGGCCGTCGACATAGCCCTGGATCGAGCTCTTCAACGGCAGGTCCAGCTTCACCGGCTTGGCGCCCTCCAGCAGGTACACCTCGCTCTCGAAGAAGGTGACGCCCCGGTGGGCCAACACCGCCACGACCTTGCCGTCGGCGTCGCGCAGCACGAAGGGGCTGACCGAGACGTCCGTCTTCTGGCCTCGGAACAGCTCGACCGCCTGATCCAGCGTCTGGCCGCGCTTCAGGGTCTTCAGGACATAGGCGTAGCCGGAGTCGGTCAGCTCGCCCGGGGCCCACTCGCGGGCCACCAGCAGCGTGTCCTTGTCCAACCAGGTGTAGTTCTGCTTGCCCTCGGGCAGGACGAAGCCGCCCGGAACGAAGCTCTTGGTCGTGGTGTCGAACTCACGCACGGTCACGGCGTCCTTGCCGCCGTTCGACAGGGCGACCAGGCAGCGGGTTTCCTCCGGCGGGATGCAGCTGGCTCCCTTGAACACCCAGTTGGCGTTCTCGGCCTTGGTGAGCGCGTCGATGTCGAGGATCGTCTCCCAGACCGGCTCGGCGGTGCGATAGCTGTCCAGCGTCGTCTTGCGCCACAGACCGCGCACGTGATCGGCGTCCTGCCAGAAGTTGCGCAAGGACCCGTCGCCGGCGAACGACACGCCCGGCACCCGATCCTTGGCGTTCAGGATGGCCAAGGCGTTGGCCTGAAGGTCGGCGTAGCGGGCGTCGCCCTGCAGCACGCCCAGGCTGCGCGCATTCTGGGCCTTGGCCCAGTCGAGGGCGCGGGTTCCCTCGATCTCCTCCATCCACAGATAAGGATCGTCCTTGCCGAGTTCGGAAAGCGGCGTGCGGGCCTCGGCGGGCTTGGCGCTGTCGGCGGCGATCGCGGGGGTCAGGGTCATAAAGCTCGTGGAAGCAAGGAGGGCGAGAACAAGACGCTTCATCTAGTGGTCCATAAGCTGGCGCGACAGGTAGGTGTAGTGCAGCGCCCACCGGCGGGCGTTGGCCTTGGGGTCGGCGCCGTTGGCGTGGCCGCCGTCGGTGTTCTCGAAATAGAGGTGGTCGACCTTCAGGTCGTCCAGGCGCGCGGCGAATTTGCGGGCGTGGCCCGGATGGACGCGGTCGTCCTTGGTCGAGGTCGTGATGTAGGCCAGCGGGTATTTCACGCCCGGCTTCAGGTTCTGATAGGGGCTGTATTTCTCGATCCAGGCGCGTTCGGCCGAGATGGCCGGGTCGCCATACTCGCCGATCCACGAGGCGCCGGCGGGCAGCACCGTGTAGCGGATCATGTCGAGTAGGGGGCTTTCGACCACCACCGCGTTCCACAGGTCCGGGCGCTCCGTCATCGCCACGCCCATCAGGAGCCCGCCGTTCGAGCGACCATAGGCGCCCAGGTGGCGCGGCGAGGTGGCCTTGTCGGCGATCAGCTTTTCGGCCACGGCGAAATAGTCGTCATAGGCGCGCTGGCGATTGGCCTTGAGCGCCGCCTCGTGCCAGGCCGGACCGAACTCGCCGCCGCCCCGGATGTTGGCCACCGCGTAGGCCCCGCCGCGCTCGAGCCACAGCTTGCCGATCAGCGGGTCGTAGACCGGCAGCTTCGACAGGTTGAAGCCGCCATAGGCGTGCAGCAGGGTTGGGTTCTGGCCGTTCAGCGTCCAATCCTTCCTGTGGACCAGGAAGTAGGGGATCTTCGTGCCGTCCTTCGACGTCGCCGACTTCTGCTCGACCACCAAGTTCGTGGCGTTGAACTGAGCGGGCAGGGATTTGACGGTCTCAGCGGTCGATTTCGTCGCGTCGGCTAGTCTTAGCTGGGTTGGGGTAGTGAAGCCCTCGTCGGTGTAAAATACGAGGTCGCCCTCGTCCGAATGCGAGCCCAGGGTCACGGCCGCGTTGTCGGTGACCGGCAGGCTGGTCTTCACCACGCCACCCCGATCGCCCTTGTCCTCCAGGCTAACCAGAGACCCGCGAACATTGTCATAGACGACCGCGACCACGCGGTTGTCGGTGACCGTGGCTTGGGCGATCGACTGACGAGGCCCAGGCGATAGGATCGCGCAAGGGTCACAGCCGGTGGATACCACGATCTCGTTGCCCGGACGCAGACGCTCAGGCGATACGAGAGCCAGGCTGCCCGCTGGCATTGTGATGTTGGCGAAGGTCCAGGCTTCCTCCGTCTTCACAACCAGCGCCCCGTCCAGCATGCCGACCACGCCACCCTTTTTCGGAAGCGGCAGTTGCGCCAGCCCGTTGGGGGTCCACTCGAAATAGAGGCTGTTGAAGAAGTCGGTCGCCTGCTCGATCAGCACGACCCGGTTGCCCTTGGCGTCGCGCAGCACGTTCGGCCGCGCCGACACATCCGTCTTCTGGCCGCGATAGACCTCGACCGCCTGGTCCAGGACCTGGCCGCGCTTCAGCGTCTTGATCACGAAGCCGTAGCCGCTGTCGGTGGTCGTGCCCGGACCCCAGTCGCGGGTCAGGATCAGGGTGTCGGCGTCCAGCCACTCAATCGTCTGCTTGCTCTCGGGCAGGACGAAGCCGCCGGCCGACGGATCGACGAAGGCCTTGGTCGTCAGGTCGAACTCGCGGACCGTGACGGCGTCCTTGCCGCCGTTGGACAGGTTGACCAGGCACCGGTCATGGGTCTTGGGGCGGCAGTCGGCGCCCTTCCAGATCCAGTTCTTGCCCTCGGCGGCGGCCAGGGCGTCCAGATCGATCACCGTCTCCCATTGCGGACTGGCCGACTTGTAGGACTCCAGGCTCGTGCGCCGCCAGACGCCGCGCACGTGGGTCTGGTCCTGCCAGAAGTTGAAGACCGTCTTGCCGATGAAGTTCGGCATCGCGATCCGGTCCTTGCTGGCCAGGATCGTCAAGGCGTTCGCCTGCAGCCCCGCGAAGCGCGGATCCGCCGACAGGATTGGCAGGGTCTTGTCGTTCTGCGCCTTCACCCAGGCTAGCGACGAGGGCGTTTCGACGCCCTCCAGGGCCAGATGAGGATCGGTGTCTTGCGCTGTGGCCGCGGTGGCCGAGACGGAGGACAGGATCGCGGCCAAGGCGATCGCGGAGCAGGTGCGGAGCAGGATCATGGCGCGGGACGGTATCGGAAATTTTCTCCAGCGCCAGAGCTTGCCGGGCCGCAAGAAAGGAAGTTCAGACCCCGTCGTCGGGAATGTTCAGCAGAACGCCACAGGCTTTGCAGTGGACAGCGTCCGGATCGTGCCGGCGCAGGCCGCAGGCGTGGCATTGGTAGACGACCTTGTGGGGCCGCAGGATCGACTGGATCAGGCCGATGAACAGCGACACCCCGCCCAGCATCACGGCGATCGACAGCAGCTTGCCCCACACGCCTGGCAAGGTGACGTCGCCATAGCCGGTGGTCGTGAGGCTGGTCACCGTGAAATAGAGCGCGTCCACGTAGCCGCCGATCCCCTCGTGCCGGCCCGCGAAACTCGTATAGACGAACCCCGTCACCACGAAGACGAAGGTGATCAGCGAGCTGGCCGCGCGGGTCACGTCCTCGACCCGGGTGTCGTCGTAGCGTCGCCCGATCGTGCGCCAGAAGAACTCGCTGTGGATCAGGGTCCAAAGCCGCAGGACGCGCAGGAATCCGAAGTTGAACAGCCAGGCCGGGAACAGCAGGGTCGCCAGGACAAACAGATCAAGCCAGACGATCGGCTTTCTCAGCCACGCCTTGATGTCCCCGTGCGCCACGGCCCGGGCGGCCAGATCCAGCGCCAGGAAAGTCGCGACCCCATAGTCGATGAGATAGAAGGTCACGCCATGCCGCTGCATCAGCGGCGCGGCGATGAAGAAGGCGATGATCGCGATGTCGATCAGGATGATCGCGTAGCGAAACCGGACCGCTGTCGGCGATGCGCCATGGTACAGCGCGCGCAATCGGGCCCGGAGGCGAAGTTCGCCCTTGTCCTGACGCTGATCGTCGCGGTGCATTTTTCTTGGCTTTCCACTATATAGCCCGACCATGAGCCGCACCTTCCTGAAGATGAACGGCCTGGGCAACGACTTCGTCGTGGTCCAGACCCTGACCCAGAACTTCGAGCCGACCCCCGAGGAGATCCGTGCGATCGCCAAACGCGGGGACGGCGGGATCGGCTGCGACCAGGTCATCGCCATCGACCCGCCCAAGGCCGAGGGCGCGTCGGCCTATGTGCGGTTCTGGAACTCGGATGGCGAGGAGACCGGCGCCTGCGGCAACGGTACGCGCTGCGTGGCGTGGCTGCTGATGCAGTCGGCCGGCAAGACCGAGGTCGCCTTCGACACCGTCGCCGGGCGCCTGTCGGGCGTCGCCGCCGGCGAGAAGCTGGTCACGGTCGACATGGGTCCGCCGCGCCTCGAGTGGAGCCAGATCCCGCTGGCCGAGGCGATGGACACCGCCCGCGTCGAGCTGCAGGTCGGCCCGATCGACGCCCCGTGGGTTCACACCCCGGTCTGCGTCTCGATGGGCAATCCGCACGTCGTCTTCTTCGTCGACGCGCCGGTCAGCGACGAGTTCGCCACCAAGACCGGCAGCCTGGTCGAGCACCACCCGCTGTTCCCGGAGGGCGTCAATGTCGGCTTCGCGCACGTCGAGAGCCGCGACCACATCCGGCTGAAGGTCTGGGAGCGGGGCGCGGGCCTGACCGCCGCCTGCGGCACCGGCGCCTGCGCCGCCCAGGTCGCCGCCGTGCGCCGGGGACTGACCGACCGCAAGGCCAAGGTCGAGTTCGAGAGCGGCGCGCTCACCATCGAATGGCGCGAAAGCGATGGCCACGTGATCATGACCGGCCCGGTCAGCATGGACTTCGCCGGCAAGCTGCCCGAGGCGGTCGCCGCTTAAGCCATGGCGACCTACACCGTCATCAAGGCGACGCCCAAGCCCAAGCCGGAGATCGGGGAGGAGGGCGGTCCCGCCGTCGTTTCCTCCGGCCCGGACGGCGTCCAGGTCGTGACGTTCGGCTGCCGCCTGAACGCCTATGAGAGCGAGGCCATCCGCGCCCGCGCCGCCGCCGACGGCGTCACCGACGCGGTGGTGTTCAACACCTGCGCCGTGACGAACGAGGCCGTGCGTCAGGCCCGCCAGGCGATCCGCAAGGCCCGCCGGGAGCGGCCGGGCGCGCGGGTCATCGTCACCGGCTGCGCCGCCCAGGTCGATCCGGCCGCCTTCGCCGCCATGCCCGAGGTCGACCTCGTGCTCGGCAACGCCGAGAAGGCCGCGCCCGGCGCGCTGCTGGAGACCGGCCGCGTGCGGGTCAACGACATCATGTCGGTCAAGGAGACCGCCGGTCACCTGATCGATGGCCTGAAGGACCGCGCGCGAGCCTATGTCGAGGTCCAGAACGGCTGCGACCACCGCTGCACCTTCTGCATCATCCCCTATGGCCGCGGGAACTCGCGCGCTCGGCCCCCGCCGCCGAAGTGGTCGAACAGGTCCGCAAGCTGGCCGCCGAGGGCTACCAGGAAGTGGTGCTGACCGGCGTGGACGTCACGTCGTGGGGCGCGGACCTGCCCGAGCAGCCGACCCTGGGCCAGCTGGTCGGCCGCATCCTGCGCATGGTCCCGGACCTGCCCAGGCTTCGACTTTCGTCGATCGACGCGGCCGAGATCGACCCGGACCTCTTCGCCCTGCTCGAGACCGAGCCGCGCCTGATGCCCTACCTGCACCTGTCGCTGCAGGCCGGCGACAACATGATCCTCAAGCGCATGAAGCGCCGCCACAGCCGCGAGGACGCCCTGAAGCTGGTGGCCGAGGTCCGCCGCGTGCGCCCCGACACCGCCTTCGGCGCCGACCTGATCGCCGGCTTCCCGACCGAAAGCGACGAGGCGTTCGAGAACACCCTGCGTCTGGTCGAGGAGGCGGATCTCGCCTTCCTGCACGTCTTCCCCTACAGCCCGCGCCCCGGCACCCCCGCCGCGCGGATGCCGCCGGTGAAGGGCCCGCTGATCAAGGACCGCGCCCGCCGTCTGCGCGAGGCGGGTCAGCGGGGCCTGGAGCGTCACCTGGAGCGCCAGGTCGGCCGCCTCCTGTCGGGCCTCGTCGAGCGCGAGGGCCTGGCGCGGGCCGAGGACTTCACCGAGATTCGTTTCGAGGGCGAGGCGCCGGCGGGCCGGATCGTCGCCTTCAAGGTGACGGGCCATGACGGCGCGCGCGTGATCGCGGAGCGGGTCTCCTGATCCGGCGAGCGTTGGCCGCCGCCTTCCTGCTCGCGAGCCTGACGCTGGCGCCGGCGCGCGCCGAAACCTTGCCTCCGGTGACGTTCAGCGTCATGACCTACAATGTCGAGGGCCTGCCCTGGCCGGTCCGAACGGGGCGCGGCAAGGCGTTGAAGGCGATCGGCCGCGAGCTGGCGGCCATGCGCGCGGCGGGACGTCAGCCCGACGTCGTCCTGATCCAGGAGGGCTTTCGCTCCGAGATCTGGGATCTGATCGACGAGAGCGGCTACGACTACGTCGCGCGAGGGCCGAACAAGGGCCAGCGCGATCCGAACATGCTGAAGGGCCAGAAGACCGACTTCCGCCGCGTGAAATATCGCCGCAAAGGCGAGGGCCTGGGCAAGTGGGGCTCCAGCGGCCTGTGGGTGCTGAGCGACCATCCGATCAACTGGGTGAAGTCGCACGCCTACCACTATTGCGCGGGCTTGGACTGCCTGGCCAACAAGGGCGCCATGTTGGTCAGCCTGGAGGTCGCCGGCCTGCCGACGCCGGTCGAAATCGCCGACACCCATCTGAACTCCAAGGGCGCCTCGGGCGTGCCCCGTCGCCGGGCCACTCAGGCCCACCGCCTGCAGGCCGACGAGCTGAAGCGGTTCATGCAGGAAGACCGTACGCCCGGCGCGCCGCTGATCGTCGGCGGCGACTTCAACGTCATGCACTCGCCCGAGCGCTTCAACCACGTGATGGCCGACTATCCGTTCGAGGTGGTCAGCCGCTGGTGTCATCATCGTCCCGGGGCCTGCGACACCCAGATCTCCTATGACGGCGACGCGCCCTGGCTGGACACCCAGGACCTGATCGGCTTTCTCGACGGAGAACAGGTGACGGTGACGCCGGTCGCGGTGGAGGCCACGTTCGACGGCGCGTCCGAGCCCGTGCTGTCGGACCACGACGGCTACAAGGTGACGTTCAAGCTGGCGCCGAAGGGGTAGGTCATGAGCTTAAGCGGCGGGTGCCAGTGCGGCGCGACGCGGTTCCGGGTCGAGGGCGAGCCCCCTAATTCTGGAGTGGGTCGAGCCTCCATCTGCCATTGCCGCATGTGCCAGAAGGCGTTCGGCGGGCCGTTCGGGGCGCTGGTGACGGTCAACGTGGCCGACCTGGCCTGGACGCGCGGCCGGCGCGCGACCTTCCAGAGCTCGGACAAGATTCAGCGGGGCTTCTGCGCCGCCTGCGGCACGCCGCTGACCTATGAGTGGAGCCCCGACAAGATCGACCTGGCGGTCTTTGCCTTCGACGATCCGTCCGCCGTGACGCCGGGGGTTCAGCTGGCGGTCGAGAGCCGGCCGGCCTGGATGGACCACCTCGCCGACATGCCGGTCCGGCCGCCGATGGGGCCGACGGGAGCGGTGGTGAGCCGGCAGCATCCGGATTTCGATACTCCCCCCACCTGACCCGCTTCGCGGGTCGTCCGCCCCCGAAGGCGGGCGGAAGGGGAACCTTCTTCCCCCTCTGGGGGAGGAGGGCCGCAGGCCCGGAGGGGGCGAGGGTTAGTCCGCCCGGTCTTCCCCCATGAACCCCGGCAGGCTCCAGCCGAACTTGATCGCGCAGGCTCGAAGGCCGAAGGCGGCGGCGAAGCCCGCGATCCCCGCCGGCCAGAACGGGACGCCGGCCAGCTTCAGGACGGCGAACACGCTGGCGCCGAGCAGGGCGGCGGTGATGTAGATCTCGCGGCGCAGCAGCAGGTTCGGCTCCTCGGCCAGCACGTCGCGGATCACGCCGCCGAAGGCGGTGGTGAGAACCCCCATGACCACGGCGCTGAACGGATGCACGCCCAGGCTCAAGGCCTTGGCCGTGCCGACCACGGCGTAGGCCGCCATTCCCAGGGCGTCCAGCCACAGCAGCGCCCGGAACCGCCAGCCGCGCTTGCCCAGCAGCCAGACCACCGTGGCCGCGGCCAGGCAGGCGACGATGTAGCCGGGCCGCTGCACCCAGAAGACGGGCGCCCCGATCAGCAGGTCGCGCAGCGTCCCGCCGCCCACGCCGGTGATCGCGGCGAAAAATCCGAAGGTGATGATGTCGTGCTTGCGCCGGGCCGCCGCGAGGGCGCCGGTTGCCCCAAAAACGGCCGCAGCCGCGTAGTCGAGCCAGAAAAGCGCGGTTCCCAAAGGGTCAAGTTGCACGTCCATGCCCTTTCCATCGCACGACTGGACGGGCCGCGCTAACCGTCCTCGGTTAAATCCCGATTTACACTTTCGCCGGGTCGGCTAAAGGGGCGCGGATGAGCGACAAGCCCGATCAGAAAAAAGGCTGGTTCCAACGCCTGACGTCCGGCCTGACCCGGACGTCGCAAGCGATGACCGAGCAGGTCACCGGGGTCTTCACCAAGAAGCCCCTGGACCAGGAACAGCTGGACGCCCTGGAAGAGATGCTGATCGAGGCCGATCTCGGCCCCGAGATCGCCGCCCGCATCACCGACGCCTTCGGCAAGGCGCGTTTCGGCAAGTCGTCGACCGATGATGAGGTCAAGGAAGCCCTGGCCGAGCTGATCGCCGCCGAACTGGCCGACCGTCAGGGCGACTTCGACCCCCTGAGCGGCCCGCGCCCCTATGTGGTGCTGTTCATCGGCGTCAACGGCTCGGGCAAGACCACGACCCTGGGCAAGATCGCCGCCGACCTGACCGAGAAGGGCGCGCGCGTGCTGATCGCCGCCGGCGACACCTTCCGCGCCGCCGCCGTCGAGCAGCTGAAGGTCTGGGCCGACCGGGCCGGGGCCGACTTCATGTCCAAGCCCACGGGCTCGGACGCCGCGGGCCTGGCCTACGAGGCCGTCGAGCGCGCCAAGGCCGAGCACTACGACGTCGTCCTGATCGACACCGCCGGCCGCCTGCAGAACAAGCAGGGCCTGATGGACGAGCTCCTGAAGGTCATCCGTGTCGTGAAGAAGGTCGATCCGGATTATCCGCACGAGACCCTGCTGGTCCTGGACGCCACCGTGGGCCGCAACGCCCTGGCCCAGGAGAAGATCTTCGGCAACCAGGTCGGCGTCTCCGGGATTGTCATGACCAAGCTGGACGGCACCGCGCGCGGCGGGGTGCTGGTGCCGGTGGCGCGCGCCTCCGACAGCCCGATCAAGCTGATCGGGGTGGGCGAGGGGGTCGAGGACCTGCAACCGTTCGACGCCCGCGCCTTCTCGCGCTCTCTCGTCGGCCTGAAGGACTGATCCGTGAGCCAAGCGCCCGCTGAAGCCCCACAAGCGGCTTCCAAGAAGAATACAGGCTGGGTGCGGACGGTCGTCGACTACGGCGCGGCCATCGCGTTCGGCGTCGCCTATTTCGTCACCAAGGACTTCCAGAAGGCGACCTGGGTGCTGGTGGCCGCCTCGGCCGCCGCCCTGGCGATCGGCTATGCGGTCGAGCGGCGCCTGGCCCTGCTGCCGTTGTTCTTCGGCGGCATGGCTCTGGTGTTCGGGGCCCTCGGCCTCGTGTTTCACTCCGACGTGTTCGTGAAGATCAAGGTCACGGTGATCAACCTGGCCCTGGCCGCCTTCCTGCTGGGCGGCACGCTGACTGGTCGCCAGCCGCTGAAGCTGCTGATGGGCGAGGCGTTGCATCTGCCCGACGCCGCCTGGCGGACCCTGACCCTGCGCTACGGCGGTTATTTCGCCCTGGTCGCGGTGCTGAACGAGATCGTCCGCAACACCCAGGACACCGACACCTGGGTGAAGTTCCGCCTGGGCCTGTTGCCGCTGGCCCTGGTGTTCGTCGCGACCCAGATTCCCTTCATGATGAAGCACATGGCCAAGGGCGACGCCCCCACGGCCGCCGAGCCGCCGGACGCCGGGTTCTAGTTTCAACCGTCCACGGACCGTTGTCGTCAAACCGACGTGTTACGGTGCTAGCGTTCGTCCGTCGGCCGAGCAGGCCGTGCGAGATGGGGACGCGAGATGGCCAAGAGCAAGGGCGACAAGTCGGTCGGCAGCCTGCTGGAGCGTTCGCCCAGCCATCTGTTGCACCGGGTCCTGCAGCTGGCCCTCGACATCTACGCCGAGGAGTGCGGACAGGCGGGCGTGACCCAGCGCCAGTTCGCCGTCCTGGCCGCCGTGGCCGAGAACGAAGGCGTCACCCAGACGGCCCTGGTCCGCGCCACCGGCATCGACCGCTCGACCCTGGCCGACATGGTCGCCCGCATGATCACCAAGGGCCACCTTGAACGTCAAAGGTCGAGCGAGGACGCCCGCGCCAACAGCGTCCGCCTGACCGACGCCGGCCGCGAGACGCTGGAAGCCGTCCGACCGATGGTGGCCATGGCCGACGCCCGCATCCTGGCCCTGCTCAAGCCCAGCAAGCGCGAGGGCTTCCTCGACCTGCTGGCCGACGTCGCCGGCGCCGAGTTGCACCCGGAAGAGGCGGCTCCGAAGTCCAAGAAGGCCAAGGCCGAAAAGGCCGACAAGCCGAAGAAGGACAAGAAGCCGAAGAAGGACAAGGCCGCGAAGAAGGCGGCTTAGTCGCTAGGCGGGGGCTTAATCACTCCCCGTGCGACAAGATCGACTAAGCTGTTCGTAACAAGCGTGCGAACGATCTCGGCTCGAGACGAGCCGTGTAGGCCAAGCTTCCTCAAATTCTCAATCATTTCAAGTGCCTGTACAGGTAGCGTGATCGAAAATTGATCTGTGCTTGCAGGCTCGCGCTTCCGTGGCATCGGCACACACAATGTTCTTGCAATGTAAGAACATTGCCATAACCTCAGTCCCAACGCATGCGTGATTCGCTTTTTCGCGAGTCAATGCGTAGATAAACGAAGGGGCCGACCAGCCTGCCAGCTGATCGACCCCGTAGAGGTTTGGCGGAAGCGGTGGGATTCGAACCCACGAGACCTCCACAGTCCGGCGGTTTTAAAGACCGCTGCAATCGACCGCTCTGCCACGCTTCCATATGAGGGGCCGTTCCGAAAGGGGCGGCCCCAGCTTATGTATTGCTACGATAACCGCGATTCCCCAACCTATCTAGTGGCCAGGGCCCACTGCGGCACAATATGTTGTTGGGGCGGCTGTGGGTAACGGGGCACCTTAGCGCCACGGGTTGTGCGCCTGTGACGTCAAAACCTTAACCCGTCATGGTTTCTGGCTAGTTAACGAAGTGCGTTAAGAGTAGGAAACAATTAACTACTCGGTGACAGCAGCTTCTTGAAGCGCTGCTCCAAGCTCACTTAAACCAAAATATTCAGCAGCGACCCAGGCCGCAGAATCTTCTGCGGCTGGACGTCGGGCTGCACGAACGGCTTCTGCGGGGCCACGCGTTGTTGCGGCTGAGCCTGGGTCTGCAACTGCACCGTCGAGGGCGCGACCGCCGGACGGGTCGGCGCGGCGTCGGTCAGGGCCGCCTGGAAGAAGGCCGCGCGCGTCCCGGCGCCGGCCTTGGCGGGGACCGACGGGGTCTGCGACGGAACGACGGGCCAGCCGGCGGGACGGACGTTGCTCATGACTCGAAGTCTAGCATGGTTAACGAAAGCTGCGCGAGTATGGTCAACGCGAAGTTAACGCGCCCTGGCCGCGACCTGTCCGCGCACCTTTGGAGGCTATTTCGCCTTCTTCAGCAGGTCCTCGGCCGCGTCGGGCGTCAGCGGGCCGGTGTGCTTGGCGATGATCACGCCGTCCGAACCGACCAGATAGGTTTCCGGCACGCCGGTGACGCCGAACTCCAGCCCCGCCCGGCCGTCGCGGTCGACCAGCTTCAGCGCGAAGGGGTCGCCCAGGCGGGTCAGGAAGGCCTGGGTGTTGGCCGGGGCGTCCTTGTAGGCGACACCGACGACCTTCACGCCCTGCGCCTTCAGGGCCATCAGCTGCGGATGCTCGACCTCGCAGGGCGCGCACCAGGAGGCGAAGAAGTTGACCAGGATCGGACCCTGGCCCGGCATGCGGATCGCCGTCGCCGTCCCGGTGGTCAGCTCGGGTAGCGACAGGGCGGGCGCGGGCTTGCCGACCAGGGCGTGAGGCTGGACGCGCGGGTCCCGCTTCAGCGCATAGCCCGCGAACAGGCCGGCCAGGGCCAGCAGGACCAGCAGCGGAACGAAGGCCAGCCAGCGCTTCACGACTTGGTCGAGTCCAGCTCGGCCTGCAGGCGCTCGGCCTCGCGCCGCCAGCGACGGGCCATCAGGAGGCTGCTCGTGATCATCCAGGCGAAGGCGACCGCCGAGATGGCGAAGGCCGGCCACAGATAGAGGGCGTGCTTGCCCGCGTCGAAGTCGAAGCTCATCGCGCGCCCTCCGCCAGCTTCATGGAGAGGCTCCGGGCCCGCCGACGCCAGACCAGAGCGCGGATGCGCACCAGCCACAGCGCGCCGAACGCGCCGAGATAGGCCAGGCCCATCAAGAGGGCTGGCCAGGCGTAGATCGCCGGCAGGCCGTCGCCCTTGGCGGCCATGAAGGTCGAGGAGCCCTGGTGCAGGGTGTTCCACCACTCGACCGAGAACTTGACGATCGGCAGGTTGATCAGACCGACCAGGGCCAGGATCGCGGCGGCGCGCGCGGCCTTCTGCTCGTCCTCCAGCGCCCCGCGCAGGGCCATGTAGCCGAGATAGAACAGCAGGAGGACCAGCACCGAGGTCAGGCGCGCGTCCCACACCCACCAGGCGCCCCACATCGGCTTGCCCCACAGCGAGCCGGTGATCAGGGCCAGGGCGGTATAGACCGCGCCGATCGGGGCGCAGGCCTGGGCGGCGAGGTCGGCGAGGGCCTGGCGGAACACCAGGGCCAGGAAGCTGGCCACGCCCAGGCACAGATAGATGAAGATGCAGATCGAGGCGGCCGGGATGTGGATGAACATCATCCGCACCGTGTCGCCCTGCTGATAGTCCTCGGGGACCAGGAAGGTCAGGACCAGGCCGACGGCGGCGGCGATCGCGGAAAGCACGCCCAGCAGCGGGGCGGCCCACCGCGAGAAGGCCATGAACCGCTCGGGGTTGGTCAGGAAATCGAACGTGTGGCGCGCGTCCATGGATCACGCTCTAGAGCGGCCGGGCGGCGCGGGCAATGGCCGTATCGCTACGGAGCCGGAGAAGAAGGGCGACGCGTGCAGGCGCGCCGCCCTCCGGACGTAAGGTCGGGGTCAGCCGACCTTGCGCTGGATCACCGTGGTCCGGGAGCCCTTGAACGGGACCGGGCCGCGGGTCTCGAAGCGACGGACGAAGATGTGGTCGCCGCCGGCTTCCGGGCCGAGGGCGTCGAACGCCTTCTGCTGGCTGGGCGACAAGGCGGTGTAGAAGGCGCGGGTGGCGGCGGCGCGCTTCTGCAGGGCCTCGGCGGCCTTGGTCATCTGGTCCAGACGCTCCAGCGTGGTCGGCGGCTTGCGGTCGACCAGGCGGTCCATCTTCTCGTCCGCCTTGTCGTCGTCCTTGTCCTTGCGAACCATGATCTTGGGCGAGGTGGCGTCCACATAGGCCTTCAGCGCGCTCTCCTGATCGGGACGCAGCTGCAGGATGTCGCGCAGGTGATCGGCGCGCTTCTCCGGATCGGCCCCTCGGCCGTGGTGCATGATCATCATGCCGGGACCCATGGCCATCATGGCGTCCATCGGCGGCAGCGGCGCGGGCGGCGCGGGCGGCGCAGGGGGAGCCGGCGGCGCTGGCGGGGCGGGAATCTGAGCCGAAGCGGCGCCGGCGGCCAGGGCGGTGACGGCGGCGCTCGCGAGCGCCAGACGGATAAGGCTTTTACGCATGGTGTGAGCTCCTGTCGTTCTACGGACAAAAGCTTGGCCATCGCGATGTGGCGCGAAAATGTCAGGATAGATGAACAATTCTACAGACTTGACGCGGGGCGGAGACACACGGGTTTGCGCGTCGGCCCAGGGGCGCTATCACCACTGACAATTTCGGGCCTCACCGACGCTAGACGTCGCCATGAGGCGGGCCGCGCGGCCTGCTCCTGCCCGCCCCTCATCCGCGGAGTCCGCATGAAGTCGATCGCGTTCCTGGCCCTGGCCTTGGCCGGCGTCTGCTGGGGTCTTGGCTTTCCCACGGGCAAGCTGATCCTGACGGAGACGCAGGCCGCTCACATGGTGCTGCTGCGGTTCGCGGTCGCCGCCCTGGCCGCCGCGCCGTTCGCCCTGCGCCGGCCGGAGGTGCGCGCCCTGTTCCGCTCGCCGATCGTCCTGGCGGCGGGCGTGCTCTACGGCGTGGCCTTTCTTGTTCAGTTCGAAGGCCTGGCTCATGTCAGCGTGACGGTGGCGGCCCTTCTGGTCGGCGCCATGCCCGCGCTGATCGCCGTCAGCGCCCGGGTGCTGGGCGAGAAGGTCTCGAAGGCCTCCTGGGCGGGCGTGGCCGCCGCGACCCTCGGCGCGGCCCTGATCGCCGGCAAGCCGGACGGCGCCAGCTCGCCCTGGGGCGTGGCCCTGTCGATCGCGGCCCTGTTCGTTTTCCTGGCCTGGCTGCTGGTGCTGCGCCGCGCCCCGGCCACGTCCAACCCGATGGCCATTCCGGCGGTGTCGATCATCGTCGCCGCGGCGACCGTCCTGCCGATCGCCTTCGTCATGCATGGCGCGCCAAGGCTGGACCTGAGCGCGCCGGTCTGGGCCGCCGTGGTCGCCCAGGGCGTCCTGGCCACCCTGCTGGCGACGGCGGCCTGGCAGTTCGGCGCGGCCCGGGTCGGCGCCGCCAGCGCCGGGGTGTTCATCAACATCGAGCCGCTGATCGGCGCGGGCTGTGGGGTGCTGCTGTTCGGCGACCACCTGACCCTGCCGCTGCTCGCGGGCGGCCTGATGATCATCGGCGGCAGCTTCGCGGTGGTGCTGGGCGAACGCAACGCCGCGCCGGGCGATCTGCAGGCGACCGTGGCGCCCACCCCTTGATCCTGGCGCCCTAGTCGAGCGCGTTGCGGCAGGCCGCGCCCATGGCCAGCGGCGACAGGGCCACCGCGCCGGCGCAATAGGCCAGCATCAGCAGCAGGCCGCCGGTCCAGGGCAGGCCGGCCGAATAGCCGTCCAGCGCCCCCGCGCCGAAGATCACCGGCGGGGCGAACAGCGGCAGCACGATGACGGCGACCAGGAGGCCGCCACGCTTGCTGCCCAAGGCCAGGGCCGCCCCCAGGCCGCCGAGGAAGGCGAAAGCCAGGCCCCCGATCAGGGCGCATAGCACAAGCAGCGGCATCACCTTGATGTCGGCGCCCAGCATCAGCGCCGCGACGGGGGCCGCGAGGGCCAGGGGCGCGCCCGTCGCCAGCCATTGGGCCAGGCACTTGGCGACCGCGACAGCCTCCAGCGGCGCGGGGCCCAGGGCCAGCAGGTCCAGCGTCCCGTCCTCGTAGTCGCGCTCGAACAGCCTTTCGAGGGAGAGCAGGGCGGCGAGCGCCAGGGCCAGCCAGGCGATACCCGGCGCGATCGCGGCCAGGCGCTCGGGCGCGCGGCCCGAGGCCATGGGCAGCAGCACCACGACGCAGGCGTAAAAGGTCAGGGCCAGCAGCGGGCCGCCGCCCCGGCCCCAGGCCAGGGACAGCTCGCGCCGCAGAAGGACGCCGAACGCCTTCATTGGCCAATCTCCCCAATGGCGATGCTTCGCGTGGGGATCGGCAGAGGGTCGTGCACCGAGGCCAGGATCATGCCGCCGCCGGCCAGGTGCTCGGCCATGACCTCGCCGAACGCGGCGCGTTGGCCCGCGTCGAGCGGGGCCATCGGCTCGTCCAGCAGCCACAGGGCGCGGGGGCTGGCGGCCAGGCGCGCCAGGGCCAGGCGTCGTCGCTGGCCGGCCGACAGGCGCCGGACTTCCAGGTCCAGCAGGCGCAACAGGTCAAAGCGTTTCGCCGCCGCGCGGGCCGACTCCTCGGTCCCGCCGGTCCACAGGGTCTGGAAGCGCAGCTCCTCCCAGGCGGTGCGGCTGGATTTGAGCCCGTCCTGGTGGCCCAGCAGATGCAGGTGCTCGGCGCGAGCCGCATCAGCTTCCATGGGCCCGCTAGCGCCGTCGAACGTGATCGTCCCCTCGGCCGGGCGCAGCAGGCCGGCGACCGCGCGCAGCAGGCTGGTCTTGCCCGCGCCATTTCGTCCCACCAGCACCGCGGCTTCGCCCGCCGCGAGGGTCAGGTCCAGGCCCGAGAACAGACGACGCTCGCCGCGTGTAATCGCCAAATCCTTTATGAGAACAACTCTCAACACGCCAAGACCCCGCGCGCGACATGGACGTTGAGCCAACGCAGCGCTAAGAAGCGCGCGGTCGTCCCCCTCCAGTCGGTTTGGGTGGTACGCGGCGCGGAGGCGGAACCTGTGTGTCCCTTCCGATCAGCGCGTGATCCCGGGAGTGGTTTTCGGGCGGCCGTGGACAGAGAAGGATCCTTGAATATGGCGTCTGTGGACAGCCTGAAAGCCCGTCGCGAGCTTAACGTCGGCGGCAAGACCTACGTCTATTACAGCCTTCGCGCCGCCGAGGAAGCCGGTCTTGCCGGAACTTCTTCGCTGCCGGTCTCGATGAAGGTGCTTCTCGAAAACCTGCTGCGCAACGAGGACGGCGTCTCGGTCGCCGAGGAAGACCTCAAGGCCGTCGCCGCCTGGCTGCAAAACAAGGGCAGCGTCGAGCACGAGATCAGCTTCCGCCCCGCGCGCGTGCTGATGCAGGATTTCACCGGCGTTCCCGCCGTCGTCGACCTGGCCGCCATGCGCGACGCCATGGTCGCCCTGGGCGCCGATCCGGCCAAGATCAACCCGCTGAACCCGGTCGACCTGGTCATCGACCACTCGGTGATGGTCGACAACTTCGGCAACCCGAAGGCCTATGACGACAACGTCAAGCGCGAGTACGAGCGCAACATCGAGCGCTACCGCTTCCTGCGCTGGGGTTCGTCGGCGTTCAACAACTTCCGCGTCGTGCCGCCCGGCACCGGCATCTGCCACCAGGTGAACCTGGAATACCTGGCCCAGACCGTCTGGACGAACGAAGTCGACGGCGCCGAAGTCGCCTATCCCGACACCGTCGTCGGCACCGACAGCCACACGACCATGGTCAACGGCCTGGCCGTGCTGGGCTGGGGCGTGGGCGGCATCGAGGCCGAGGCCGCGATGCTGGGCCAGCCGATCCCGATGCTGATCCCCGAAGTCATCGGCTTCAAGCTGACCGGCGCCATGCCGGAAGGCGCGACGGCCACCGACCTGGTGCTGACCGTCACCCAGATGCTGCGCAAGAAGGGCGTGGTCGGCAAGTTCGTCGAATTCTACGGCGACGCCCTGGCCAACCTGACCCTGGAAGACCAGGCGACCATCGCCAACATGGCTCCGGAATACGGCGCCACCTGCGGCTTCTTCCCGATCTCGGCCTCGACCGTCGCCTATCTGAAGGGCACCGGCCGCACGCCGGAACGCGTCGCCCTGGTCGAAGCCTACGCCAAGGAGCAAGGCCTGTGGTGGGAGCCGGGCGTGCCCGAGCCGACCTTCACCGAGACACCCTGGAACTCGACCTCTCGAGCGTCCAGCCTTCGCTGGCCGGCCCGAAGCGTCCGCAGGATCGCGTCCTGCTGGCAGACGCCGCCGCCAAGTTCGCCGAGTCGCTGGTGGGTGAGTTCGGCAAGGCCGAGACCCCCGATCTGCGCGCCCCGGTCGAGGGCGAAAACTTCGACGTCGGTCACGGCGACGTGGTCATCGCGGCCATCACCTCGTGCACCAACACCTCCAACCCCTCGGTGCTGATCGCCGCCGGCCTGCTGGCCAAGAACGCGGTCGCCAAGGGCCTGAAGGTCAAGCCGTGGGTGAAGACCTCGCTGGCCCCCGGCTCGCAGGTGGTCACCGACTACCTGGCCAAGGCCGGCCTGACCAAGTCGCTGGACGCCCTGGGCTTCAACCTCGTGGGCTACGGCTGCACCACCTGCATCGGCAACTCGGGTCCGCTGCCGGAAGCCATCAGCAAGACGATCAACGACGCCGACCTCGTCGCCTGCTCGGTGCTCTCGGGCAACCGCAACTTCGAAGGCCGCGTGAACCCGGACGTCCGCGCCAACTACCTGGCCTCGCCGCCGCTGGTGGTGGCCTACGCCCTGGCCGGCAGCCTGAAGATCGACCTGGCCACCCAGCCGATCGGCCAGGACAAGAAGGGCAACGACGTCTACCTGAAGGACATCTGGCCCTCGAACGAGGACATCGCCGCCCTGCAGCGCAAGGCGATCAACGAGAAGATGTTCGCCACCCGCTACGGTGACGTCTTCAAGGGCGACAAGAACTGGCAGGGCATCAAGGTGACCGGCGGCCAGACCTACGCCTGGGAAGCCGACTCGACCTACGTCCAGAACCCGCCGTACTTCCCCAACATGTCGATGACGCCGGCTCCGGTGACCGACATCGTGGAAGCCCGCATCCTGGCCGTCTTCGGCGACTCGATCACCACCGACCACATCAGCCCGGCCGGTTCGATCAAGGCGTCCAGCCCGGCCGGCAAGTTCCTGATCGACCACGGCGTCCAGCCGGTGGACTTCAACGGCTACGGCGCCCGCCGCGGCAACCACCAGGTGATGATGCGCGGCACGTTCGCCAACATCCGGATCCGCAACCGCATCACCCCGGACATCGAAGGCGGCGTGACCAAGCACTTCCCGACCGGCGAAGTGATGTCGATCTACGACGCGGCCATGAAGTACCAGGAAGAAGGCCGTCCGGCGGTCGTCTTCGGCGGCAAGGAATACGGCACCGGCTCGTCGCGTGACTGGGCGGCCAAGGGCACCAAGCTCCTGGGCGTGCGCGCGGTGATCTGCGAGAGCTTCGAGCGCATCCACCGCTCGAACCTGGTCGGCATGGGCGTTCTGCCGCTGCAGTTCGTCCAAGACGGCTGGCAGAAGCTGGAGCTGACCGGCGAGGAAATCGTCTCGATCCGTGGTCTGACGGACCTGGCGCCGCGCAAGCAGCTGATCGTCGAGCTCTATCGCCCGACCGACGGCCGCATCGCCCGCTTCCCGGTCCGCTGCCGCATCGACACCCCGACCGAGCTTGAATACTTCAAGAACGGCGGCGTGCTGAACTACGTGCTGCGCAACCTGGCGCGCGCGGACTAAGCGACAGCCTTCGGGCTTGATCACGAGACGGCCGGCTCCTCGCGGGGCCGGCCGTTTTCGTTTCGGCCCCATCTGGCTTCGACATCGTCGTTTTGGGGCGCGTGAAAACGATGTCTCCACGATTTCTCCCCATGGACCGCCGCTATTCACGGCCTCGTGAACGGATATCCTGGGCGTTCTTGGCTTAAGTGACCCGCAATGCGTAAGGCCGCCCTCTCCCTGTTCTGCCTGGCCCTGTCCGGCGTCGCTTCGTCCCTGGCTTGGGCTCCCGCCGCGTGGGCGGGCAAGCCGCCCGTGGTGGTCGAGCTGTTCACGGCCCAGGGCTGCTCGTCCTGCGGCAAGGCCAACCAGCTGGCGGCCGAGCTGTCCCAGCGCGACGGCGTCCTGGCCCTGACCTACTCGGTCGACTACTGGGACTATCTCGGCTGGAAGGACACCTTCGCCAAGCCGGTCTTCGCCGAGCGCCAGCGCGCATACGCCAAGAAGTTCGCCCTGCGCGACGTGCCCACCCCGCAGATGGTGGTCGCCGGCCGCGTGCAGGCTTCCGGAACCAAGGCCGAGGCGGTCGAGGATCTGGTGAAGTCGGCGGCCAAGGCGCCGTCCAACCCGCCGGACATGGAGTTCGTGGGCAAGACGCGGGTCGCCGTCGGCTCGGGTCCCGCTCCGCGCGGCGGCGGCGAGGTCTGGCTGGTGCGCTACGACCCGCGCGAGCAGGACATCGCCGTCAAGCGCGGCGACAACAAGGGCCAGACCCTGGTCCACCGCAATGTGGTGCGCGAGCTGGTGCGCCTCGGGCCCTGGGCGGGCAGGCCCAAGCTCTATCGCCTGCCGCCGGCAGGCGAATCCGATCTGGTGACGGTCGTGCTGGTGCAAGGCGCCAAGGGCGGCCGCATCCTGGGTGTTCTGCAACCCTCCGCCGCCGAGAACTGACCTCGGCGCGTCCTGAGATCCCTGCGCTTCCGGACAAGGAAAAACCCGCGCGGCGGGGAGGGGAATGGCCGCGCGGGTTCCTTAAGCATCGCCGAAGGCTTGGGACCGGAGGGGCTGGGGGGGCTGGACAGGGTCCCCGGTCCGTCTTCGTCGACCCTGCTGTTATCGACCGCCAAGCCGGCCAGGGATGGGCCAAACCAAGGTCGTTTAGAGGCGCGGCGTGGCCGTCGTGCGGCGAGCATCTCCGCCCTGTTACAGAGAGGGCTAACGCAAAAAGCCCGCGCGGGAGGGGATCCGCACGGGCTCGTTGGGGGAGGGGGATACTTCAAGTTTGTCGGCTGACCGGCCCGCGATCTGGGGGCTGGGGGGGCTGTTCAGGATCCTGACCACAGGGTCTCCGATCAGCCGACATTGATCTTATCGAGCCGCAAACAGGCGGGCGAAGGACCGAAATAAGGTCCTTTCAGGGCGCACCATGACCATCCCATGTCATTTTCGCCGGCTGTGACCCGACTGACACGCGGCTGTTCCAATTGGCCGTTTTCGGACTAGATTCGCCTCATGGCCCTGGAATCGCAGCCCAACCCGGTCGGCGGCGTCGTGTTCTTCGAGCGACGAGAGCTTGATCAGCTGATGCGCCTCTATGGCCGGATGGTCGCCGCGGGCGAGTGGCGCGACTACGGCATCGCCGGCCTCGCCGACCGAGCCGTTTTCTCGATCTTCCGTCATGCGGCGGAGGCGCCGCTCTATCGGGTGGAGAAGCATCCGGCCCTTGCTCGCAGGCAGGGCGCCTGGGCGGTGTTTGGCCAAGGCGGGCAAATCCTCAAGCGCGGCCACGAGCTGGCCCAGGTGCTGAGGGTGTTCGAAAAAGGCAAGTTCTCGGTCGTCGACTGACCGCCTGGGTCAGAACGAGAAGGCCAGCTTGGCGCCGACGAAGCGACCGTCCTTGTCGTAGCCGCGGGCCGTCCCGACGCCGCTGTCGTCGGCGCTGGGCTGGATGCCGCACAGGAGGCCGGCGGCCCCGGTGACGCCGCCTTCACGCCGTTCGACCGAGGTCTTGGCCACGCCGCGGGGCAGCGGCGTCGGCGCGCCCTCGTAGCGTAGCGGCGCGGGGGGTCGACGGGCTTGGAGAGGCTCAGGCGGGGCGAGGCCAGCAGGGGACCGGGCGCGATCTTCGGATAGGCGGGGAGGGCTTGGGCGTGCGCGGCGGCCGCGGCCAGGGCGAGCGCGGCGGCGAGGCTAAGGGTCCGGATCATCGCGTCCTCCAAGGTCCTTGCCCGACAATGTGGGCGCGCGGGGTCGCCGCGTCGAGCGTGGCCGCAGCAAAAAGCCCCGGCGGTTTCCCGCCGAGGCTCCTGGCTTCCGTCTTCCGTCCGTCGCTTAGCGGCGGCTGCCCATGATGCTGAGCAGGAATTGGAACAGGTTGATGAAGTTCAGATAGAGGCTCAGCGCGCCGTAGTTGGTGGCCACGGCCATCGACTGCTGGTCGCCGCCCAGCTGGTAGTAGGTCATCTTCAGGCGCTGGGTGTCATAGGCGATCAGGCCCGCGAAGATGAACACGCCCAGGATGCTGATGATGAAGCCCAGACCCGGCATCGGGAAGAACATCTGCACCAGCGAGGCCAGAACCAGACCGATCAGGCCCATGATCAGGAAGCTGCCGAAGCCGGTCAGGTCCTTCTTGGTCGTGTAGCCGAACAGGCTGAGGCCGCCGAACGCGATGGCGGTGATCAGGAAGGTCGCGGCGACCGAGGCGCCCGTATAGGCCAGCAGCCAGACGCCGAGGCCCGCGCCCATCGAGGCGACCAGCGCCCAGTAGAGGATGCCGGACGAGCGGGCGGTCGGGTTGCGCATGGCGAACATGGCCACCAGCATCATCGCCAGCGGCGCGAAGCGGATGACCGTGCCCAGCATCGTGAAGCCGGCCAGGCGGCCGTCGGGGGTCAGCACGTAAAGCAGGCTGGCCACCGGCTGATAGGCGCTGGTCAGGAAGGCCAGGCCAGCCGACAGCAGGAGACCCAGCGCCACCTTGTTGTAGACGCCGAGCATGAAACTACGCAGGCCGGCGTCAACCGACATGTCGGCGCGATCCGCCGGGATCGAGCGCGCGTAGCCGCGGTTGAAGTCGTTCATCGAATTAAGCCCTTGAGCTAGGCGTCCACGGTGGACGCTTCCCAAATATCGGGTGTCCTCGCGCTTGGCGCAATCCCCGTTCGAAAAGTGTTCATGGTATGCGCCCGCGCGCCGCCGCGACGCTTCCCAACCCGCCGCTCGACGCCTTAGAACGAAGACGAAAACAGGATTGGGAAAGCGCCGATGGAGTACGCCAAGCTGGGTCGGACCGATGTGACGGTCTCGCGCTGCTGCCTGGGCACCATGACCTGGGGCTCGCAGAACACTGAAAGCCAGGCCCACGAGCAGATGGACTACGCCCTCGGTCGCGGCGTGACCTTCTGGGACACGGCCGAGATGTACGCCAGCCCGCCCAATCCCGAGACCCAGGGCCGCACCGAGGAATACATCGGCTCGTGGTTCCAGAAGACCGGCAAGCGCCACGAGGTCGTGCTGGCCTCCAAGGTCGCCGGCCAGGGCGCGGCGTTCGGGGGGCTGTCCTGGATGCGCAAGGACGGCGCGACCACGCGCCAGACCAAGGCCCAGATCGACGAGGCCGTCGAAGGCTCGCTGCGCCGGCTGAAGACCGACTACATCGACCTCTACCAGCTGCACTGGCCCGACCGCCGGGTGCGGGTGTTCGGCGGCCAGACCTACAAGGACTACGACCAAGACTTCGAAAGCTTCGGCGACATCCTCGAGGCGCTGGACGCCCACGTGAAGAAGGGCTCGATCCGCCACGTCGGGGTCTCGAACGAATTCCCCTGGGGCGTGATGCGGTTCCTGGCCGAAAGCGACACCAAGGGGCTGCCGCGCGTGGCCTCGATCCAGAACGCCTACCACCTGGCCAACCGCACCTTCGAATACGGCCTGGCCGAGATCGCCATGCGCGAGCAGGTGGGCTTGCTGGCCTATTCGCCGCTGGCCCAGGGTCAGCTGACCGGCAAGTACCTGGACGGCGCCGCGCCCGCCGGCTCGCGCAAGGCGCTCTACAACCGCATGCAGCGCTACGAGGGGCCGGGCGCGCAGGAGGCGTTCCACGCCTATGTCGCCCTGGCCCAGGCCAACGGCCTCGACCCGGCCCAGCTGGCCCTGAAGTTCTGCGACGCCCGTCCGTTCGTGACCGCCACGATCATCGGCGCGACCTCGATGGAGCAGCTGAAGACCAATATCGACGCCTTCGACCTCGATTGGACCGACGACCTGGAAGACGCGGTCAACGCCATCCACGCCCGCCACCCCAATCCGTGCCCGTAAGCGTTAGGTTGGACATGCTCCGTCTCTTCACCGCCATAGCCATCCCGCCGGAGATCGGCGAGGGCCTGCTGTCGCGCCAGCACGGGATCGAGGGCGCGCGCTGGCGGCCTCTGGAGGCCTTTCACATCACCCTGCGCTTCATCGGCGACGTGGCCGAGAATGTGGCCGATGATCTCGACGAGGCGCTGATGCAGATCGACGCCCCGGCCTTCGACCTGACCCTGGCCGGCGTGGGGCATTTCGGCGAGGGCGCGGACATCCACGCGGTCTGGGCCGGGGTCGAGGACAGCGCCCCCCTGCGTCGCCTGCAGAAGGCCAACGAAAGCGCCGCCCGCGCGGCCGAGCTCAAGCCCGAGACGCGGATCTATACGCCGCACGTCACCCTGGCCTATCTGAAGCGCGCCGCCGTTCCCGAGGTCGGCGCCTGGATCCAGGCGCACAATCTCTTGAAGTCGCCGAGCTTTCCCGTCGACCGCTTCGGGCTCTATTCCAGCTGGCAGACCAGCGCCGGGTCGGTCTATCGGCTGGAGCGGGAGTATTTGTTGAGGGGGTAGGGGGCGGGGCTCACATTCAGCGCTCCCACCGTCACGATGCGTATCCGCATCGCGCCACCTCCCCCGTTTCACGGGTGAGGAAGAGGTGGTCACCCTCCTGCCCCGCTTGCGGGGGAGGTGGCTCGGCGCGAAGCGACGAGACGGAGGGGGCGTCTATCCCCGCCCGCCCCTACAGCATCGCCGGAATGACGCGGTCCGGCGGCCGGTGGCCGTCCATGAAGGTCTTCACGTTGACGATGACCTTCTCGCCCATGTCGATGCGGCCCTCGACCGTGGCCGAGCCCATGTGGGGCAGCAGCACGACGTTGGGCAGCTTCAGGAGCTTGGGGTTGATGGCCGGCTCGTGCTCGTAGACGTCGAGGCCGGCGCCGGCGATCTCGCCCTTGGCCAGCATGTTGGCCAAGGCGCCCTCGTCGATCACCTCGCCGCGAGCGGTGTTGACCACGACGGCCTGCGGTCGCAGCAGCTTCAACCGGCGGGCCGACAGCAGGTGGTAGGTCGCCGGCGTGTGCGGGCAGTTGACCGAGATGAAGTCCATCCGGGCCAGCATCTGGTCCAGGCTTTCCCAATAGGTGCAGCCCAGCTCCTCGGCGATGCGCGGGCTGACGGGCTTTCGGTTATGGTAGTGCACCTGCATGCCGAAAGCCTTGGCGCGGCGGGCGACGGCCTGGCCGATGCGGCCCATGCCGATGATGCCCAGGCGCTTGCCCCACAGGCGGCGGCCCAGCATCCAGGTCGGCGACCAGCCGTGGAACCCGCCGGCCTTGACCACCTCGGCGCCTTCGACGATCCGGCGCGAGGCGGCCATGATCAGGGTCATGGTCAGGTCGGCGGTGTCTTCCGTCAGGACGCCGGGCGTATTGGTGACGATGATGCCGCGCGCATTGGCCGTGGCGACGTCGATATTGTCCACGCCCGCGCCGAAATTCGCGATGAGCTTGAGCCGGTCGCCGGATCGCGACAGAAGGCGCGAGTCGATGCGATCGGTGATCGTCGGCACCAGCACGTCGGCCCGGCTCATGGCGTCGACGAGCTCGTCGGCCGTCATCGGGGTGTCGGTGATATTCAGTTCGGTGTCGAACAGTTCGCACATCCGCGTCTCCACCGGATCGGGGAGTTTGCGGGTGACGACGACTTTGAGCTTGCGGGCGGCCATGGTCGGACTGAAAAGCTCTCACTGACGGGCGTTTGAAAGCTGTAGCAAAGGGGCCCGAAGGGGCCAAGCAACATGCCGTCGAAAACAGAACAAGGTTCGGCCCGGAAGCGTTTCACGCGACTTTTTTTGGGACTCGCCGCCTTCGCCGCCGGTCCGGCGGCCGCCGAGGGGCCCCGGATCACGCCGTCAGGGCTGGAGGTCCCGCGCTACGTCTCGCTGAAATACGCCGAGGTGAACGCCCGCAAGGGCCCGGACGAAGCCCACCAGCTTCTGTGGGTCTACCGCGCCAAGGGCCTGCCGGTGCAGGTCGTGGCCGAAACGCGCGAGTGGCGGCGAATCTGCGACCCCGAGGGCGGCCTGGCCTGGGTGCACAGACGCACCGTCGACGGCCGGCGATCGGCGATGCGGGTCCAGCCGACCAACCTGCCGCTGCTGAGCGCGCCGAAAGACGGGGCCAAGATCAACGCCTATCTGAAGTCGCGGAGCGTCGCGGCGCTCGACAAGTGCGAGGACGGCTGGTGCCGGCTTCGCGCCGACGGGGCCTCCGGATGGGCGCGCGAGCGCGAGATCTGGGGCGCCGATCCCGCCGTCCAGTGCCGCAAGGGTTGACCGCTTCACGACCTGTTTCGACAGGGAAACATTGAGGCGCGGCCCGCCGCCGTGCTAGGGCGTGGCCCATGCAGAAGAACGCCTACTCCTACGAAGAACTCCTGGCTTGCGGCCGCGGCGAGCTTTTCGGCCCCGGGAACGCCCAGCTGCCGGCCCCGCCGATGCTGATGTTCGACCGGATCGTCCGCATCGAGTCGGAAGGCGGAAAGTTCGGTAAGGGCTATGTCGAAGCCGAATTCGACATCAATCCGGACCTCTGGTTCTTCGGCTGCCACTTCATCGGCGACCCCGTCATGCCCGGGTGCCTGGGCCTGGACGCCATGTGGCAGCTGGTCGGCTTCTTCCTGGGCTGGTCGGGCGCGCCGGGTCGCGGCCGCGCCCTGGGCGTGGGCGAGGTCAAGTTCACCGGCCAGGTCACCCCGGACGTCAAGAAAGTCGTCTACAAGATCGACCTGAAGCGGGTCATCATGCGCAAGCTCGTCATGGGTATCGGCGAAGGCGTTCTGGAGGCCGACGGCAAGGTCATCTACGAGACCAAGGACCTGAAGGTCGGCCTGTTCACGCCCGAGCAAATGGCTTGATCCGTTAGTCGAGACCGGTCGTTTAGCGATAGAACCGGCCCCTGACGGATCGGAGGGGGAGAAGAGGATTTACAGAATGCGTCGCGTCGTCGTCACCGGACTGGGGATCGTCTCGTCCATCGGCAACAACGCCAATGAGGTGCTGGCCTCCCTGCGTGAGGCCAAATCCGGCGTTGTCGCCGCGCCGGAATACGCCGAGCTGGGTTTCCGCTGCCAGGTCCATGCCGCGCCTCAGATCGAGTGGGAGCCGCTGGTCGACCGCCGCGCGGCGCGCTTCCTCGCGCCCGGCACCGCCTATGCCCACATCGCCATGGAGCAGGCGATCGCCGACTCGGGCCTGACCGAGGGCGAGATCAGCCACGAACGCACCGGTCTGATCGTCGGCTCGGGCGGTCCCTCGACCCGCGTCATCGTCGAGGCCGCGGCCACGACCAAGGAAAAGGGTCCCAAGCGGATCGGTCCGTTCGCCGTGCCCAAGGCCATGAGCTCGGGCCCGTCGGCCGTGCTGTCGACCTGGTTCAAGATCCGCGGCATCAACTATTCAATCAGCTCGGCCTGCGCGACCAGCGCCCACTGCATCGGCGCGGCCGCCGAGCAGATCCAGATGGGCAAGCAGGACGTCGTCTTCGCCGGCGGCTGCGAGGAGCTGGACTGGACCTTGTCGAACCTGTTCGACGCCATGGGCGCCATGAGCAGCAACTTCAACGACCGTCCGGCCGTGGCCAGCCGCGCCTATGACAAGGCCCGCGACGGCTTCGTGATCGCCGGCGGCGCCGGGATCGTGGTGCTGGAAGAGTACGAGCGCGCCAAGGCGCGCGGCGCCAAGATCTACGGGGAGCTGGTCGGCTACGCCGCCAATTCCGACGGCTACGACATGGTCGCCCCCTCGGGCGAGGGCGCGGCGCGCTGCATGAAGCTGGCCATGGCCGACGCGGGAAACCGCGCGATCGATTATCTGAACCCGCACGGCACCTCGACGCCGGTCGGCGACAGCAAGGAGATGGGCGCGGTGCGCGAGGTGTTCGGCGACAAGCCGCCGATGATCTCGTCGACCAAGTCCCTGACCGGCCACAGCCTGGGCGCGGCAGGCGCGCAGGAGGCCATCTACTCGATCCTAATGCTCGACAACGGCTTCGCCGCCGAGAGCGCCCACATCGAGGAGCTGGATCCCGAGTTCGCCGACCTGCCGATCCTGCGCCAGCGCGTCGACAAGCCGCTCGAGACGGTGATGTCCAACAGCTTCGGCTTTGGCGGCACCAACGGCACGCTGATCTTCGGGAAGGTCTAGGATTGAGCGGCAGGGTTCCGCCCAACGGCCAGCCCTGCTAACCAGCGCTCAACGATTTGCCAAAGAGGGCCCGACACATGGCCGACGATTACGCGTTCCCCAAGGGCGAGCTGATGCGGGGCAAGAAGGGCCTCGTCATGGGCGTGGCCAACCACAACTCGATCGCCTGGGGCATCGCCAGCCAGCTGGCCGCCCAGGGCGCCGAGATGGCCTTCACCTATCAGGGCGAAGAGCTGGAGCGCCGCGTGCGCCCGCTGGCCGAGAGCATCGGCGTCAAGACGATGATCCCGGCCGACGTCACCGACGACGCCTCGATGGACGCGGCCTTCGCCACGATCGAGAAGGAGTTCGGCACGCTGGACTTCGTCGTCCACTCGGTGGCCTTCGCCAACAAGAACGAGCTGAAGGGCTCGTTCGTGGACAACACGACCCGCGAGGGCTTCCTGATGGCCATGAACATCTCGGCCTTCAGCTTCGTGGACGTGGCCAAGCGCGCCTCCAAGCTGATGCCGAACGGCGGTTCGCTGATCACCATGACCTATCTGGGGTCTGAGCGGACCATCCCGAACTACAACACCATGGGCGTGGCCAAGGCGGCGCTGGAAGCCTCGACGCGCTACATCGCCCGCGACCTCGGTCCCAAGGGCATCCGCGCCAACGCCATCTCGGCCGGCGCCATGCGCACCCTGGCCCTGGCCGGCATCTCGGGCGGCCGCAGCATGATCGCCCAGGGCCGCGCGTTCTCGGCGATGAAGGAAGACACCTCGATGGAAGGCGTCGCCGGCTGCGCCCTGTGGCTGGCTTCGGACCTCGGCAAGTCGACCACGGGCGAAGTGGTCCACGTCGACGCCGGCTTCCACATGATGGGCATGCCCGACCAGGAAGAGGCGTAAGCCCTTTAAGGCGCGTAGGCCCGCATGAACCGTTCGGCCGCTTCCCGCGCGAAGCGGCCGAACTCCTCGGGCGTCTTGTCCGAAGGCAGCCGCAACAGCGAGCGCATCTGGCTTTGGCCCATGATCATGCCGGAGAAGAACTCCGCCGCCTGATCGCAGTCCTCGACCTTCATCCGGCCCAGCTCGGTCTCGGTCCGCAGAAACGCCGCGAGCTCGCGCCGAGCGCTCAGGGGGCCCGCCTCGTAGACTTCCTGGGCGACGTCGGGCATCTCACCCGCGCCCATCATCACCACCCGCAACATCGAATAGCTCTTGTTGATGATCACCGTCTCCAGCAGGGAGAGGGCGTAGGCCTCCAGCGCCGCGGTCGGATTGTCGACGGCCGCCTGGCCGCGCAGGGGCGCGGTGACCCGCTCCACCCGGCGCTGCATCAGGGCGCGCATCAGCTCGGCCTTGGAGCCGTAGTGATTGTAGACCGTCTGCTTGGAGACCCCCGCCCGCTTGGCGATGGCTTCCATGGGCGCGGCCAGGCCCCGCTGGCCGATCACCTCGACGGCGGCGTCGAGAATGGCCTCGGTCTTGGCGACGTCGATCTGTCCGGGGACGCGCGGCATCAGTGGGCGTCCGACGGCGGGGGCGGCGCGCCCTTGGCGGGGGTGGCCAGCAGCGAGACGAAGGCGGCCAGGAAGCAGCCGATCGCCAGCAGGGTGAAGCTGTCGCCGAACGCCATCACGGTGGCCTGCTGCTCCATCATGCCGCCGATGGCCTTGCGGGCCGCGCCGGCGGGATCGGCGACGCCCAGCTGCATCATGCGCTCGGTCAGGCCCGCCATCATGCTGGCCGTCGGCCCGCCCTGGGTCACCTTCGAGGTCATGTCGTCGTAGTAGAGCGCCGTCTGCTGGGTGATCGAGGTGGCCAGCAGGGCCAGGCCAACGGCGCCGCCGGTGTTGCGGGCCAGATTGACCAGGCCTGAGGCGTTCTTGACCATGTGCGGCGGCAGGGTGCTCATCGTGACCTGCTGGGTGGCGATCATGGCGATCATCACGCCCACGCCCCGGCAGGCCTGGACCCCGGCGAATTCCCAGAAGCCCCAGTCCTTGGTCACGCCATGGGCCATGTACATGCCCCAGCCGGCCAGCAGGAAGCCCAGGCACATCGGCACGCGCGGATCGGTCTTTCGCACCAGGCGTCCGGCGATCGGTCCGGTCAGGAACATCGACAGGCCCGACACGACCATGGTGGTGCCGACCTCCGACGCCGAATAGTGCCGCACCCGGCCCAGAAACTGCGGCAGCAGGAAGGTGCCGCCGAACAGGCTGGCCCCCGAAACCGCGGTCATCAGGACGCCGACCGTGAAATTGCGGTTCGAGAAGGCTCGAAGCTCGACGATCGGGTTCTTGTAGGTCAGCTGCCGCCAGATGAAGAGCGACCCGCCGATGACGGCGGTGACCGTCAGCCACAGGATGGCGGTGTCGTCGAACCAGTCGTCCTTGGCGCCTTCCTCCAGCACGTACTGCATGCTCATCAGGAAGACCGCCATGACGGCCAGGCCGAACCAGTCGAAGCCCTTGGCCAGGCTGGGGTCGCCCTTGTCGAAGTCGCCCCAGCGCGCCACGCCAAACAGCACGATAAGGCCGGTCGGCACGTTGATGAAGAACAGCCAGCGCCAGGACAGGGCCTCGGTCAGATGGCCGCCCAGGGTCGGGCCGACGGTCGGGGCCAGGGTGACGATCAGGCCCATGATCACGCTGGCGGTGATCCGGCGCTCCGGCGGAAAGGCGGTGAAGGCCACGGCGAACACCGTCGGGATCATCGCTCCGCCGATGAAGCCCTGCAGCGCCCGCGTCAGGATCATCATGTCGATCGACGAGCTAAGACCCGTCAGCACGCTCATGACGATGAAGCCGGTGCAGGAGGCCAGGTACAGGCGCTGGGTGCCCCACAGCCGCGACAGATATCCCGACAGCGGGATCATCACGACCTCGGGGATCAGATAGGCGGTCTGGATCCAGCTGATCTGATCGGTGCTGGCGCCGACGCCGGCCTGGATCTGCGGCAGCGAGGCCGCGACGATCTGGATGTCCAGGATGGCCATGAACTGGCCGATCACCATCGCGCCGAAGCCGAGGAACAGCTTGGTCCAGTTCACCTCGGGCTTGGCCGGAGCCTGGGCGGCGCCCGAGGCGGGGAGGGCGGCGTCGGTCATGACGCGTCCGCCGGCTAGCGGGCCACGCCCTGGCGGGCGACCTGCGGCGTGGCCTGGCCCGCCTCGGCGAACGAGGGCCCCGAGCGGTCGCGCACGTCGACCTTGACCTCGACCGAGAGACCCGGACGCAGGGCCGCGCCCAGCTGGCTGCGGTCGACGGCGATCTTCACCGGCAGGCGCTGGGTGATCTTGGTGAAGTTGCCGACCGCGTTCTCGACGGGGATCAGGGCGAACTCCTGGCCGGTCGCGGGGGCGAAGCTGTCGATCTTGCCGACGATCTTCTCCTTGCCGAAGGCGTCGGCCTTGATCTCGACCGGCTGGCCGACGCGGATCCGCGCGACCTGGGTCTCCTTGAAGTTGGCGACGACATAGGCCTGGCCCAGCGGAACGACCGACATCAGGGCCACGCCCGGCTGGACCAGCTGGCCCGGGCGAACCGAGCGGGCGCCGACAACGCCGGCGGCGGGCGCGCGGATCACGGTGCGCTCCAGGTTCAGCTTGGCCTGTTCGACGGCGGCGTGGGCGGCGGCGGCCTGGGCGATCGCCTGGTCCTTGGCCGAGCCCAGCGACTGGGCGGCGCGGCGTTCGGCCTCCAGCGCGGCCTGGGCGCTGGCCACGCTGGCGGCGGTCTGGGTGGCGGCGGCGCGCTCGGTCTGGACCTTCTGTTGCGACACCCAGCCTTGGGCGGCCAGGGCGTTGTAGCGCTCGAGATCGGCCGTGGCCCGGCCCGCGTCGGCCCGGGCGCTGGTCACGCCGGCCGCGCGCTGGGCGATCATCGCCTGTTCGAGGCTGTTCTTGTCGTCGATGGCGCGGACGGCCGCGTCGGCGGCGTTGGCGTTGGCGATCGCCTGGTCGACGATGGCCTGGAAGGTCGACGGATCGATCTTGGCCAGCACCTGGCCGGCCTCGACCCGCTGGTTGTCGGCGACCAGCACCTCGGCCACATAGCCGGAGACCTGCGGGCTGATCTGCACCGTATCGGCCTGGACGAAGGCGTTGTCGGTGCTTTCGAAGCGCTGTTTGTCGAGGAACCACAGGGTCCCGCCGACCACGACGGCGATCCCGACGATCCCGCCGACGATCATCGGGACAAGCTTCTTGTTTTGCGGCGTCGCCATGCGTCCAGATCCCTGTCGAGAAGGCTCAGGCGCGCCGGATATTTCGGCCCGGCGCGCGGGGCAAGGGATAAATGGACGCACCCGTCCAGAAATCAATGAACGCTGGAAGAAGTTTTTTCGGTCAGGCCGCGCGGCGTCCCCGGTCTTGCGCGCCACCGCCCTCCGCGAGGCGGAAACGCTGCACCAGCCGGCCCAGTTCGCGCGCCTCGTTGGACAAGGTGTGGCTGGCGGCGGTGCTCTCCTCGACCATCGCGGCGTTCTGCTGGGTGGCCTGATCCATCTGGTTCACGGCCGTGTTGACCTGCTGAAGGCCCGTCGACTGTTCGTTGGCCGACGCGGCGATCTCGGCGACGATCCGGTTCATGTCCTGGACGCCCGAGATGATGCGCCGCAGGGCCTCGCCCGTCTCGCCGACCAGGTTCACCCCCTCGTCGACCTGCTGGGTCGAGGTCGAGATCAGGGTCTTGATCTCCTTGGCGGCCTCCGCCGACCGCTGGGCGAGCGCGCGGACCTCCTGCGCCACCACCGCGAAGCCCTTGCCCGCCTCGCCCGCCCGCGCCGCTTCCACCCCGGCGTTAAGGGCCAGCAGGTTGGTCTGGAAGGCGATTTCGTCGATGACGCCGATAATGGCCCCGATCTCGCGCGAGCTGGACTCGATCTGGCCCATGGCGGCCACGGCCCGATCGACGATGTCGCCGCCGCTCTCGGCGTCCTTGCGCGCGTTGTCGACCGTGCGGCGGGCGCTGCTCGCCCCCTCGGCGGTCCTGCGCACGGTGGCGGTGATCTCGTCCAGGGCGGCGGCGGTCTCTTCCAGGCTGGCGGCCTGCTGCTCGGTGCGCCGCGACAGGTTGTCGGCGGCATGGCTGATCTCGGAAGAGCCGGCCTGGATGCCGCCGACCACGCCGTTGATCACGCCCATGGTCTGGGCCAGCTGATCCATGGCCGCATTGTAGTCGGCCTGGAGCTTGCGATAGGCGTCGGGGAAGGTCTCGCGCAGGCGGAAGGTCAAGTCGCCTCCGGCCAGCGCCTCCAGGCCCTCGCCGACCTGGGCGACGACGGTCGCCTGTTCGCGCGCGTTGGCCGCGCGTTCGGCCTCCCCGGCCTGCCGGACGCGCTCGGCTTCCGCGCGCTGCTCGGCCGCCAGGCCTTCCAGCCGAATCTTCTCGATGGCCGCTTCCTTGAAGGTCAGGACGGCGGCGGCCATGCCGCCGATCTCGTCCTTGCGACCCACGGCGGGCACGTCCACCGTGTTGTCGCCGCCGGCCAGGCGGCGCATGGCCGCCGTCATGGCGGTGACCGGCGTCGCGATCGCGTTCGACAGCAGCCAGCCCATCAGGCCGGCCGTGCCCACGGCCAGGGCGCCGGCGACGGCCAGGGTGACCAGAGCGGTCGTGAAGGCCTTGTCCTGTTCGGCCCTCCGGGCGGCCAGTTGCTGGGTCTCGACCTTGGACATCTCCTCCAACACCTTGCGGATGTTGGTCAGGCGGCCCGTCTTGGCGATTTCGAGCCGCGCGATCTCGACGGTGGCCGGATTTTCGACGTCCGAGATCTGCTTGGCGATCTCGGTTTCGAAAACGGCGACCGCGGCCGCCAATTTCTCGACGCGGACCTTTTCATCGGGGCTCTCGACGCCGGCGACGAGGCGCTCGTAGGCCTTCTTGTACTCGCCTTCGTACTTCTTGCGCTTCTTCAGGAACGACGCGTCCAGGCTGGCGACATAGCCCCGCACCGCGTTCTGCTCCTCGACAAGCGCGGCCGTCGTATCCGTGATCGCGGCGACATAGGCGTAGCTGTGGGCGTTCAGATCGGTGATCCGCTGAATCGAGGTCAGGCCGACCGCGACGACCGCTCCGGCGGCGACGACGCCCAGAACTAGAACCGCGAACGCCAACAGCAGCTTGTGCGCAACTTTCAAATTAGACATGGGTCCTATCCCGATCCCGCAATCGGCCGACATCACCGCCTATCAGGGTTAATAAACCCGCACTGAGTTTCGGGATTTAGTGGGATAACCGGAGTCTTCGATGGATGAATCGCTGTAGAGCGTGAGTAGACTGGAGAATTCATATCTTCGAGCGACATTTTGACGCAGAATGCGACGCGTGAAAGTAGTCTCCTTTCAATACAATCCGTATAGAGACTATCTAACTAGTCTGGAATATTGACTTTGAGATTTTCCGAGGCGCGTTCTCGCGCCCCATCGCCGCCGCCGCTTGGGCGTCGCGATGAGCCGCAACCGTTCTGGGCGACGTCCGTTAAGCGTCATGGGAGGTTCCGATGACGCCACCATCTTCGAAGGGCCAGTCCCCGCTCGATATGTTGCGGCCGACCTTATGGCTCGCCGCGGCGGCCTTCGCGGCCGGGTTCGGCGGCTATCTGGCGGTCGCGATCAAGGCGGCCCAGACGACCGGGCGGCTATAGCCTATTTCGATCCGGTCGACCCGAAGCCGCCGGCGCCGCGGTCGGTCTCGTCCAGGTCCTCGACCTCGACCAGCGGCCATTGCGGAGCCGCGGCGATGACGCCCTGGGCGATGCGGTCGCCCCGACGGATCGTGAAGTCTTCCTCGCCCAGATTGATCAGCAGCACGCAGACCTGGCCGCGATAGTCGCTATCGACGGTGCCCGGCGCGTTGACCACGGTGACGCCGTTCTTGAAGGCGAGGCCCGAGCGCGGCCGCACCTGCATTTCCCAGCCATCGGGGACCGCCACCGAGAAGCCGGTCGGCGCCATGCACCGTGCGCCGGGCTTCAGGACGATCGGCTCAGCCTCCGGCACGGCGGCCCGCAGATCGAACCCCGCCGCGCCGGCCGTGGCGTAGGTCGGAACCGGCAGGTCGGCGTTGCCTTCCCAGCGCTTGAAGCGGATGACGAGACCGGCGGGAAGGGCGGACATGTAGAGTTCCTGTTCTGGAGACAGGCCGGCTTTAGCTGATTTGCGGGGGGCGGGGCCAGGGGCTGGCCCTTGTGCGTCCCCCTGGTGAGGAGGCGTGGCGGCGGTGAAGCGCCCAATTCATGGCGGCCCTGTCCCCGCGGGCGCCGCTTTCCGCGTAAGAATTGTGAACAGGCCCAGGTCTCGACGCCCTTCAATTTCGTTCGCCAAACGCGGAGACTAGACGTTCGCGGGGCGCGGTTCGATATGGGGGGCTGTTGTGTGCAAACGATTGGGGCGGAGCCTTCGCGAGGGAGCGAGGACATGACGTCGTCTGTCTCGAGCACGGACAGGGCCGTCGAACAACTTTGCCTGGCGTTTTCGGCTGAGTTGATCTCCAGCGGATTCCTTCGCGGGACCTATCGCTCGGCGCTCGACACGCTCCTGGCGCTCGCCATCGGCCAAGCCAACCTGGCGCACATGGCTCGCAACCTGGCGTTCCAGAAAACCTACGCCGCGTTGAGCGCTTCGCCGCCGGACGAACTGCGCCGGCCCGTGCGGGTCCGTTCCATCGCCATGTCGCTCGGCGTTCCTCAGGAGACCGCCCGGCGGCGAGTGGCCTCGATGGTGGAGGCCGGCTTTCTGACCCAGACGGACGCCGGCGTCCTCATGCCCAAGAGCATCACGGAGACGCCTGCCTACATCGCGACCGCTGAAGCGACCTGTCAGGCGATCGGCGATCTCTACGGCGCCTTCAGGCGCCTAGGCGCGCTGGGCGCGCCCGACCAGGAGGCCGGCGATGGGGAGTTTCCCCATCGCTACACGATGCGGCTCTGGGGGGATCACTTCCTGCGGCTGGTCGAGATGCTCCTACCCATCGTTCACGAACCCTTCGCCATCGTCCTGTTGTTTTCGATTCTGCGCGCGAGCCATGCGACGCAGCCTGGCGCGGGAAAGCCCGTCTCGGCCTCGTCGTTGTCGCGGTCCCTGGGCCTGCCGTTCGAGACCGTGCGGCGAAATGCGCTGCGGCTCGCCGAGGCGGGTCTCTGCCTCAAGACCCCCCGAGGCTACCTGATCACGCCCGAGCTTCTCGAGACGCCGGTCTGGCGGCAGTTCGCCGAGCGCCACGGCCAGATCCTGAAACGCTTCTTCTCCATCATGGGAGAGAGGGGATTGCTGGGCTGGTGGGAGGCCGAATACCAGGCGGCCAGCCGCTAGCCGGGCGTTCTAACAGGTCGCGCCAGCGGGAGAATGCGCCCTAGGCCAAGGCCTGGGCGATCCGCGCGGCGATCTGGGCGGCCACCGCGTCCTTGGCGGCGCGGTCCCAGCGCTCGGTCTTGTCCTTGGTCACCAGCAGGACGGCGTTCTCGCCGCCGCCCATCACGCCAGGCTGGGTGACGTCGTTGGCGATGATCCAGTCGCAGCCCTTGCGGGCCAGCTTGGCGCGGGCGTGTTCCTCGACATGGTCGGTCTCGGCGGCGAAACCGACGACCAGCTTGGGCCGCTGGGGACCCGAGGCCGAGAGCGTGGCCAGGATGTCGGGGTTCTCCACGAAGGTCAGGGCCGGCGGACCGCCCTTCTCCTTCTTCAGCTTGGCGCCGAACGCTTCGTCGACGCGCCAGTCGGCGACGGCGGCGACGAAGACGCCGACATCGGCCGGCAGGGCGGCCTGGCTGGCGGCCAGCATCTGGCGGGCCGTCTCGACGTCCACCCGCTTGACCCCCGGCGGGGTCGGCAGGAACACCGGACCGGCGATCAGGGTGACCTCCGCGCCGAGGCGGGCCAGGGCCTCGGCGATCGCGAAGCCCTGCTTGCCGCTGGAGCGGTTGGTGATC
Source organism: Caulobacter segnis ATCC 21756 (assembly GCF_000092285.1). NCBI lineage: Bacteria > Pseudomonadati > Pseudomonadota > Alphaproteobacteria > Caulobacterales > Caulobacteraceae > Caulobacter > Caulobacter segnis. Next base: position 4,550,745 of record NC_014100.1, on the reverse strand, counting down.
CCGCGCACGGGGTCGATCGGCTCGAAGGTCGGGCCGGCCGTGACCAGGGCCCGCTTGCCGACCAGCGGCTTGGCGGCGGGGCCTTCCAGCATGGCGACGATGGCGGCGAAGATCTCCTCCGGCTCGGCCAGGCGACCGGGCCCGAACTCGCCGCAGGCCATGGCGCCCTCGGCCGGGTCGACGAACGACACGCCGTCGGCCTTCAGGGTCGCGACATTGCGTTGGGTGGCGGGATGCAGCCACATCCGCACGTTCATGGCCGGCGCCATCAGCACGGGCTTATCGGTGGCGAGCAGGGTGGTGGAGGCGAGATCGCCGGCCAGGCCGCCCGCGGCCTTGGCGATCAGGTCGGCCGTCGCCGGGGCGACCACGACCAGGTCGGCCGAGCGCGACAGCTCGATATGGCCCATCTCGTGTTCGTCGGTCAGGGAGAACAGGTCCTGATAGACCTTGTCCTCGGCCAGGGCCGAGAGGGACAGCGGCGTGACGAACTGCTCGCCCGCCTTGGTCAGGATCGGCCGCACGGCGATTCCCGCCCGGCGCAGCAGGCGCACCAGCAGCAGAGACTTGTAGGCCGCCACGCCGCCGCCGACGATCAGAAGAACCCGCTTGTCGCTCACGCCCAGCTCCCGCTTTCCGCGTTCGTCTCGTCCCCTGCACATGCCCATCCCCGCGCCAAAGCGCCAGTGACAATCCTGCCGTGAACTTAGGGACTCGACTCCTGTTCCGCTTTCGTTCATTAAACGTCAAGGTAGAGCAATGGGGCGAATACGATCATGAAGATTGTGAGGCAGATTTCTGTCGGCGTCGTCGCTGGGTTGGGCCTGCTGTCCTTGGCGGCGTGCGACAGCGGCGCGTCGGCGGTCAAGGCGCCGAAGGGCGGGGAGCGGGCCAGCGCGGCGTCTGAAGGCTCCGCGGTCGAGGCGTCGACCGAGAGTCCGCGCCGAAGCGATCCGCGCGACGCGCCGGTCAAGCTGATCGCCGGCAAGCCCTATTGGGCCGCCAACCGCGACCGCACGGCCGAGGAGAACGCCCAGCGCTCGTTCCAGCGCAACGGCGAGACGTTCGGCGCCAAGAGCGCCGACGACTATGTCGCCAAGGTCCACGCCTTCGTCAGCGATCCGCCCAAGGGCTCGCAAACGCTGAAGCGCGCCAATGGCGATCTGCTGATCTACGATCCCAAGGACAATGTTTTCGCGGTGGTGTCGCGCGAAGGCGCGCCCCGCACGATGTTCAAGCCCGACGAGGGCGCGGCCTACTGGACCGAGCAGAAGACCCGCGAAGCGCGCCGGGCGACCGCCGCCAAGAAGCGAGAGCGGGACGAGGCGGAAGGGTAAGGGGGATCCTCCCCGCCATCTGGGCTTCAGGTCCCGGACCAGGGCGGGTCTGGGGCGGGGATGATGGGTTGGGCGAGGGCGGTCGTGCGTCTTCGCTTGGCTCGCCGCGATGATTCGCTTCCGTGGCGACACGCGAGGCCCGGGCCAGAGACGTCGCTCCGGCCTAGCGCGAGAGCAGCAGCCCGGTCACGAAGGCCGCCCCGGCCGTCGCGGCGCCGACCAAGAACCATAGCAGCGGCCAGACGTGCGATCGCTCGATATGGACTTCTGTCGTCGCCGGGGGCGAGGCCTCGGCCAGGCGGGCGATGGCGCGGAGGGCGCGCAGAGCCTCCTCGGCGAAGTCGCGGACCTTGGCGGCGGGCGAGAGCTCGCGGCCGATCCAACGACGGACCACCGGATCAGCGGCGGCCCACAGGTCGTGGGTCGGGTCGATGCGGCGGGCCACGCCCTCGACCGTGACCATGGTCTTCTGCAGCAGCACCAGTTCCGGCCGCAGGGCCATGTCGAAAAGCGCGGTGATCTCAAAGAGCTGCGCCAGGAGGCGGCCCATCGAGACGTCGCGGGCGTTGCGGCCGAACACGGGCTCGCCGACGGCGCGCAGAGCCTGGGCGAAGGCGTCCTTGTCCTGGTGGGCGGGGACATAGCCGGCGTCGAAATGCACCTGGGCGATGCGGGCGTAGTCGCGGTTCAGGAAGCCGTACAGGATCTCGGCCAGGTAGCGGCGCTCGCCGGGCCCCAGGCGCCCGACGATGCCGTAGTCCACGGCCGTGACGCTGGCCGGCGCGGCGACGAACAGGTTGCCTTCGTGCAGGTCGGCGTGGAACAGGCCGTGGTCCAGGGCCTGGGCCAGGAAGCCGCGGGTGACGTTTTCGGCCAGGGCCTTGCGGTCCAGGCCCGGCAGCGTCAGGGCGGCGGGGTCCGACAGCGGCGCGCCCTCGGCCCAGGTCAAGGTGAGGACGCGCTTGCCCACGCCCTCCCAGCACACGCTCGGGGCGCTCATATAGGCGTCCTTGGCCATGGCCTCGCCCAGCTCGGCGCAGCCGGCGGCCTCGAAGCGCAGGTCCATCTCCAGTTCGAGGGCGCGGATCACCACCTCGACGAACTCGGTAGGCCGCAGGCGGCGCGAGGCGGGCGCCAGAGTCTCGGCCAGGCGCGCGGTCAGCCGCAGCACGGCGGTGTCGCGGGCGACCTGGCGCTCGACGTCCGGCCGTAGCACCTTCACGGCGACCTTGCGCCCGTCGACCAGCGTGGCGGGATGGGCCTGGGCCAGCGAGGCGGCGGCGACCGGCTCTCCGATCTCGGCGAAGATCTCGTCCAGCGGCTTGCCGAGGTTGCGGGCGATCTCGGCCCTGGCGACCGCGAGCGGAAAGGCCGGCAGCCGGTCCTTCAGGTGCGAGAGGTCCTCGGCGAAGGCGCTCCCGAAGATATCGGCGCGGGTCGACAGGAACTGGCCCAGTTTGATCGCCGCCGGCCCCTGCTTCTCCAGCACGCGGGCCAGGCGCTCGCCCGGCCGGCCACGCTTGGCGGCGCTACCGGCGAACAGGCGCAGCACCCGCCCGGCCAGCTTGGCGGCCGGCGGCAGCAGGGGTTCGGCCTCGCGCGGGATCAGGGCGTCGGCCCGCACCAGGGCCCAGCCCGCGCCCGTCAGGCGCCAGAAGGCGGAGAACGAGGTCACTGCTTAGAGCGCCCAACCCTGGTGCAGGGCCGCGACGCCGCCGGTGAAGTTGGTGTAGCTGACCCGCTTGAAGCCGGCGTTCTCGATCATGCCGGCGAAGGTCTTCTGGTCGGGGAAGCGGCGGATGCTCTCGACCAGGTACTGATAGGCGTCGCGGTCCTTGGCGACCCATTCGCCGACCTGCGGGATGATCTTGAAGCTGTAGGCGTCGTAGGCCTTCGCCAACGCTTCGGTCACCGGGCGCGAGAACTCCAGGCACAGGAAGCGGCCGCCGGGCTTCAGCACCCGGCGCGCCTCGCGCAGGGCCGCGTCGATATCGGTGACGTTGCGGATGCCGAAGCTGATCACATAGGCGTTGGCGTAACTGTCGGGCAGCGGCAGGCGTTGGGCGTCGCCGACGGTCCAGGTGATCTCCGGTTCGCCACCGCGCTCGATGCCGGCCATGATCATCTCGGCGTTGTAGTCGACGATGTTGATGGTCGCGTCCGGACCGCCGCGCCGCTCCTGGGCGGCCCGCGCCATCTTGGCGAAGCGCCGGGCCATGTCGCCGGTGCCGCCGGCGCAGTCGATGATCACCTCGCCCGGCTGCGGGTTCAGGCGCGCGGCGACGGCGTCCTTCCAGAGGCGATGCACCCCGCCGCTCATCAGGTCGTTCATGATGTCGTAGTTCTTGGCCACGCGGTCGAACACGCCGCGCACCAGGCCCGCCTTCTGCGAGGCGTCGACATCCTTGAAACCGAAGCTGGCGGAGGTGTTGCTCATGACGTCCCGGGGGCGAAGTCGCTATAGGAAGGTCCGCTATTAGCTCGCGCATCGCGCCGCGTCATCGCCTTAAGGAATGATCCTTGCCCGAACTGCCCGAAGTCGAGACCGTCCGGCGCGGTCTCGAGCCCGTCCTGTCCGGCGCGCGCCTGGCCCGCGTGCGCGCCAACCGGCCCGACCTGCGGTTTCCGCTGCCCGACGGCTTCGTCCAGCGGGTGACGGGCGCGAGGATCCTGCGGCTGGACCGCCGAGCCAAGTACATCCTGGCCCCGCTGGATCGCGGCGACACCCTGGTGATGCACTTAGGCATGACAGGCCGCTTCGAGATCGCCGCGCCGGAGGGAACCGTCAGGCCCGGCGACTTCGCCCGCGAAGTGACGCCGGACGACAAGCACGCCCACGTCGTCTTCGAGACCGAGGCCGGCGCGACCGTCACCTATTACGACCCCCGCCGCTTCGGCTTCATGGACCTGATTCCGACCGACCGCGTCGATCGCCACCCCTGGTTCGCGACCATGGGGCCCGAGCCGCTGGGCGAGGCCTTCGACACCAGGACGCTGGAAAAGGCCTTTGCAAACCGCAAGCAGGGCCCCAAGACCCTGCTGCTGGACCAGCGCACCGTGGCGGGCCTGGGCAACATCTATGTCTGCGAGGCCCTGCACCGGGCCCACATCTCGCCGTTCAAGCCGGCGGGGGCCGTCGCTAGGAAGCGGCTCGGGCCCCTGACCACGGCGATCAAGGACGTGCTGGCCGAGGCGGTCGAGGTCGGCGGCTCGACCCTGAAGGACTTCGCCGCCGCCGACGGGGCGCTGGGCTATTTCCAGCACCGCTTCCGCGTCTACGACCGCGAGGGCGAGCCGTGCCCGACGCCCGGCTGCAAGGGCATCATCGCGCGGGAGGTTCAGGCCGGGCGGTCGACGTTCTTCTGCCCGGTGTGCCAGGTTTGAGGGCCAGGCGCGCCGTTTGACACAAAAGATTACACGCGTAGTCTAATCCCCGCTTGGGGAGGCGATCATGACGGCGCAAGCGCTCTGGAGTGTCTTCGAACATGCGGCGCTCCCTCAGAAGGCCGTTCTGATCCTGCTTTGCGCCGCGCTTCCGGGCGTCCTGATCGCCGCCGTGCTGGGCGCGAGGACTCCCAGGAACATCTGGCGACGTATCGTCGCCGACTTGCGGATAGCCGGCCCGACGCCGGGCCTTTTGGTGGGCGGGCTCAACAGCTTCCACATGGGCCGTACCATCCAGAAGCTCCCGTTCGATCCGACCCTCAAGCAGATAGCGCCCGGCATTTTCGAGGTGTCGACCCTGGTCAGCCTCGGCGCGCTGGTGGGGCTCGTGGCGGTGGTGGCGCAGATCGCGATCTCAATGCGGGAGCGCGAAGAGCAGGCCTACTGAATGTCGGCGATGGGTGGAGAGCGGACACTATGGGCCTCGCCGCAGCAAAAGTCGGTCAGCGCACCAAGCGATTGACTGTAAGTCCAGCGAGCATCGAGCCCGAAACCCAAGCCAGCAATTCCGAATAGTGGTTGGCAGAACCTAGGCTTACGCCCAGCAGCAGCAGCAGCAGCAGAGGCGCCACCATCAAAGCGTACCGATCCTTGAAGAATTGACGCTTCTGCTTTGTCGTCATCGGACGCGCGAAGGACGAATGTGATCCGCTCATGCACGGCAAGGTAGCGCGCGAAAGCCTCGGCGGCAACCGGAACCGTTTAGGAGGAAGCCCGCAATGGGTCGCAAGCCGACCTCCCGGGGTCGGAGCGAACCTTACATCTCTTGGAGGCTGCAGCGTGCAGGGCTGACCGGGTTGGTCAAGGACGGCTTCGCCGCCGCGGCGCGGCCGCCCGGAGGGCGGTCCTTGAGCAACCCGGTCAGCCCTGCGATCGTCTCGCCGTGAGATGTAAGGACTCCCGTCGCGGGGGGACGGGTTTCAGCGCCAATCGGCCACCGCTGCAGGCCCCCACCTGACCACGCTATGCGTGGTCGTCCGCCCCCGGAGGGGGCGGAAGGAGACGCGGGCCTTCTTCCCCCTCCGGGGGAGGAGCGCGTCAGCGCGGAGGGGGCAAGTACGAGCGTTCGCGGCGCTGTATGATCCGGGTATCCGGAATCGAACGGAACGATTTCAATCACTTCTCACTTTTACACGCCGCTGGATCATCCGCGTTCAAACCCATTCCATACTCTTCCTCACCCGATGGCTTGGAAGGGACGTCCGGCCGGCGATCGTGACGGCTGTCGGGGGTGGTCGAGCGGGAAGCGCTCGCCGGTCTTCTTTCGGGAAGGCGTCTTCGCGGCGGATCCAGGCGCAGGCTCCCTGAAATATCGGGACGAAGCCCTGGCGGCGAAGGCATAGGCGACGCGGCAGGTTCGGGCTGAAATCGCCCGGGCGTTCCGGGACCGGGGTCGTCGCCCCGGCCCGCCCGTCGGGGGCCTCTTTCGGAAGCGGGTTAAAACCCCGCGAGTCGAGGGCTCACCGGATAACGGCTGCGCGGAGCGTCTGGCTTCGTCGAAACGGTACACACACTTCAAACCTCCGGACGGATGTCCGGCGCTCCGCATCCCTTCTATCCCTTCAGCGAGCGATCGCGTGAAGCGGCGGAGCCTTGTCAGGTGACGGCATGATCCTTGAGCACGCCCAGCGGCGCGACGGCCAGCATCTCTTCATGGGTGGCTTCCAGCACCACCTGGGGCGCCATGCCGGCTTCCAGCGCCTCGGTCCAGCGGCCGGCGCACAGGCACCAGCGGTCGCCGGCCTTCAGGCCCGGAAAAGCGTACTCCGGGCGCGGGGTGGACAGGTCGTTGCCCTGGGCTTTCGAGAAGGCCAGGAACTCGTCAGTCAACACGACGCAGACAGTGTGCAGGCCTAGGTCGTGCGGCCCGGTCTCGCAGCAGCCGTTGCGATAGAATCCGGTCACCGGGTTCAGGGAGCAGGGCTTGAGTTCTCCGCCCAGCACGTTCTTGGCGTTCTCGTCGTAGCGCGTGGTCATAGCCCGATCCTACGCCAAGCCGAGGAGAGGCCAAGGCGGTTATTGCCCGGCCTGCCGCAAGCGGAAGGCTTTTGCTGCGACGCAGCAATGCTAAGCTCGGCGCAAAGCCAGAACCGATCCGGGGAGCACCATGACCGTCGACTTGCCCAGCCGCCCGCGCCGCAGCGCCCTCTACATGCCCGCCTCCAACGCCAAGGCGGTCGAAAAGGCCCGCACCCTCGACGCCGACGTGATCATCCTGGACCTGGAGGACGCGGTCGCGCCTGAAGCCAAGCCCGCGGCCCGCGAGGCGGCCGTGGCGGCGGTGCAGGCCGGAGGCTTCGGGGCCCGCGAGGTCGTGATCCGCGTCAATGGCCTCGACACCCCCTGGGGCGCCGAGGACCTGGCCGCCGCCGCCGAGGCCGGGCCGGATGCGGTGCTGGTCCCGAAGGTCAACGACGCCGCCGACGTGCGCCTCTACGACCAGCGCCTGCACGCCGCTCCGCCGGCCACGCGCCTGTGGATCATGATCGAGACGGCCAAGGCCGCCTTTCACCTATGGGAGATCGGCGAGGCCGCCCACGGCACGCGGCTGTCGGCCTGGGTCATGGGCGTCAACGACTTCGCCAAGGAGATGCGGGCGCGCCAGACGCCCGACCGCGCGCCGTTCCTGCCGCTGCTGACCCTGTCGGTGGCGGCGGCGCGGGCCCACGGCCTGACGATCCTGGACGGCGTCCACAACGACATCGAGGATCTGGCGGCGCTGGAGGCGGTCTGCGTCCAGGGCGTCGACTTCGGTTTCGACGGCAAGACCCTGATCCATCCCAAGCATCTGGAGATCTGCAACCGCGTCTTCTCGCCCTCGCCCGAGGACATCGTCTGGAGCCGCGCGGTGATCGCGGCCTTCAACGCGCCGGAAAATTCTGGCAAAGGCGCCTTGCGGGTGGACGGCAAGATGGCCGAACGTCTGCACCTGGCGCAGGCCGAGCGCCTGGTGGCGGTGGTCGAGGTGATCGCCGCGCGGGGGTGAAGCCGAAGGGGGCTCTAGAAGGTTGCGAATGCGGGCTATCGTCTTCTCCGTCGTCCTGGCCGCCAGCCCCGCGCTGGCCCAGCAGAGCCCGACGACGGCTCCGCCCGCGCAAGCGCCGCCTGTCACGACCGCGCCGCCGGCGGCCGAGGTCCCTCAGGCGTTGGACCCGCTGGCAGACCTGATCTCGCAGTCCGGCCAGGACATGGACGAGGACCAGGCCGAGACGGCCGCCAAGCCCGCGCCGCGCCGCAAGCCGAACATCCTGCCGATCCCGGCCCCAGGCGAGACCTCGCCCGCCGAGCAGGTCTACGAGCTGCGGGTGCGCGGGTCGATCGCCGCCGCCCAGAACCTGCAGGGCCCGCTGGACGGGCAATGGCGGGTGGCGGGTCCCGACGGGACGCCGCTCTACGCCCTGCAGATCGTCGACAAGGCCGGCGGCGGCGCGCCGCTGGAAGGCGCCTGGCGTGATCTTCGCCGGACCGGCGCGCCGGGCTCGACCGGCCTGATCGACGACCTTCAACGCGACGGCGAGGGTCTGTCGGCGCGCTTCACGGCCCAGGAAGGCGGTCAGGCTTCGACCCTGAGCCTGCGCCCCGACGCGGACGGCCGCTGGTCGGGCCAGCTCGTCGAGGCCGGGGCGGCGGCGAGCGTGTCCGCCGAGCACCTGCTGCCCGAGGCGCCGCCTGGCTACGAGGCGCGCGGCGCGCGGCCCTATGTCTGGCCCCCGCGCGCCGCGCCCGCCAAGGCCGCCGTCTGCTCGACCAAGGGCAAGAAGGGCAAGGCGCTGAAGGCCGCCAAGGCCAAGTGCGCGGCGGCCGCCCGCAAGGCCAAGTCGCCGGCGCTGAAGAAAGGCAAGGCCACGAAGGCCAAGGGCAAGAAGGCCTCGTCGCGGAAGAAGCGGCGCTAGAGCCTGTCCGTTTCCGATGAAGATCGGAAACGGATAAACAGGCTCTATCTCAAATAGTTAGAGCGTGGCGGGCGCCGAAACCGCTCACAACTTCGGCTGCCACGCTCTAGTTTTCCAGGACTTCCTCGGCCGCCGTGATCGCGGCTTCGAGGGCGTCGGGGCCGTAGGGGCTGGCCGGGCTGTGACTCCAGACGGGCCCGGGCCAGGCCGGGTCTTCCGGTCGCCGACCGACGACATGGACGTGCAGCTGGGCCGTGACATTGCCCAGGGCGCCGACATTGAGCTTGTCGACCGCCAGGCCGAGCGCCGAGCCGATGGCCCGCACGGCGGCGCCGGCCAGGACGATCTCCTCCATCAGCTGCAGGCGATGGCCGACGTCCAGCTGCTCGATCTCGGTCAGGCCGGGCTGGCGGGGGATCAGGACGAGCCACGGATAGCGGACGTCGTCCTGAAGCCGCACCTCGCAGAGGGGAAGATCGGCGACCAGATGCGAGGTCGCCACGAACGCGGGATCGAGCACAAAATCAGACACGCTTAGGCACCGCCGCCCAGTAATCGAAGTCGAGGATCACGCTGGAATCGTAGACGCCTTCGCCGCCCTTGTCCGGGAATTCCGCGCAGGGCGCGTCCTTGGTCGCCACCAGACGCAGCCGCAGGGCTCCGGCCGCGCCGAGGTCGGCCTTGTCCAGCACCTCGCTCCAGGCGAACACCGTGCCGCCGGCGAAGAAGGGCGCGACGTGGCGTCCGCCGTTGATCGCCAGGATCAGGCCGGCGTTCTGCAGGCCGTTGAACGACAGCGCCTTGGCCGTCGAGATCACCACCCCGCCATAGACGAGGCGGCGGCCGGACGGATCGCGGGCCCGCTCGAACTGGTTGAAGTGGACCTTGGCGGTGTTCTGCCAAAGGCGCGTGGCCATCTGGTGCTCGGCCTCCTCGACCGCCATGCCGTCGACATGGTCGATCTTCTCGCCGATCTCATAGTCCTCGAAGGCGTGCGGCGCGCCGGCCAGCGCCCAGTCATAGGCGGAGAAGTCGAGGCCGGGGGGCAGCGCCAGGTCGGCGGGGGCGACGGCCGTCGACAGCGTCGGAACGGTCTGCTCGACGATCTCGGCGGCCTCGTCGCGCTTGCGGACCATGACCCAGCGCACATAGCTCAGCACGGCCTCGCCATGCTGGTTGGTTCCGGTCGTGCGGACATAGACGACGCCGGTCTTGCCGTTGGAATTCTCCTTCAGCCCGATCACGTCGGAGACGGCGCTCAGCGTGTCGCCCGGAAAGACCGGGGCCAGGAAACGGCCCTCGGCGTAGCCCAGATTGGCCACGGCGTTCAGGCTGATGTCCGGCACGGTCTTGCCGAACACGATGTGGAAGGCGATCAGCGGATCGACGGGGGCGGACACAAGGCCGCACCCCCGGGCGAACGCATCGGACGAGAACAGTGAAAAGCGCGGACCATAGAGGGCCGTATAGAGCGCCACGTCCCCCGTCGTGACCGTCCGAGGCGTGGCGTGGACCAGTCTCTGGCCCAGCTTGAAGTCCTCGAAGAAATGGCCCGGATCGGTCTTGGTCGTCACGGCTTTCATCCCCTGCGCTGCTTATCATTGTTCATGCATCTTTGCCGCAGTGCAGCGAAACGGGAAAGGGGGCTTGAGGCCGGGCCGCGACAGGTCTAGACCGCGCGCGACATTTCACTGTCCACAGCCTTGATGGAGACCCCATGGCTCGCGCGAAGATCGCCCTTATCGGCGCCGGCATGATCGGCGGCACCCTGGCCCACATCGCCGCTCGCGAAGAGCTGGGCGACGTGATCCTGTTCGACATCGCCGAAGGCACCCCGCAGGGTAAGGCCCTCGACATCGCCGAAGCCTCGGCCGTGTTCGGCAAGGACGTGGCCCTGAAGGGCGCCAACGACTACGCCGACATCGCCGGCGCCGACGTCTGCATCGTGACCGCCGGCGTGCCGCGCAAGCCGGGCATGAGCCGCGACGACCTGCTGGGCATCAACCTGAAGGTCATGAAGGCCGTCGGCGAAGGCATCAAGGCCCACGCTCCGAACGCCTTCGTGATCTGCATCACCAACCCGCTGGACGCGATGGTCTGGGCCCTGCAGCAGTTCTCGGGCCTGCCGAAGGAAAAGGTCATCGGCATGGCCGGCGTCCTCGACTCGGCCCGCTTCGCCTACTTCCTGGCCGAAGCCACCGGCGTCTCGGTCGAAGACATCCACGCCTGGACCCTGGGCGGCCACGGCGACGACATGGTGCCGATGGTCCGTCACTCGACCGTCGGCGGCCTGCCGCTGCCGGAACTGGTCAAGCAAGGCTGGCTGACCCAGGAAAAGCTGGACGCCATCGTCGAGCGCACCCGCAAGGGCGGCGGCGAGATCGTCGCCCTGCTGAAGACCGGCTCGGCCTTCTACGCCCCGGCCGAGAGCGCCATCGCCATGGCGACCTCGTACCTGAAGGACAAGAAGCGCGTCCTGCCCTGCGCCACCTACCTGACCGGCCAGTACGGCCTGAAGGATCTCTATGTCGGCGTGCCGGTCGTCATCGGCGCCGGCGGCGCCGAGAAGATCGTCGAGTTCGAAACCAACGACGCCGAAAAGGCCATGTTCGCCAAGTCGGTCGAGTCGGTTCAGGGCCTGATGGAAGCCTGTAAGGCCATCGACAGCTCGCTGGTCTAAGCCTCCTCGCCTGAGCGAATAAGGAAAGGGCGGCTCCTCGCGGGGCCGCCCTTTTCTGTACGCCTACTGCGCCTCGTCGGACTCCTGGGAGATCTCTTCCAGCGTCTTGCCGACCTGCTTGGCGCCATAGTCCTTGGCGACGTCGCCGAGCGACAGGATGCCGGTCAGCGCGCCGGCGTCGTTCAGAACGACCAGTCTCCGGACCTGATGGTTGGCCATCTTGGCGGTGGCGTCGGCCAGGACGTCATCTTCCTTCACGCTCAGGACCTCGCCATCGGACATGGCCTCGGAGATAGGGCTGTCGAAGCTGCGGCCTTCGGCGACGACGCGCAGGACAATGTCGCGGTCGGTGACCACGCCCACCACCTTGCCGTCTTCGACAACGGGAACGACCCCGCTCTCGACCTGGGCCATGGTCTGGGCGACCTGGCGGATGCTGTCGGTGGGGCGCGCGATCGAGACCTGGGTGGTCATGGCGTCGCTGACTTTCATGGAGAACCTCTTGGGTTTGAACTCGAGGCTCTAAAACCCGCGCCGCGCCCCAACCGTTCCGCTTTCGGAGGCGACCGCAGGGCCCTATCTAGGCGCATCCCTCAAGTGGAGCTTCTCATGTCGATCTCGATCCATCAGGCCAGCGCGCCCGTATTCATCCAGGGCCTGAAGGGGCTGAAAGGCGTTCTGACCAAGGCCGCCGCCCACGTCGAGGCCAAGGGGTGGGATCCGGACGCCCTGCTGAAAGCGCGGCTCTATCCCGACATGTTCCCGCTGGTCCGCCAGATCCAGATCGCCACCGACTTCGCCAAGGGCTGCTGCGCGCGTCTGGCCGGCGAAGAGGTTCCGGCCTGGGACGATGTCGAAACCAGCTTCGCTGAACTGATCGCCCGCATCGACCGGGCCATCGCCTATGTCGAGGGTCTGGACCCGGCGGCGTTCGAGGGCGCCGAGGATCGCGACATCACCCTGACCCGTCGCGGCGAGACCAGCGTGGTCAAGGGGCTGGCCTATTTCCAGGGTCAGGCCCAGCCGAACTTCTTCTTCCACCTGACCACGGCCTACGCGATCCTTCGCCACAACGGCGTCGAGGTCGGCAAGCGCGACTTCCTGGGCATGGCTTAAGCTTCACCCGCATTCCCAGAACAGCCTTCCTCGCCCTTGTGGCGAGGACCCATGACGTAGCTTGGCTCGGCTTCGGATGGCGGACGCCGCCAGCGTGGGCGAGCGCGTGTCCTGCGCCGGGAGGGCTGGCCGATGGGCCCCAGGCACAAGGCCTGGGGAGGCGTGCGTGATTGGCGGGGACGGGTTGGGACGGCCTCTTTTGACTCCGTGGCCTTTTTCAGCCATAAGCCCCGGCTTCCGGCGCTTTATCAGCAGCGCCTCCACCGTCACGACCCCGGCCTGCTAGCGCAGGATCCATCCGGACGAGGACGGCGAGGACCCCCGTCGACGTGATCGTCCACGGGGGCTGATCGCGTTTGGAGCTTGTTTAGACCCAGGGTTCGACATGTTCGACGGCCTTACAGAGCGACTTTCCGGCGTCTTCGAACGTCTCGGCGGTCGCGGCGTGCTGTCCGAGAAGGACATCGACGAGGCGCTGCGCGAGGTCCGCGTCGCGCTGCTCGAGGCCGACGTCGCCCTGCCGGTCGTCAAGGACTTCATCAGCAAGGCCAAGGAACTGGCCGGCGGCGAGGCGGTCATCCGTTCGGTCAAGCCGGCCGACCAGGTGGTCAAGATCGTCTATGACGGTCTCGTTGACATGCTGGGCGGCGACGTCCCGACCGGCCTGAACCTGGCGCTGAACCCGCCCAGCATCATCCTGATGGCCGGCCTGCAGGGCTCGGGCAAGACGACGACCACCGGCAAGCTGGCCCTGCGTCTGAGCAAGACCGATCGCAAGAAGGTGCTGGTCGCCTCGCTCGACACCCGCCGTCCCGCCGCCATGGAGCAGCTCGCGCTGCTGGCGACGCAGGTCGGGGTCGAGAGCCTGCCGATCGTCGCCGGCCAGAGCGCCGTCGACATCGCCAAGCGCGCCGTCTCGGCCGCCAAGCTGGGCGGCTACGACGTCCTGATCCTCGACACCGCTGGCCGCACCACGCTGGACGAGGCGATGATGAGCGAGGCGGCGGAAGTCGCTCGCATCGCCAACCCGTCCGAGACCATCCTGGTCGCCGACAGCCTGACCGGTCAGGACGCCGTGCGCACGGCCAAGGCCTTCCACGAGCGCCTGCCGCTCACGGGCCTGATCCTGACCCGCGCCGACGGCGACGGCCGGGGCGGCGCGGCGCTGTCGATGCGCCATGTCACCGGCCTGCCGATCAAGTTCCTCGGCGCCGGCGAGAAGATCGACCAGCTGGACGTGTTCGACGCCCGTCGCGTCGCTGGCCGGATCCTGGGCCAGGGCGACGTCGTGGCGCTGGTCGAGAAGGCCGCGGCCGACCTCGACCAGGCCGAGGCCGAGCGCATGGCCAAGAAGCTGGCCAAGGGCAAGTTCGACCTCGACGACTTGGCCGCTCAGCTGCGGCAGATGCAGAAGCTGGGCGGCATGGAAGGCATCATGGGCCTCCTGCCGGGCGTCCAGAAGGTCAAGAAGCAGATCTCCGAGAGCGGGATCGACGACAGCATCTTCCGCCGCCAGCAGGCGATCATCAGCTCGATGACCAAGGAAGAGCGCAAGAAGCCCGACATCCTGGCCGCCTCGCGCAAGCGCCGCATCGCGGCCGGCTCGGGCGTCGATGTCGCCGAGGTCAACCGCCTGCTCAAGCAGCACCGTCAGATGGCCGACATGTTCAAGGCCATGAGCAAGGACGGCGGCAAGGGCCTGGCCCGCATGGCCCAGATGATGGGCGGCGGCGACATGGCGCGCCTCAAGAATTTGGGCGGGGGTAAGATGCCTCAGCCCGACCCCAACGCAGCGGGGGGCCAAGGCCTCTCGGGGCTGCCCGGTCTGCCGGGCCTCGGGACTGGCGGCGACGCCAAGCCCAACCCTCTCTCCGGCCTGGGCCTGCCCGGCTTCAACCCGTTCAAGAAATAGAACTTTAGACCAAGGACTACCGCAATGCTGAAGATCCGTCTCGCCCGTGGCGGCGCCAAGAAGCGTCCGTACTACTCGATCGTCGTCGCTGACAGCCATTCGCCGCGCGATGGCCGCTTCATCGAGAAGGTCGGCACCTACAACCCGCTCCTCAAGAAGGACGACGCCAACCGCGTCACCCTGAAGGTCGAGTCGATCCAAGAGTGGCTCAAGAAGGGCGCCCAGCCGACCGACCGCGTCGCGCGCTTCCTGGCCGCCCAAGGCCTGACCACCTGGACCGCCGGCAACAACCCGAACAAGGGCGCCCCGGGCAAGAAGGCGCAAGAGCGCCTGGCCGAGCGCGCTCAGCGCGAAGAAGACCGCAAGCAAGCCGAAGCCGACGCCAAGGCGGCCGCTGAAGCTGAAAAGGCCGCCGCCGCTGAAGCCGCCGCCGCCGCGGCTGCTGCTCCGGCCGTCGAAGAAGCTCCGGCTGAAGAGGCTCCGGCCGCTGAAGCTGAAGCTCCGGCCGCTGAAGAAACCACCGAAGGCTAAGGGTTCCAGCGCCGCCGATCCTTGGTTTGCGGACCCCCTTTATCCTGATCCGATCATGACGATCGGATCAGGAGGGGCCCCGGCCGGGTCGGCGGCGCGACTCTGTCTACGCGATGGCCGTCTCTCCCGATGATCCGCTGATCCTTGTCGGCCGCGTGGCCGGCGGCTTCGGCGTGCGCGGCGAGGTGCGGATCTCGACCTATACCGAAGACCCGATGAGCATCGCGGCCTTCAAGGCGCTGAAGCGCCAGGACGGCTCGCCCGCCCTGACCATTGCTTCGGCCCGCAAGACCAAGGACGGCGTCGTCTGCCGCTGTCCCGGCGTCGAGACCAAGGAAGCCGCCGACGCCTTGCGCGGCCTCCGGCTCTACGTCCCGCGCTCGGCCCTGCCCGAGCCCGATGAAGACGAGTTCTACCTGACCGACCTCGTCGGTCTCACGGTCCGCCACATCCAGACCGATCAGCTGTTGGGTCGCGTGAAGAGCGTCCAGAACTTCGGCGCCGGGGATATCCTCGAGATCACGCCGGACCTGGGCGGCCCCACCTGGTACCTGCCGTTCACGCGGGCGGCCGTTCCCGAGGTCAAGATCAGCGAGGGCCTGATCCTGGCCGATCCGCCGGCTCTGGTCGGCGAGCACGAGGGCCCCTCGGAAGACGAAGAGCTCGGCGACCGGGACTGACTTTCCGCTAAGGAGACCCCAGCGATGTCGGACGGAAAATGGCGGGTCACCGCCTCGCGCCACATCCACAAGGATCGCTGGATCAGCGTCCGCGCCGATGACTGCGTCACCGACGAGGGCGCGGTGATCGCGCCCTACTACGTCCTGGAATATCCCGACTGGGTCGAGGTGGTCGCGCTGGACGCCGACAACAACGTCCTGCTGGTCAAGCAATACCGCCACGCCCTGGGCGACATCTCCGTCGAGCTGCCGGCGGGCGGCATGGATCCCGGCGAGACCGATCCCGTCGAGGCGGCCCGGCGCGAACTGCTGGAGGAGGCCGGCTGCCAGGGGACCCTCAGCCTGGTCGGCGAGACCCGTCCCAACGCCGGCACCCACACCAACCGCACCCACATCATCCTGGCGCGCGACGTCGTGAAGGTCGCCGAGCCCCAGGACGAGCCCAGCGAGCGGATCGAAAGCGTCTGGGTCTCGCTCCCCGAGGCGATCCGGATGGCCCTGACCGGTGAAATCACCGTCGGCATGCAGGCCGCGTCGCTTCTGCGGGGCCTGGCGGCGGCCGGCGTCATCGAGATGACGATGGCGCCGCGAATGGGCGGATGACAAACAGGTCATGACGCAAGCTTAACTGGCGTCTGCGCCCATCCGATGCGACCTCACCGCGAATTCGCTAGGGGACCCGCATGCGCCGCCTGTTGATCGCCAACGCCTTGGCTCTGTGCCTGACTTCGCAGGCCTTCGCCGCAGAGGAACTGACCTCGAAGCAGGCTGGCCAGGTGGTCGACGCACTGGTCGGCCAGATGAACGACTACGCCTATCCCGCTAAGGCGCAGCAAGTGCGCGCGGCGCTGAAGTCCCAGCGCACCCGTTTGATCCAGATCCACGACCGGCAAGCCCTGGCTGAGGCGCTCACCGCTATCACCCTGGAGACCTCGGGCGACCAACACCTGAAGGTTTCGGTCGCCACGGCCAGCGCTCAGGTCGCCCGTGTCAGCGACGCCGACCAAGCCCTGATCGACCAGCGCTTGGCCTACGGCCTGATGGCGGTGCGCCGGCTGCCGGCCAACATCGGCTATCTGAAGCTACGCTATTTCGAGCAGACGCAAGCCGGCGCCGACCTGATCGACGCCGCCATGGGTCTGCTGCAGCACACCGACGCCCTTATCATCGACCTTCGCGAGAATACCGGTGGCGGCGGGGCGTCCGACGAGCGCCTGCTCGGACACCTGTCGAAGACGCCGCTGGCCATGACCCGGATCCACTGGCGTACGCCGGACGGTGGCGAGACGGTCGAGCAGCGGCAGCCGACAGTCCCGTCTTCGGGACCGCTTTACGCCGACAAGCCGGTCTTCGTCCTGACGGCCCATCGCACCTTTTCGGCCGCCGAGGCCTTCGCCTACGACATCCAGGCCAACAAGCGCGGCGTGCTGATCGGGACGAAGACGCGCGGCGGCGGCAATCCGGCCAATCGGCCTACGCCCGGACTGGGCTTTGGCCTCGTCGCTTTCGTGCCAAATGGCTGGACCGAGCATCCGCTGACCGGCAAGGGCTGGGAGGGGGTGGGCGTGAAGCCCGATGTCGAGACCGAAGCCGCCCTGACCGAGGCCTATCGCCGGGCCCTCGCCGCCGCCAAGCCGCTCGTCTCGACTCCGAGGTCGGAGAAGGAGCGCGCCGACGCCATCGCCAACCCAGCGGCGGCGCTGGCGGCGGATCAGGCGCTCTAGGCTACTTCCGCACCCGCATCAGGCACTCCTGGGCCACGGAGGCCAGGAGCTTGCCGTCGCGGCTGAACATCTGGCCGCGCACCAAGCCCCGGCCTTGCGAGGCGCTGGGGCTGTCCTGGGCGAACAGGGTCCAGTCGTTGAAATTGAACGGGTGGTGGAACCACATGGCGTGGTCCAGGCTCGCGCCCTGCAAGCCCGGCGTCGTCCAGATCAGGCCGTGCGGGCGCAGGGCGCTTTCCATGAAGGCCATGTCGGACGCGTAGGCCAGAGCCGCCTGCTGCATCTTGATGTCGTCGCCCAGCGGAGCCTTGGCGCGCATCCAGACGTTCTTGGTGCCGGACTTCTGGACCGGCGTGACGGGGTTCTGGGGATCCTCCCAGCGCACGTCGACGGGACGCGGCTTGCGGGCGTGGGCCAGCATCTTCGGATGGATCTGGTCGCCCAGGCTTTCCAGGAACTCGACCTCGGTCGGCAGCGTCTCGGGATCCGGCGCGTCGGGCATCTCCGACTGATGCTCGAAGCCCTCTTCGGGGGTCTGGAACGAGCAGGCCAGGTTGAAGATCTGCTCGCCGTGCTGGATGGCGGCGACGCGGCGGGTCGTGAAGGTGCCGCCGTCGCGGGCCCGCTCGACGTCGTAGAGGACAGGCGCGTTCACGTCGCCGGGGCGGATGAAATAGGCGTGCAGCGAGTGGCAGACGCGGTCCGGCACTGTGCGATAGGCCGCCAGCAGGGCCTGGGCGATGACCAGGCCGCCGAAGATGCGCGGGAAGCCGTCATTGGGGCTGACGCCCCGGAACAGGTTCACCTCGATCGGTTCGAGGTCGAGGATGTCGGCGAGGGTCTCGGTCGTCTGCATGGCGCAGTGCGATAGGCGCAGCCGTGCGCCGCCGCAAGTCGTCACCTTGCGTCAGGCGGTCGCGGCGCCCATCGTCAGGCCATGCCCAGCGCGCCGCCGATCGTCCACCACCCCGCCTTCCGCGCCGAGATGCCGGCGGGGCATCGCTTTCCGATGGACAAGTTCTCGCGTCTGGCCGCCGTCCTGGAGGCCGAGGGCGTTCCGGGGGCTGACGGCTTCGCGCGGCCGGAACCCGTCGATGTCGAGACGCTGCGTTTGGCTCATAATGAGGACTATGTCCGCGGCGTGATCGAGCTCTCCTTGCCGCCCGAGGTCGTGCGGCGGATCGGCTTGCCCAACACCGAAAGCGTGGCGACGCGGGCTCGGGCCGCGACCGGCGGCACCCTGCTCGCGGCGCGCCTGGCCCTGGAACGCGGGATCGCCTGCAACACCGCCGGCGGCAGCCATCATGCTTCGGCCGAGAGCGGGGCGGGCTTCTGCGTCTTCAACGACGTGGCGGTGGCGGCCAGGCGGCTGCAGGCCGAAGGCCGGGTCGGCCAGGTGCTGGTCGTCGACCTCGATGTCCACCAGGGCGACGGCACGGCGCGGATCTTCGAGGACGATCCCAGCGTCTTCACGTTCTCGATGCACGCGGAGAAGAACTTCCCGCACCGCAAGGCGACGAGCGACCTCGATGTCGAGCTGGCCGACGGCATGGGCGACGAGGATTATCTTGGGAAACTGGCGGAGATCCTGCCGGCGCTGCTCTCCAGCGTCCGGCCAGACATCGTCTTCTTCAATGCGGGGGTCGATCCCCACGCGGACGACAAGCTAGGCCGGCTGTCGCTGACCGACGAGGGTCTGGGGCGACGGGAGGCCTATGTCCTGGGCGCTTGTCTTGCTCTTGAGATCCCCTTGGTCGGGGTCATCGGCGGCGGCTACGACGCGGATATCGATCGTCTGGCGGCCCGCCACGCCATCCTGCATCGGACGGCCAAGTCTTTGTATTCTGGGTAGTCTTCTCGTCGTTTGTCTTAGATCGCCATCTCCGTCGGGGGGCTCGCTTTAAGGAGCGCCCGACGGAGGCTACGCGGCGATCACCTACAGGCTCTGGGCGAGCGAGCCGGCGACGATGATGAGCGGCAGAACCGCCAGAACGAGCGAAGCGAGGCCGGACACGGCGGTGGTCTTCATGGTCATGGTCTTGATCCCTTTTTCTCCGGCCGCCCCGTTGGCGTCCGGTGATCAGGGATATAGGCCCGGGCCTTGGTTACTGCACGTTACCTTTGCTTCATTACGTCGATTTTAAGGAGGTTATCGCAGTCAATTCACATTACGGGGGTGTAATTTTACGTGATCTGCACGTGTCAGAACAAAACTTCACCGATTCCCAATCCCTGGCCCACTTCTTTCGCCAAGTGAACGACCGACCGCACGCCGCACAAGGTTTGGACGGCAGATCGCCCTTGGCGACCGCCTTTCCGCCCTTTCGTGAGAGTTTCACGCGCCCTCTTCGCTCGGCGCGACGAGGAACAGGCCGCGCAGCGTGGCGATCGGGGCCGAGCGGGTCTCCTGCCAGGCCTCGACATGGACGTTGGCGATGCGCCGGCCCAGCTTTTTGATGCTGGCGCGGGCGTAGGTGGTCAGCGGGCGGCCCGAGCGCAGGTACTCGATCGAGACGTCGATGGTGCGCGGCTGACGCGTCATCGGGGCGGCCACCGAGAGCTGCGCCAGCGCCGTCATCTCCATGAAGGCGCCCAGGACGCCACCGTGGATGGCCGGCAGCATCGGATTGCCGACGATGTGCTGGGCGAACGGGAGGATCGCCGTCATCTCATCCCCGGCCAGCTCGGCGCGCACGCCCAGGAAGCGAGCATAGGGAATGGACTCCAGCATCGAGACCAGGCGGCTGTCGGCGTCGCTCATTGGTCGGCTCCCCCAGTCTGTGCGCGGTTGGCGCGCGAGGGCTTGAGGTTGGCGCCCGGCTTCTTGCCGGCGCTGGAGTCGAGCATGAAGGTGGCCTGGGCCGTGGCCACGGGATCTTCCGGATCGCGGTCGTAGGCCACGGCGCGCACGAAGGCGACCGAACGGGTCAGCTTGTAGCAGTGGGCGCGCGCCAGGATGTCGAGCCCGGGCTCGGCCGGCCGCATGTAGTCGATGCGCAGATCCAAGGTGGCGATGGAGGTCCAGGCCTCCAGCGCCGCATGCACCGCCTGGCCGCTGGCGTGGTCCAGCAGCGTGGTCACCACGCCACCGGCGATCACGCCGGTTTCCGGATCGCCGACGATCTCGGGGCGATAAGGGACCTTCAGCAACGCCGTAGCGTCGCCGATTTCCAGCGTGGAGAAGCCCAGGGCCCTGGCCTGCGGGCTCCCCTCGTTCATCGCCGTGGCGATCAGGCGGCTCTGTTCGTTGTCGCTCATGCCGTCTCCTTCAACAGGGATAGGCTTAGCGCCTCAGGCGTTGTCATATCCAGCCGTGATCAAGCCCGAAGATCTTCTCTGTCCCCGGCCCGGAGGCCTCTACTGCCCGCCGGGGGACTTTTTCATCGACCCGGTCCGCCCCGTGGACCGGGCGGTGATCACCCATGGCCATGCCGATCACGCCCGCGCGGGCCACGGCGTCGTCGTGGCCACGCCCGAGACGCTGGCGATCATGGCCGTCCGCTACGGCGAGGATTTCGCCGGTCGGCGGGAGGCCGTGGCGTATGGCCAAACCTATGCGCGGGACGGAGTCGAGGTGACCCTGGTCCCGGCCGGTCACGTCCTGGGTTCAGCCCAGGCCGTCGTGCGTTGGAAGGGCCTGACCATGGTGGTCTCCGGCGACTACAAGCGCCGCCGCGACCCGACCTGCGCGCGGTTCGAGCCCGTGCCCTGCGACGTCTTCATCACCGAGGCGACCTTCGGCCTGCCGGTCTTCCGTCACCCGGACGACGCCGGCGAGATCCGCGGCTTGCTGGCCTCGGTCGAGCAGTTTCCCGAGCGCTGCCACATCGTCGGCGCCTATGCGCTCGGCAAGGCCCAGCGGGTTATCCGGTTGCTGCGCGAGGGCGGCTGGGACAAGACCATCTTTGTCCACGGCGCCCTGGAGCGGCTGAACGCCCTCTACGAGGCGCACGGCGTCGAACTGGGTCCGCTCGCGCCGGCGACCGCGTCGGGCCCCAAGGAGGCCTTCGCCGGCCAGATCATCATCGCCCCGCCCAGCGCCGTGGCTGACCGCTGGTCGCGCCGCTTCCCCGACCCGGTCGATTGCTTCGCCTCTGGCTGGATGCGGGTGCGGGCGAGGGCTCGCCAGCGCGGCGTCGAGCTGCCGCTGATCCTGTCGGATCACGCCGACTGGGACGAGTTGACGGGCACGCTGGCGGAGCTCCGCCCCGGTGAGGTTTGGATAACTCACGGCCGCGAGGAGGCGCTGGAGCGCTGGTGCGAGCTGGAGGGCCTGCCGGCGCGGGCGCTACGGCTGGTCGGCTACGACGAAGAGGAGGGCGAATAGCCTTCGGGCGACGGGCCGATATAGCGCGCGCGTGGGCGGATCAAGCGGCCGCTCTGCAACTGCTCGATCGCGTGGGCGGTCCAGCCGGCGCTTCGTGCGGTCGCGAACAGGATGAAGGGCGCGTCGGCTGGCAGCTTCAAGGCGCGGGCCAGGCTGACCAGGGCGAAGTCGATATTGGGCGCGAGGCCGGTGGCTGCCTCGGTCGCCGCGCGCAGCTCGGCCAGCGGGGGCGGCGGATCGAAGGCGGCCAGCAGCGCGGCGGCGCGCGGGTCTCCCTCCGGATAGAGCGGGTGATCGAAGCCAGGCATGGACGCGCCTTGCGATAAGCGAGCGGCCACGGCCTGGAATGGATCGCGCCGCTCGGCCTCCTCGACGAAGGCCTCCACGCGCGCGGCCATGCCGCCGTGCAGCGGCCCGGAGAGCGCCGAGAGTCCGGCCAGGCACGCCGCCGACAATGAAGCCCCCGTCGAGGCCGCCACGCGCGCGGCGAAGGTGGAGGCGTTCAACTCATGATCGGCCAGGAGCACGAGGGTGCGCCGGACAAGGTCCGCGCCTTCAGCGTTTAGGCTCCACGCCGCGGCGAAGCGGACATGGGCTGGCCCATCTCCAGCCTGGCCGGTCGCCGCATCGACGATCGCTTCCAGGAGATCGGCCGCCTCCATGGCCAAGGCCAGCGGCGCGCGGCCTCGGGCCGGAGGTTCGCGGCCGGCGCGCGTCGCCAGGGTGAGGAACAGGCGCTGGCGGGCGGTGTCGCCAACCAGCGATTCGGCCTGGCGCGCGGCCTTCAAGGCGACACCGTGCCCGCGCCGCAGCAGGCGGGCGATATTCTCCAGCGTCAGGCCCTGATCGGCGAGCTGGACGGCGTCGCGGCCGCGATACCAGAGCTTTCCGCCCGCCACGGTGGTGATCGCCGAGGGCAAGACAGGCTCGCCCCAGGCGATGGCTTCGGCGGCGACGTCAGCGGCGCGTCGGCCTCGGGCCTTCTTCTGGGCCAGGGCGGCGACATCGGAGGCCCGATAGAGGCTGCGGCGGGGGTCTTGCGGATGGGCGGTCGCCTCGATCCGTCCCCGGCTGACATAGGCGTAGAGCGTCTGCGGCCGGATCCCCAGCCGTTCCATAACCTGCTCCGCGTCCATCCAGTCGGCCATATAGATTGATTATATTGATCAAGATTGACGATCAAGTCGCTCGGGCGCTCGGTGGCGGCGAAAGGAGACCGCACATGTCCGATGGTCTTGAGGGCGTCATAGCCGCCCGCACTGTCCTGTCCGATGTCGATGGTGCCCGGGGCCGCCTGGTGATCCGGGGTTATCCCGTCGAGGATCTCTCGGGGCGCACGCGCTACGAGGACGCCGCCCACCTGCTGTTCGACGGCTTCTTTGAAGACGCGCCCAGCGACCTGGCCCCGGCGCTCGGCGCGGCCCGAGTTCGCGCCTTCGCCGAGGTCGCTGCGCTGGACGAAGGTCTCGCGCGCCGCGATCCGGTCGAGGCCATGCGCGCCCTACTGGCCCGCCTGCCTGACGGTGACGACCTGCAGACTGCGCTGCTGCTCATCGCCGCGCCCGCTGTCTTCACCCCGGCCGTGCTGCGTGTCGCCGCAGGTCAGAGCGCCATCGCGCCGGACCCGTCGCTGTCGCACGCCGCCGACATCCTGCGCATGACCCGCGCCGGGCCGGCGTCCGACGCGGAAGCCGCCGCGCTCGACGCCTATCTGGTCACCGTCTGCGACCACGGCTTGAACGCCTCGACCTTCGCCGCCCGCGTCGTCGCCTCGACCCGCGCCGGCCTGACCTCGGCGGTGCTGGCCGGGCTTTCGGCGCTGAAGGGCCCATTGCACGGCGGCGCGCCGGGACCGGTGATCGAGATGCTGGACGCGATCGGCGCCCCCGCCAACGCTCGGCCGTGGCTGGAGAAGGCCTTGGCGCGCGGCGATCGGCTGATGGGGTTCGGCCACCGCATCTATCGTGTCCGCGATCCGCGGGCCGACGCCCTGAAGACCGCCGTGCGCAAGCTCGCCTCGGCGTCCAGCGCCTTGCCGGGCCGGCTGGCCTTCGCCGAAGCCGTGGAGCAGGCGGCGTTGGAGATCCTGCGCGAGCACAAACCCGACCGCCCTCTGGACACCAATGTCGAGTTCTACACGGCGCTGTTGCTGGAAGCGCTGGGGTTGCCGCCGTCGAGCTTCACCTGCGTGTTCGCCATGGGCAGGGTGTCCGGCTGGATCGCCCACGCCCGCGAGCAACTGGCGGGCGGGCGCCTGATCCGGCCCCAGTCGGTCTATGTCGGCCCGGAGCCGCGCATCGCCGCCTGAGGCGTCGCGAGTCGTTCGCGCTGGGGCTGGGCGGGCCGCCTTGCTAAAAGGCGGCCATGTCCCCGACCGCCAACTCGCCCGAAGTCCGCGCCGCCACCCGCCGGGTCGCTCTCCTTTCGGTGGCGACCGCGGCGATCCTGATCGTGATCAAGGCCATCGCCTGGGTCGCCAGCGACTCCGTCGCGATCCTGGCTTCGCTGTCGGACTCCGCACTCGATCTCGTGGCCTCGCTGATCACCGTCTACGCCGTGCGCTACGCGGCGGAGCCACCGGACGCCGAACACCGCTTTGGCCACGGCAAGGCCGAGGCTTTCTCTAGCCTGATGCAGGGCGGCCTCGTGTTCGCCTCGGGCGCGCTGATCGGGCGGGAAGCCATCAACGCTCTGTTGCACCCGCGTCCCGTCGAACATGGCTTGGCCGGCGTCGTGGTGATGCTGATCTCGATCGGCCTGACCTTCGCCCTGATCACCGCCCAGACCCGCGTCGTGAAGGCCAGCGGCTCGATCGCCATCTCGGGCGACCGGGCCCACTACGCGGCAGATCTCGCCTCGAACCTGGTCGCTTTGGTCGGCGTCGGCGCGGCGGCCTGGTTGGGTCTGCCCTGGCTGGACGCGGCCGCCGGCCTTCTGGTGGCGCTATGGCTCATCTGGGGCGCGATCGGGGTGTTCCGGGAGGCCTCGGGCCAGCTGATGGACAAGGAGCTCCCGGAGGAGGAGCGGACCCGGATCGTCCAGCTGGCGACCGTCGACCCGCGCATCCTGGGCGTCCACCAGCTGCGCACCCGCGCCTCGGGACCTTACGTCCATATGCAGATGCACGCCGACCTCGCCGCCGACATCTCGCTGGCCGAGGCCCATACGATCATGGTCGCCGCCGAGAACCGTCTGCTGGAAGCCTTCCCGTCGGCCGATATCATCATCCATCCCGACCCGCGGGGCCTGGCCGAGAAGCACGGCGGCGTGTTCGCCGAGAGCGTCGAGGGTTGAGTTTTCGGGGCGGAGCGGTACGGAACTCCGCATGAACGACACCCTCGCCCATCTGCCCCGCGCCTTCGCCGGCAAGACCGTGCTGGTCCTCGGCGACGTGATGCTGGATCGCTTCGTCTATGGCGCGGTCGACCGCATCTCGCCCGAGGCGCCGGTGCCGGTGATCGCGGTCGAGAAGGAAACCGCGATGTTGGGCGGCGCGGGCAACGTCGCCCGTAATGTCGCCGCCCTCGGCGCCAAGGCCGTGCTGGTCGGCCTGATCGGCCAGGACGACGCCGGCGCCGCCCTGCGGGACATGATCGACGCCGAGGCGGGCCTCGAGGCCGAGCTGATCGCGGATGCTGGCCGTCGCACGACCGAGAAGGTTCGTTACATCTCCGGCTCCCACCAGATGCTGCGCGTCGACCGCGAGGACCGCGCGCCGGGCGACGGGGCGGCGCTGCTGACGGCTTTCAAGGCCCGGCTTGCCACCGCCGACGTGGTGGTGTTGTCCGACTACGCCAAGGGCGTGCTGACCGACGCGGTGGTGCGGGACGCGATCGCGGCCTCTCGCGCCGCCGGCAAGCCGGTCATCATCGATCCGAAGAGCCGCGACTTCGCCCGCTATGACGGCGCGACCCTGATCAAGCCCAACCGCAAGGAAGCCGCCGACGCCACGGGGATCGTCGACAACGGCGATGAGGCCTCGGAGGAGGCCGGCGCGGCGATCCTAGCCATGGCCCCCGCGCTGGAGGCCGCGCTGATCACGCGCGGCGGGGCCGGCATGACCCTCGCGGTGCGAGGGGAAGCGCCCGTGCACCTGCCGGCGACGGCCGTGGAGGTGTTCGACGTCTCGGGCGCCGGCGACACCGTGGCCGCCACCCTGGCCCTGGCCGTGGCGGCGGGCGCCAGCCTCGTCGAGGCCGCGCATCTGGCCAACCTGGCCGGCGGCCTGGTGGTCGCCAAGCTGGGCACCGACGTCGTCACCGCCGCCGAACTGACCGCCCGCGCGGGGTCCCAGCAGGGCGAGCCGGGCGAGATCAAGATCGCCGACCTCGCCCAGGCGCGGGACATCGTTGAGGGCTGGCGCGCGCGGGGACTGAAGGTCGGCTTCACCAACGGTTGCTTCGACCTGCTGCATCCGGGTCACGTCTCGCTGCTGTCGCAGGCCAAGGCCGCTTGCGATCGTCTGATCGTCGGCCTCAACACCGACGCCTCCGTCTCCAAGCTGAAGGGGCCGACCCGCCCGGTGCAGAAGGAGCAGGGTCGTGCGACGGTGCTGGCCTCGCTGTCGTCGGTCGACCTCGTCGTGCTGTTCGATGAGGACACCCCTCTGACGCTGATCAAGGCGTTCAAGCCGGACGTGTTGGTCAAGGGCGCGGATTACACCGTCGAGACGGTGGTCGGCTCGGACATCGTGCTGGGCTACGGCGGCAAGGTCGTGCTGGCCGAGCTCAAGCAGGGTCAGAGCACCACGGCCCTGATCGGACGCATGAACACATAGGCCTGATCGAAACCGCCGCGCAAAAGCCTGGTTTTCCTGAGTAATCGCGGTTCAGCAATCTCTTGTTAAGCAAAACGGCGCATCGCTCTTTCGATGCAGCCTGAGCGCACCTGGGCATGAGCGTCGAACGCACCCTTCATCATTTCCCCCTCGATCCCGCCTCGCGACAGGTGCGCCTGGCGTTGGGCGAGAAGCGGCTGCCGTTCGTCGAGGTCCAGGTCCGTTACTGGGAGATGCCGCCCGAGTTCTCGGCGCTCAATCCGTCGGGCCTGCCGCCGGTGCTGGTCGAGACACGCAACCAGCGCACCGTGACCGCCTGCGAGACCCGCGCGATCCTGGAACACATCGAGGAGACCGAACCGGAGCCGCCGCTGCTGGGCCGCGACCCGGCCGAGCGGGCCGAGGCGCGCCGGCTGCTGCAGTGGTTCGACCGCAAGTTCGACAACGAGGTCAACGGCTTCCTCCTGCACGAGAAGATGGAGAAGCGGCTGCTGCGCATGGGCGCGCCGGACCTGGCCGCCCTGCGCCAAGGTCGCGAGGCGCTGCGCATGCACCTCGGCTACATCGAGAGCCTGCTGCAGACCCGCGACTGGCTGGCCGGTCGACGGATGAGCCTGGCCGACTTCGCCGCCGCTGCGCACCTTTCGGTGATCGACTATTTCGGCGATGTGCCTTGGAAGGACTTCCAGGCGGCTAAGACCTGGTACATGAAGCTCAAGTCGAGGCCGGCCTTCCGGCCCATCCTGGCCGATCGCTGGCCCGGCCTCGCGCCGGCCGCGCACTATGACGACCTCGACTTCTGAGCTTTCTCCAGACGCGATCAAGGACGAGATCCGCGCCGAGGCCCTCGCGCTGGGGTTCTCGACCTGCGGCTTCGCCGACGCGGCGGCCGCCTGGCCGAACGGCGAATGGCTGCGTGAATTCGTCGAGGCGGACCGCCACGGCGCCATGGGCTGGATGGAGGAGACGCTCGAGCGGCGTTCGCATCCGACCGCCATGTGGACCGAGGCGAAGTCGGCCGTGGTGCTGGGCGTCAACTACGGTCCCGACATCGACCCGCTGGAGCAGCTAGCCCAAACCGATCGGGCCGCGATCTCGGTCTATGCCCAGGGCGACGACTATCACGACGTCATCAAGAAGCGGCTGAAAGTGCTGGCCGGCTGGATGCACCGCCGGTTCGGCCAGGACGTAAAGGTCTTCGTCGACACCGCGCCGCTGATGGAAAAGCCGCTGGCCCAACGGGCGGGGCTCGGCTGGCAAGGCAAGCACACCAACCTCGTCTCCCGGGAGTTCGGCTCCTGGCTGTTCCTGGGCAGTGTGCTGACCACCTTGAATCTGCCGCCGGACCCGCCAGAGACCGACCACTGCGGCCGGTGCAGCGCGTGCCTCGACATCTGTCCGACCAACGCCTTCCCGGCGCCGCGCCAACTGGATGCGCGGCGGTGCATCTCGTACCTGACGATCGAGCTTTCGGGTCCGATTCCAGCCGAGTTCAGGCCGGCTCTCGGCAACCGGATTTACGGCTGCGACGACTGCCTGGCGGTCTGCCCGTGGAATAAGTTCGCGTCGCTATCGAGCGAGGCGAAGCTGCAGGCGCGAGAAGCTTTGAGGCAGCCGTCCCTGGCCGAACTTGCCCGATTGGACGACGCCGAATTCCGGGCGCTGTTCTCGAAAAACCCGATCAAGCGGATCGGCCGCGACCGGTTCGTGCGCAACGTACTCTACGCGATCGGCAACAGCGGCGACACCAGCCTGGTGGCGGTGGTCGAGCCTTTGCTCACGGACCCGGCGCCCGTGGTGCGCGGGGCGGCGGTCTGGGCCGCGCGCCGGCTCTTGGGAGACGCGGCGGCGGCGCTACGAAACGCCGAGGTCGACCCGGAGGTTCTGGCCGAATGGGCAATCCTCCCCCTAGCGGGGGAGGTGTCGCCGTAGGCGACGGAGGGGGAAGAAGCTGGATAGCCCGGACTTCCCCCTCCGGCCTTCGGCCGCCTCCCGCGCTGGGGGGAGGATTTATTCTAGGCCTTCAGGGCCGCCTCGATCGCCGAGCGCGCGGCCGCGCCGAGATCCGGACGCTTCAGGGCCAGGGCGACATTGGCGCGCAGCAGGCCGATCTTGTCGCCGCAGTCGTGGGTGACGCCGTCATAGACATAGGCGTGGAAGGCTTGCTGCTGCATCAGCTTGGCCATCGAGTCCGTCAGCTGGATCTCGTTGCCCGCGCCCTTCTCCTGGCTCGCCAGCAGGCCGAAGATCTCGGGCTGCAGGATGTAACGGCCGGCGATCGACCAGTTCGAGGGGGCCGTGCCTTGCGGAGGCTTCTCGACCATTCCGGTCATGGTGGCGACACGGCCGTCGACCTTGCCCGGCGCGACGATGCCGTACTTGTGGGTCTCGCTGGCGGGGACTTCCTCGACGCCGACGACGTTACCGCCGCCGACCTTGTTGTAGACCTCGATCAGCTGGTTCAGCGCCGACGGCTCGGCGTCAACAATGACGTCGGGCAGCATGACGGCGAACGGCTCGTCGCCGATGATGTCACGGGCGCACCAGACGGCGTGGCCCAGGCCCAGCGGGGCCATTTGGCGCACGAAGCTCATCTCGCCCGGCTTGGGCAGTTCGGCGCGCAGCTGGTTGAGGATGTCGGTCTTGCCCTTGGCCTCGAGCTGGGCTTCGAGCTCGACCTGGTGGTCGAAATAGTCCTCGATCGCGCCCTTCGAGCGGCCGGTGACGAAGACGAAGTGCTCGATGCCGGCCTTGCGGCCTTCCTCGACGATGTAGGAGAGGATCGGCCGGTCGACGACGTTCAGAAGCTCCTTCGGCGTGGTCTTGGTGCCGGGAAGAACGCGGGTGCCCAGGCCAGCGACGGGAAGGACGGCTTTACGAACGGGTTTCATGAGCGGCTCGTCTAGTGTTGGGACGCCGTTTCTAGGAAAGAGGGCGACGGAAAGCCACCACTGTTCCGTGAAATCGTTGGCATATCGGGTTGGAGGTGGAATACCGCGCTGTCCATGCTAGCTGGATGGCCAGCTTCGCCTGAGGGTCTCCATGCTCCGTCGTTCCCTGCTTCTTACCTTCGCCGCCGCCAGCCTGACGCTTGCCGCCTGCGGGCCCAGCAAGCAGGCGCAGGAGAACCTCGCCGCCGCCGACGCCTTCATGGCCAAGAACGCCAAGGAGCCTGGCGTCGTCACGCTGCCCCAGGGGCTGCAGTACAAGGTGGTGCGCGAGGGGCCGCCGGGCGGCATGCATCCCACGACCGCCGACGAGGTGAAGGTCCACTACGAAGGCAAGCTGTTGGACGGCACGGTGTTCGACAGCAGCTACGAGCGCGGCGTGCCGGCGGTGTTTCCGTTGGACGGTCTGGTGCCGGCTTGGGTCATCGCCCTCCAGCGCATGAAGGCGGGCGACGAATGGGTTCTCTACGTGCCGCCGGCGCTGGGGTATGGCGCGCAGGATAAGGGCCCGATCCCCGGCAACAGCGTGATGATCTTCCGGATCGAGCTGCTGGACGTGAACCGGATCGGTCCGGGCAAGCCCAAGGAATAGGTTCTAGACGGCCCTAGACGGCGCGGGGCGGGTAGCCGCTCTCGCGCAGAGCGTCCATCACCTCCTGGGTGTGCTGGGCGTCGCGGGTTTCGATCGTGATGTCGAACTCCGCACCCTTGGCCGGGACGTCCAACGCCAGGCGGTTGTGGTTCACCTCGATGATGTTGGCGCCCATCGCGCCGATCACGCTGGCCACGGTCGACAGCAGGCCCGGGCGGTCGTCGCCGATGATCCGCAGGGAGGCCAGGCGCTGGGCGCGCACCAGCTCGCGGGTCAGCACCGAGGCCAGGAGGCGGGTGTCGATATTGCCGCCGCACAGGATCAGGCCGCACTTCTTGCCCCGGAAGCGCTCCGGATAGGCCAGCAGGGCGGCCAGCGAGGCCGCGCCGGCGCCTTCCGCGATCGTCTTCTCGACGTTGCAGTACAGAGAGACGGCCTGCTCCAGGTGCGGCTCTTCCAACAGCAACACGTCGTCGATCAGCGGACGCACGACACCGTAGGTCAGGTCGCCGACCTGCTTGACCGCCACGCCCTCGGCGATGGTCTGGCCGCCGCAGTGAGCCGCCACGCCGCGCATCCGGGCGGTGAAAGACGGATACATGGCGGGCTCGCAGCCGATGATCCGGATGTCGGGCTTGAGCGCCTTGGCCGCCGTCGCCACGCCGCTGATGAGGCCGCCGCCGCCGATGGGCACCGGCAGGATCTCCAGGTCCGGCGCGTCTTCCAGCATTTCCAGGGCGATCGTGCCTTGGCCAGCCATGATGTCGTAGTCGTCGAACGGATGGACGAAGGTCAGGCCTTGTTCCGCGCAAAGTTTGCGGGCGTGGGCGTTGGCGTCGTCATAGGTCTCGCCCTCGATGACCACGGTCGCGCCGAAGTCGCGGGTGTGCTGCACCTTCACGAAGGGCGTGGTCTTGGGCATGACGATGGTGACGGGAACGCCCAGGCGTGCGCCGTGATAGGCGAGGCCCTGCGCATGGTTGCCGGCGCTGGCGGCGATGACGCCCTGGGCCTTTTCGGCCTCCGACAGCAGCATCAGCTTGTTCAGCGCGCCGCGCTCCTTGTAGGCGGCGGTGAATTGCAGGTTCTCGAACTTCACCCACACCTCGGCGCCGGTGATCTTCGAGAGGGTCTTGGAGTGACGGCAGGGCGTACGCTCGATCTGGCCCTTCAGGCGGCCGGCGGCGGCTTGGATGGCGGCAAGGTCGAGGGTCATCGGGTCAGCACTCTGTCGCGGCGAAGAACGGGCCGTGGCGGGGGCTCTAACACGGCCAAGCCATCCGGGCCCACCCCTTTAGGACGCCGTTTCGAGGAGCTTTTCTATCGCCGCCCAGGCTTCCGGCTCGGTCAGCATCGGCGCGTGGCCGACGCCGGGGACCTCCGCATAGGCCATGTGGGGCGCGGCGGCGCGCATGCGCTCGGCGATGGCGGGGTCGATCAGGTCCGAAATTCCGCCTCGCACCAACAGCAGCGGACGGTCCTTCGCCAGAGCCCGGAACAGGGGGTACATGTCCGGCGGGGCCAGCGCCTGGCCACCTTCGGCCTGGGTCTTGGCCGCGGCCTCCGCGGCCGCCTTGATCGGCGCGGAGATGTCGGGATCGTAGGCGAGAACGAAAGCGCCGTCCTTCTCGTCGAACAGCCGGCGGGCGAAGACGTCCCAGTCATCGGGGCCGTAGCCAGGGAAAGCGGCCTCGTTGATCGCCCTGGCGTAGGCGACGGCCTCGTCCCAGGTCTCGAACCGGCTCGCCAGACCCGCATAGCCGGCGATGCGGGCCAGGCCGATGGGCGACAACTCGGGGCCCACGTCATTCAGCACCGCCGCGGCGATCGCCTCGGGCATGATCGACGTGAGCACCATGGTGATCAGCCCGCCCATGCTGGTGCCGATGAACACCGCCTTCTCGATCTTCGCCGCCTCGAGCAGGGCCAGGATATCGGCCGCATAGGTTCCTGGATGATAGTTCATCGGGTTGGGATCGCGGGCCGAGAGGCCGCGACCGCGCACGTCGACGGCCAGCACGCGCCGCCCCTCTGCGGCGAGGCGCGGGGCCAGGTCCTCGAAATCGCGGGCGTTGCGCGTGAGGCCGTGGATGCAGATCACCGGAAGCTTCTGGGCCTTTTCGCGAGGCGCATAGTCTCGGGCGTGCAGCGGCAGACCCTCGGGCGAGGTCCAGAAGAAGTCGGTGAAATCCTGCATCTTCAGTCCTCGTAGACGAACGGTGAGTCGATCTC
Source organism: Caulobacter segnis ATCC 21756 (assembly GCF_000092285.1). Taxonomy (NCBI): domain Bacteria; kingdom Pseudomonadati; phylum Pseudomonadota; class Alphaproteobacteria; order Caulobacterales; family Caulobacteraceae; genus Caulobacter; species Caulobacter segnis. Next base: position 4,518,552 of record NC_014100.1, on the reverse strand, counting down.
GGCCAGCAGCGGCGCGGCGTTGTCGCGGTCGTTGGCCGTAATCTCCGAAGCCGGGATCGGCCAGTCGATTCCGACCGCCGGATCGCTCCAGCGCACCGCGCCTTCGGCCTGGGGCGCGTAGTAGTCGGTGACTTTGTAGAGCACCTCGCAGGCGTCGGTCAGGGTGACGTAGCCGTGGGCGAAGCCCTTGGGCACCAGCAACTGCTGGCGGTTCTCGGCCGAGAGCTCCGCGCCCACCCACTGGCCATAGGTCGGCGACCCTTTTCGGATGTCGACCGCCACGTCGAAGATCGCGCCGACCACGCAGCGTAGCAGCTTGTCCTGGGCGTGCGGCGGCTTCTGGTAATGGAGACCGCGCTGGATGCCGCGCGTCGTCGAGCGGACATGGTTGTCCTGGACGAAGGCCGCCTTGAAACCGGCTTCCTCCAGCGCGGACTGGCGGAAAGTCTCGGAAAACCAGCCGCGCTCATCGCCATGGCGCGCGGGCGTGATAAGCAGCACTTCGGGGATCGCCAGCGGCGTGATCTTCATGACGCGTACTTTGATTTGAGAAACGATCGGCCACCGATGCCGCCTGAAACGACCGAAGACAAGGCCCCGGCGGTGACCGTGGTGATCGTCTCCTACCAGAGCGGCCCTACCCTGGCCGAGTGCCTGTCGCGACTGGAAAGCCAGACCTTCCGCGATTTCGAGACGATCCTGATCGACAACGCCTCCACCGACGGCGCGCCGCAGGCGGCGGCGAAGGCCTATCCGTGGGTCGATTTCGTCGAGGCGGGCGCCAATCTCGGTTTCGCGGTTGGCAACAATCTCGCGGCCCGTCGGGCCGGGGGGCGGTGGCTGGTCCTGCTGAACCCGGACGCCTATCCCGAACCCGACTGGCTGGCGGAGCTGATGGCCGGCGTCGGTCGCCATCCGGCGGTGAAGAGTTTCGCCTCGCTGCAGCTGTCCGCCGACCGGCCCGGCCTGCTGGACGGCGCCGGCGACAACCTGACCAGCGCGGGGATTCCATTCCGGGGCGGCTATGGCCGCAAGGCGCCGGCCGCCTTGCCGGAGGGCGAGGTGTTCTCGGCCTGCGGCGCGGCGATGCTGATCGATCGCCAGCTGTTCCTGGACGTTGGCGGCTTCGACGAGCGCTACTTCTGCTACTGCGAGGACGTCGACCTGGGCTATCGCCTGCGGCTTCTAGGCGAGCCCACGCTGCTTCTACCGAAAGCCCGAGTGGCCCACGTCGGCTCGGCCAGCACGGGCGTCCGGTCCGACTTCGCCATCTTTCACGGCTCGCGCAATCGCGTCTGGACCTTCCTGAAGAACACGCCGGGCTGGCTGTTCCCGGTCACCCTGCCGTTGCACGTGGCGGTGACGGCGGGACTTCTGCTGCTGCATTGGCGGCGCGGCGACGTCGGGCCGGCGGTCCGTGGGATCAAGGCGGCGTTGAAGCGTGACGATCTCGACGCCGTCATGGCTGATCGCCGCGCGATCCAGGCCAAACGGAAAGCGTCTCCGACTGCGATCCTGCGGGTCATGTCGATCGATCCGGCGGCCTTCGTCGGCCGGCGGTTTGTGATCCGAAAGGCCAGAGGACTCTAAAAAGGGCCCTTAAACGGAAAGGTCTTCGATCAGCCGCCGCATGAAGGCCGCGCCGCGCTGCATCTGGCTGATCTCGACATATTCGTCCGGCTGGTGAGCCTGATCAATCGAGCCGGGGCCGCAGATCACGGTCGAAAAGCCCGCGCCTTGGAACTGCCCGGCCTCGGCGGCGTAGGGCACGGCGCGCGCGCGGGGCCGTTATCGCCGGCCAGCTTGCGAGCGAAGGCCTCGGCGACACCGTCCTCTTCCGGCGCGAAGGCCGGGGTCAGCGAGCGGCGCTCGATCTTCACGCCGCCCTCGGGCGCCTTGGCCTTGATCTCGGCGTCCATGGCCTGTGCGGCTTTGAAGAAGTCGGCCAGCAAGGCCTCGGGGTCCGTGCCCGCCGGCGTACGCAGGTCGAAGACGAAGACGCACTCCCGCGCCAGGATATTGACGGCCGTGCCGCCATGGACCTGGCCGATCGTCAGCGTCGCGCCCTTGGGCGTGAACGGCGAATTGGGATCAGCCTCGCGTTCCAGACGCTCGGAGAGCTCGACCAGCATGCCCATCAGCTTGATGGCGGCCATGTTCGCCGAGACGCCGAGGTGCGTCAGGCTGGAGTGGGCCTCGCGGCCGGTGACGGTGACGATGAAGCTGGCGATGCCCTTGTGGGCCCGTACGGCGACCATGTCCGTTGGTTCGCCGACCACGACGAGCGCCGGGCGGGGAACGTCCCGAGCGATAACATCGATCATGTCCGGCGCCCCGAGGCAGCCGACTTCCTCGTCATAGGAGAAGGCGAGATGCACCGGTTTGCTCAGCGTAGCCTTGGCGAGATCGGGCGCGGCCGCCAGCGCGAGCGCCAGGAACCCCTTCATGTCGCAGGTCCCGCGGCCGTAGAGGCGTCCGTCGCGCTCGGTCAGCGTCCAGGGATCGCTGGACCAGGGCTGACCGTCGACCGGCACGACGTCGGTGTGACCGGACAGCACGATCCCGCCCTCGACGGCCGGGCCGATCATGGCCATCAGGTTCGACTTCATCCCATCGGCGCTTGGCACGCGCCGCGAGGGCACGCCCAGATCGGCGAGGTAGGCCTCGACCCACTGGATCAGCTCAAGATTGGAGCGCCGCGAGGTGGTGTCGAAGGCCACCAACTGGGCCAGAATCTCGATCGCGCGGTCGGATAGGACTTCGGAAGAGGAGATCATGGGGGCGAGCCTAGACCCGTTCCCCCCGCGACGCCTACCCGACTCGGCCCTGTCGCCATTCATTGGTCTTTGGAGGGGCATGAGCGTGCGCGCCGCCCGCCAGCCGGGCGCTATGGCGAGCGATTTCATGCTCTGGCGTCGTGACTGCGGGCTTTTCTTGACGGTCGCGGTTCTCTAGAGGGAGCGAACCATGATCCTGACCCTCTCCTGCCCCGACCAGCGTGGCATCGTCGCCAAGGTGTCCGCTTTCCTCTACGAGCGCGGCTGCAACATCCTGGACGCCCAGCAGTTCGACGACCAAGAGACCGGTCAGTTCTTCATGCGCGTGGTGTTCGACGCCGACGGCGCCGATCGCGCGGCGCTCCGTGATGCGTTCGGGACGCTCGCCTCCACCCTGGCCATGAAGTGGACCCTGCGTGACCGCGCCGAGCGCTATCGCGTGCTGCTGCTGGCCAGCAAGTTCGACCACTGCCTCGCCGACCTTGTCTACCGTTGGCGCATCGGCGAGCTGCCGATGGACATCACCGGCGTGGTGTCCAACCACCCCGCCGAGACCTACGCTCACATCGACCTGTCGGACCTGCCCTTCCATCATCTGCCGGTGACCAAGGAGACCAAGTTCGAGCAGGAGGCAGAACTCTGGAAGCTCATCCAGGAAACCCAGACCGAAATCGTCGTGCTGGCGCGCTACATGCAGGTTCTGTCTGACGGCCTGTCGGCCAAGCTGCAGGGCCGATGCATCAATATCCACCACTCGTTCCTGCCGGGCTTCAAGGGCGCCAAGCCCTATCATCAGGCCCACGCGCGGGGCGTGAAGCTGATCGGGGCCAGCGCCCACTATGTCACCGGCGACCTCGACGAAGGGCCGATCATCGAGCAGGACGTCGAGCGCATCAGCCACCGCGATACGCCCGAAGACTTGGTCCGCAAGGGCCGCGATATCGAACGCCGCGTGCTGGCGCGGGCCTTGCGCTACCGCCTCGAAGACCGCGTTTTGCTGAACGGCCGCAAGACGGTCGTCTTCACGGACTAGCGCCTCCCGTCGGCCTCGACAGTTGCAAGTACACTAAAAACTGGAGTACGGGGCTTCCACTTCGAAGGCCGAGGCTTCCAGCGCATGCCGCAACAGAATCTCCGTGTGATGGTGACCGGCGGGTCCGGCTTCATCGGCTCGGCCGTGTGCCGTCACCTCGCCGGCCAGAACGATGTCGCGATCCTCAACTTCGACAAGCTGACCTACGCCGCCTCGCCCGCCAGCCTGGCCATGCTGGAAGGCAAGGCCGACTACCAGTTCGTCCAGGGCGACGTCGCCAACGCCGAAGCTGTGTCGCGCGCGATCCAGGCGTTCCGCCCAAACGTCATCATGCACCTGGCCGCTGAGAGTCACGTCGACCGCTCGATCACCGGGCCCGGCGAGTTCATCCAGACCAACATCGTCGGCACATACGTCATGCTTCAGGCGGCGCTTGAGCATTGGCGCGCCCTGGAAGGCGCTGAGAAAGAGGCCTTCCGCTTCCATCACATCTCGACCGATGAGGTGTTCGGCAGCCTCGGCCCCGAGGGCCTATTCAGCGAGACGACGCCCTACGACCCGCGCTCGCCCTATTCGGCCTCGAAGGCCTCGTCCGATCATCTGGCCCGCGCCTGGCATCACACCTACGGCCTGCCGGTGGTGGTCTCGAACTGCTCGAACAACTACGGGCCCTATCACTTCCCCGAGAAGCTGATCCCGCTGGTCACGCTGAACGCCTTGGAGGGCAAGCCGCTGCCCGTCTACGGCAAGGGCGACAACGTCCGCGACTGGCTGCACGTGGAGGACCACGCCCGGGCCCTGCATCTGATCGCGACCAGGGGCGTTCCCGGCGAAAGCTACAATGTCGGCGGCCGCAACGAGCGCACCAACCTGCAGGTGGTCGAGGCGATCTGCGACGTGCTGGACGAACTGCGCCCTCTGCAGGGCCGCACGCGCCGCGAGCTGATCACCTTCGTCGCCGACCGGCCGGGCCACGACGCCCGCTACGCCATCGACGCCACCAAGTTGGAGGCCGAGCTGGGCTGGAAGGCCCAGGAGACCTTCGAGACCGGCCTGCGCAAGACGGTCCAGTGGTACCTCGACAACGAGGCCTGGTGGGCGCCGCTGCGCGAACGCTACGCCGGCCAGCGCCTGGGCCTGAAGACCGCCTGATGGCCGGCCCGCGCATCGCCCTGTTCGGGGCCAACGGCCAGCTCGGTTCGGACATCTCTACGCTGGCGGCGCAGCGGGGTCTCGATCTCGTGCCGGTGACGCGCGCTCAGCTCGACGCGAGCGATCCGACTCCAAGCTTCGATGGCCTAGCGTTCGACGTCGCCATCAATTGCGTCGCCGTCACCCGCGTCGACGACTGCGAGAAGGATCCGGCGCCCGCCGTTGCGATCAACGCTCACTTCGCGGGCCGCTTGGCCAGGGCCTGCGCCGCCCGGGGCGCGCGGCTCGTGCAGGTCTCGACCGACTACGTCTATGGCGGACAAGCCCAGCGCGAGCCCCTGTCCGAAGAGATCGGCCGCGCCCCGGTCAATGTGTACGGCGCGACCAAGGCGCTTGGAGAGGACCTCGCGCGCCTGGAGCACGACGACGTGATCGTCGCCCGCGTGGCCTCGCTGTTCGGCGTGGCCGGCGCCAGCGGCAAGGGCGGCAACTTCGTCGAGACCATGCTGAGGCTGGGCCAGGAGCGGGGTCGCCTGACCGTCGTTGCCGACCAGATGATGTCGCCGACCGGCTCGTGGGACGCCGGCGAGGCGATCTTGGACCTGATCGCCGCCGAAGCGCCCGCCGGCGACTACCACGTCGTCAATTCCGGCGCCGCCAGCTGGTGGGATTTCGCCGCGCGGATCATCGAGCGGGCGGGGATCGCCGCTGAGGTCGCGCCCATCCCGACGAGCGATTTCCCCACGCCGGCCAGGCGACCGCCCTACAGCGCGCTCTCCAACGCCAAGTTGAGCACGGCCATCGGCCGTTCGACGCCGCACTGGACAGACGCGCTCGACCGCTATCTCCGCGCCAAGGGGCGCATCTGAACCGCGCCTCAAATCCTCCACGATCATCACGTTGAACCACCGGCCTCCGCGCGAAAGGGTTCACGTTTCGCGGAATTCCGCTCTAGGTTCGACCGTCAGGACTGAAGAAGAAGACGTAATGAAGGGTATCATCCTCGCCGGCGGGTCGGGCACGCGCCTTCACCCGGTGACCTTGGCGATCAGCAAGCAACTGCTGCCGGTCTTCGACAAGCCGATGATCTACTATCCGTTGTCGGTCCTGATGATGGCCGGCGTACGCGACGTCCTGATCATCTCGACCCCGCGCGACCTACCCCTGTTCGAAGGATTGCTGGGCGACGGCGCCCGGTGGGGGATCAACATCAGTTACGCCGAGCAGGCGAACCCCAATGGGTTGGCCGAAGCCTACCGCATTGGCGCTGATTTCGTCGGCAACGAGCCGAGCGTCCTCGTGCTGGGCGACAACCTGTTCTACGGCGCGGGCCTGGGCCGGATCCTGCAGGGCGCCAAAGAGCGCTCGAAGACGGGCGCCAGCGTCTTCGCCTATTTCGTCAACGACCCGCAACGCTACGGCGTCGTCGAGTTCGATTCCGAAGGCAAGGCGATCTCTATCGAGGAAAAGCCCCAGACGCCGCGCTCGAACTGGGCGGTCACCGGCCTCTACATGTACGACAACCGCGTCGTGGACTTCGCGCGCGACCTGAAGCCCTCCGCGCGGGGCGAGCTCGAGATCACCGACATCAATCGCCTCTATCTGGAGGCCGGCGACCTGTCGGTCGAACGCATGGGGCGCGGCTTCGCCTGGCTCGACACGGGCACCCATGACAGCCTGCTGGAGGCCTCGGAGTTCGTCCGCACCTTGGAGCACCGCCAGGGCCTGAAGATCGGATGCGTTGAAGAGGTCGCGCACCAGAACGGCTGGATTTCGAGCGAACAATTGCTGGGCCTGGCCCATGACCTGAAGAATTCGCCCTACGGCGCGTATCTGAAGATGATCGCCTCTCAAGGCTGATCCCCGCATCTACGACCTCGACCCGCTGGAAAACGGCTTCGGCGTCGGCGACAGTCCGCGCCGATAACAAGGTCCGCCGGGAGGTCTCGTGTCCAGAAAGATGATCCATGTCGCCATGGCGGCCGCCTTGCTGGCCGCTCCGGCGGCGCCGGCCTTGGCGCGCCAGGCTCCGGCGGCGGCCCAGACCTCCGCGGTGACGATCGACAGGGCGCGCATCGACGCCGCGCTCAAGGCCATGATCGAGAGCGGAAGAGCCGTGGGCGTTTCAGCCCTGGTCTGGCAGGGCGGCCGCGAGCGCTATTTCGGAACCGCGGGCATGGCCGACCGCGAGGCGGGCAAGCCGATGCGCCGCGATACGCTGGTGCAGATCTTCTCGATGACCAAGCCGGTCACGGGCGTGGCTCTGATGCAGCTGTGGGAGCAGGGCAAGTTCGGCCTGGACGACCCGCTGTCGCGCTATCTTCCCGAATTCGCGGACATCAAGGTGCTCGACGGCCAGGGCGGCGTGCGCCCGCCGGCGCGGCCGATCCTCATCCGGGACATTCTGCGCCATACGGCCGGCTTCTCGTACGGCATGCGTGACACGGCGGCCGACGCGGCTTTCAAGGCCGCCGATCCCTTGAGCCTTCAGAATGACCTGAGCGAGTTCGGCCGCCGTCTCGCCAAGGTTCCGCTGCTCTACGATCCGGGCGAGCGTTGGAGCTACAGCGCCGCCGTGGATGTCCAGGCGCTGCTCGTCGAGAAACTCTCCGGCCAGCCGTTCGAGGCCTATGCGAAGGCGCACATTCTCGATCCGCTGGGCATGAAGGAGACCGCCTGGACGCAGCCGGAGTCCGTCTTCCCGCGTCTGGCCGCCGTCTACAACAAAGGGGCCGACGGCAAGCTCGCCAAGGAAAGTCCCGTCGAAACCCGGCGGATGAACTTCGACCCCGCGCGTCGCATGACGATGGGCGGAGCGGGGCTTGTCGCCTCGATCGACGACTATGCGCGCTTCTCGCGCATGCTGCTGGGCGAAGGTTCTCTGGATGGCGTGAGGATCCTCAACCCCTCGACCGTGCGCCTGATGGCGACGGACCATCTGGATCCGCGCGTCACCGACCGGTGGTGGCTGCCCAGCAAGGGCTCGGTCGGATTCGGCTTCGACTTCGCCGTGCGTGTGAAGCAACCGCAGACGCCCGAGGAAAGCCGTGGCGCGGTGGGGGAATTCTTCTGGGATGGGCGTGACAGCACGCTGTTCTGGGTCGATCCAGTCAACAGGTTGACCGCCGTCTTCTTCGTGCAGACCTATCCCTTCGACGCCACCTTGCACCGCGATCTGCGCGCGGCGGTGTATGGCGCCGACTATAGGGGCCCCAAGGGCGACTAGGGCCTGGGCTGGGTCGCCAGGTCCCGCGGCCGCGACGCGCAGCCTTTCAGGATTAGACCGTCTATCCGGGCCTCGGCGAGGTAGTCGTAACGCCGGTCGGACATGCCGTCGGAGCATTCTCCCGGCGTCAGGCGCAGGCTGAAGTCTTGCCCGTCTGTCCGGGCGCGGAACAAGGCCTCTTCGCCCATCACCTCCAGCGTCGTTCCGGTCGTGGCGATGTCTTGGTGATCAGGCCGCGAAACGATCAAGCCCGCGCTTCGGACCTTCACGCTCCAGAACGGCTCGGTCCCCAAGGCGTCGAAGTCGCCAGCATAGTCCGGGGCGACGGCGGTCGGGGCGTCCGCGGGCGGGGCTTGCGTCGCTGGGGATCCCATGGGCGAGGGCCCACACGCGGTTATCAACAGGGCGGCGATGATAGGGGCGGCGGCGCGCATGTCTTGGCTATCCCCCTTCGGGCCTTGTGAGGCTAGACTCCCTGACGATGAATCGAAACCCGCGCCCCACCTTTCTGGAGTTCTTCGCTGGCGGCGGCATGGCCCGCATCGGCCTGGGGAATGGCTGGACCTGCGCTTTCGCCAACGACTTCGATCCGGTGAAGGCCGCGACCTACCGCGCCAACTTCGGCGCCGACGAGGGGCATTTCCAGCAAGGTGACGTCTTCGCGCTCTCCGCCGAGACCTTGCCGACGGCGGATCTGGCTTGGGCCTCCAGCCCTTGCCAGGACTTCAGCCTCGCCGGCGCCCGGGCGGGCCTCGCCGGCGGCAAGTCCTCGGCCTTCTTCGGTTTCTGGACCTTGATGAAGGCGATGTCGGCCGAGGAGCGGGCGCCGCCCGTGATCGTCATCGAGAACGTCGTCGGACTTCTGACCTCGCATCACGGCGATGACTTCAACGCCCTGTGCGGCGCGCTGAGCCAGGAAGGCTATCGCTTTGGCGCGGTCGAGATCGACGCGTCGGCCTTCGTCCCCCAGTCGCGCCCTCGGGTTTTCGTGATCGCCACGCGCCTGCCGACGGCGGGGCTGGAGGGCGCGAGCGGCTTCCACAGCCGCGCCATCCGAGAAGCGGCCGCGCGGCTGCCCGAAGATCTGAAGGCGCACTGGATCTGGTGGGGCGTTCCTTCGCCTCCGGCGCGCAACACCGATCTTGCGGCCATGCTGGAGCCTGACACCGCCGTGACCTGGAATCCGCCGGAACGGACCGAGGCCTTGCTGGCTCTGATGGCCTTGTCGCATCGCCAGGCGGTCGAGGCGAGGATCCAGGCGGGCGGTCGTTCGGTGGGCGCGGTCTTTAGGCGGATGCGCGGCGGCCAGCAGCGCGCCGAGGTGCGGTTCGATGGCCTGGCCGGATGCCTGCGCACGCCGCGGGGCGGTTCGTCCCGGCAGACCTTGCTGGTGATCGACGAAGGCCGGGTCCGGTCGCGTCTCCTGACCCCGCGCGAAGGCGCTCGCCTGATGGGCTTGCCCGACAGCTACCAGCTCCCGGCGTCACAGACATCGGGCCTGCAGGTGGTCGGCGACGGGGTCGCGGTTCCGGCGGTGCGGTGGCTCGCCGAAACGCTTCTGGAGCCGCTCGTCTATAGCAAAACTGCAAGCCTTGCCGCCGAATGACCTCCTGACAGTCGGGGGATAGGGGGCTAGGGTGCGCCGCTTCCCGCAACCCAAGTCTCCGAGGTGTTCCGATGGACGACGCTTCCTCCCTCTATGACGCCGCCCGCTTCAAGCGCGCGGGGCGCGGCAAGGTCTACGACTCGATCATCGATACGATCGGCGACACGCCGCTCGTGCGCCTGCCCCGTCTGTCGGCCGAGCTGAAGCCCAAGGGCGAAGTCCTCGCCAAGCTGGAATTCTTCAACCCGATCTCCTCGGTCAAGGACCGGATCGGCGTCTCGATGATCGAGTCGCTCGAGGCCCAGGGCATCCTGAAGCCCGGCTCCACGATCGTCGAACCCACCAGCGGCAATACCGGCATCGCCCTGGCCTTCGTGGCGGCGGCCAAGGGCTACAAGCTGACGCTCGTCATGCCGGAAAGCATGTCGATCGAGCGCCGCAAGATGCTGCTGCTGCTGGGCGCCAAGCTGGAGCTGACTCCGGCCGAGAAGGGCATGCGCGGCGCGGTCGCCCGGGCCCAGGAACTCATCGAAGCCACGCCCGGCGCGGTCATGCCCCAGCAGTTCGAAAACAGCGCCAATCCGCTGATCCACCGGGTTTCGACGGCCGAAGAGATCTGGAACGACACCGCCGGGGCGGTGGACGCGGTGGTCTCGGGAGTCGGCACGGGCGGCACCATCACTGGCGTCGGCCAAGTGCTGAAGGCCCGCAAGCCGTCGCTGAAGATGGTGGCGGTCGAACCTGAGGCCTCGCCGGTGCTGTCGGGCGGCGCGCCGGGCCCACACAAGATCCAGGGCATTGGCGCGGGCTTCGTGCCGGGCGTGCTGGATCGCGGCGTGATCGACGACATCGTCCAGGTCAGCAATGACGACGCCTTCGCCATGGCCCGCCGCGCGGCGGCCGTCGAAGGTCTGCCTGTCGGCATCAGCTCGGGCGCGGCGCTGGTGGCGGCGTTCGATCTGGCCTTGCGCGACGAGTACAAGGGCAAGACGATCGTCACGATCATTCCCAGCTTCGCCGAACGCTACCTGTCGACCGCGCTGTTCGACGGGCTCTAGGAGCCGGCGGGCGCTTGACCGACGTCTACGACAAGGAAAAGCGCTCCGCCGTCATGGCGCGGGTCGGGAGTAAGGACACATCGCCGGAAATGGCGGTGCGCCGGATGCTCACCCGCCTGGGCGCCCGCTATCGTCTGCATCGGAAGGACCTGCCCGGCAGTCCCGACATCGTCCTGCCGGGTCGCAAGCTGGCCATCTTCGTCCACGGCTGCTTCTGGCACGGCCACGACTGCGCGCGGGGCGCTCGTGTCCCCAAGGCCAATCGCGACTACTGGCTGGCCAAGGTCGCCCGTAACACGGCGCGCGACGAGAAGGCCGCGGCGGCCTTGGGCGCCGAAGGCTGGGCCGTGGAGACCATCTGGGAATGTGAGTTGAAGGACGAGGCTGGCCTTGCTGATCGCCTGGCCAGCCGGCTCGCGCTGACCTCCAGGGACTCCGCCCCCTAACCGCTGGATCGAGCCTCGGCTTCTGGCGGGCGCGATCCCGAAGCGCCTTCCGACGTCACGCGGGCCAGGGCGGAATAGAGCTCGAAGGGATCGATCGGCTTGGAGACGTGATCGTTCATCCCCGCGGCGGCGCACGTCTCCCAATCCTTGGGGTTCGCCGAGGCGGTGACGGCGATCACGGGCACGTCTTGGTTCGGCCCGCCGCTTGCGCGTAGGCGCTGAGTGGCGGCGCGGCCGTCCATGCCTGGCATGTAGACGTCCATCAAAACCACGTCGAAAACCTCGGACTGCAACAGCTCCAGGGCCTGTTCGGCGGACTCCGCCAGCGTCGCTCGGACGCCAAGCGGCTCAAGCACCAGTTCAAGCGCGCGACGATTGACGAGATGGTCGTCCACCACCAGCACCCGCAGGTCCGCGATCAGCGGCGATTGCGGCGCATCCGCCGGCGCTTCGGCGATCTCAAGCCTGGCGGTGATGGTGAAGCGCGCGCCTCCGCCGGACGGACTGCTCGCGGAAAGATCGCCGCCCATCAGGCGCGCCAGCTCGCGGCTGATGACGAGCCCAAGGCCAGACCCTCCGTGGTGACGGGCGATCGCTTCGCTGAGCTGTTCGAAGGGCGTAAAGAGCCGAGAAAGCGCGGCCTCGGGTATGCCAGGACCCGTATCGATCACCTCGATCGACAGCAGGACGACGGAGCCTTCGATCTCGGCGCGCGGAGCGACCGTGATCTCGCCCCGCGTGGTGAACTTCAGGGCGTTCGACAGCAGATTGTTGAGGACCTGCCGAAGACGCATGGCGTCGCCCGCGACCCAGCGAGGCAGCGCAGCGGCGCCCTTGACCCGCAGGCGCAGACCTTTGCGGGTCGCTTCGGGGCGCCACAATCGCACCGTGTCGGCGATCGTCTGGCGCAGATTGAAGGGCGCCTTCTCGACCGACATCCGCCCGGCCTCCAGCCGCGAAAAGTCCAGCAGGTCGTTCAGAAGGCCGCGCATCAGGCCGCCAGCGTCGGCGATCAGCTGCGCCTGGACTTTCGAACTGGCCTCCGGAACCTCACTGTGCAGGCGGGTCGCGCCGGCCATGATGGCGCTGATCGGTGTGCGGAGTTCGTGACTGATCATCGCCACGAAGGCCGACTTCGCGGCGACGGCCTCCTCGGCTTCGTGCCGTCTCCGTTCGGCCTCATCCTTGGCCTCGGCCTCGGCCCTCAGCGCGGTATGCAGGGTGTGGGCCGCGATCGTCACGGTCGCGATCAGCAGCAAGGCGCCGAACCAGAGCGCGTTGGCCAGGGGAGACCCCGGATTGGCCGATCGGGCCACAAGCGGAACGATCAGGAGGTACAGGACATACGGGGTCGAGGCCGAGATGATCGCCGCGCGTTGGCTGCCGTTGATCACCACCACGTTCAGCAGGGCCCCGGCCAGCAACATGCCGCCCAACGTGGGAGCGAAACGCGCCTGGGACGCGAACAGCGGCAAGGAGAGGAAGCCGAAGACGGTCGAGGTCAGGACGGGCAGGACGGTTATCGTCAGACGTCGCCACAGCGCCTGCGCCCGCTCCGAGCGCCCGCGGACCCACCTCCAGCCCCAGAGCTCCACGAACTGCAGGGAGGCGTAGATCGCCGCCCACAGCCATACCCAACGCAGATGTATGAAGACGTCGAGGATCAGAGCGATCGCGAAGGCGGCGATCAGGCGCAGAGAGGTGTTCGCGCGTCGTGAAGCGAGCGCGTGGGCGGTCCGCCGTCTCTCCATTGCCGCGCTCATCAGCGCCATTCCCCTGAGGGCCCGACTGAAGGCCTCGGCGAGAGCTTAGGCCTGAAGGGCTAAGAGGGTGTGAAAAGAAATATGGTTGATCAATGACTTGACCCAAAACGGGGTCGGCGCGTCTTGGGTGCGCGGCGATCGTGCGTCCGCGTATCTATGGCCGTGGCCCGAAGGCGCGGGTGAAATCGGCCTGGTCGACGTCGTCGATTTCCAGGCGCTTGATCCGCGCCGTTTCGCCTGAGGCGAGCCTGACGGCTGAGCGCGGAATCTTCAGTGACTTGGCCAGGAAGGCGATCAGGGCCGCGTTGGCGGCCCCATCGACAGGCGGGCTGGCGACCCGGACCTTCAGATAGGGCCGGCCTTCGGGATCGAGCGCCCAGCCCTCCACCGCATCGCGGCCGCCGCGCGGGGTCAGCCGAATCGCCAGGATCTCAGCCAAAGGGACCGATCAGGGCCGCTTCAAGCGCCGGCAGGATGAACAGCTGAACGCCGCGCAGCAGCAGAAGCACGATGATCGGGCTGATATCGACGCCGCCGATCGCCGGGATGAACCGGCGGAACGGACGCAGGACTGGGTCGGTGATGCGATCCAGAACGGTGGCGACATTGTAGACGAACTGGTTGCGGCGGTTGATGACCTCGAACGCGAACAGCCAGCTCAGAATCGCCGAGATGACGATGGCCCACCAGAGGAGGTCCACCAGCGCGTTGATGATGAAGAAGACGAGATGGATGATCGGGGCCATGGGGTTTCCGTCTAGACGCCTGAGCTTCTTGCCCCGCCGGAACGATGCTGACAAGGCGCTGTTACAACCCCGCTTGACGAGACGGCTCAGGGGCCGTATCTCCGCCGCTCCTTGGGGCCGTAGCTCAGATGGTAGAGCGCCTCGTTCGCAATGAGGAGGTCAGGGGTTCGATTCCCCTCGGCTCCACCAAGGACCTCCCAGAAAGCGTGACTCTCGAGAGAGCCTGAGAAGACTCAGGCCCGCGCCCTCGTACGTCGCGGGTTCAGCTTCTGGACGCCGTGACCTGCGACCACGCGCCACAGCCCTGGTTAACGGGATCGTGGGCATCGAAGCCTAGCCTCTCGAGCCTGTCCACGAGATCGGCGTCGAGGGTCAAATGCATCAGCGTCACCCTATCGCGCTCCGGATCGGAGCGATCTTCTCCGCCGCTTGCGCCGCGTTCGCGGGCGCTTGCGCGTTCGCGGCCGAGACCCCGAGCAAGGCCGTCACCCTCAGCGGCGGTTACACTGTCGATGTCGCGGGCGTGGTTAGCGGAGGTCTCGCCAAACGGGGGCGCGTCTTGGACGATCTCCAATTCGGCGCCGACATCGACTTGGACAAGGCGTTTGGCTGGGAAGGCGCAAAGGCCCATGCGCTTTTGCTGAACAACAGCGGCGCCATGCCCAACGATGACGCCGGCACGGTGCAGGGCGTCAACAATATCGAAGTGACGCGCCAGAGAGCTCGTCTGTTCGAGGCCTGGGTCGAGCAAAGCTTCGGCGACAAGGGCTCGTTGCTCGTGGGCCTCTACGACCTCAACAGCGAATTTTACGCCAATGACAGCGCGGGATTGCTGCTGGCGCCGGCTTTCGGCATCGGCTCGGAATTGGCGGCCACCGGCCCGAACGGCCCCTCCATCTTCCCATCGACGGCCCTGTCCGTGCGCGGCAGCTGGACGCCGAACGAGCACGTCTACGTCCAGGCCGCGGCGATCAACGCCCATTCCGGTGTTCTGGGCGATCCCGGCGGCGTCTGCACCGAGTTCGAGAATGGCTTGCTGACGATCGCCGAAGCGGGCTGGCGGGGGCGTGGCAAGGTCGCCTTCGGAGCTTGGCGCTACACCAAGAAGCAGCCGGATATTCGAGACGTCGTCGCGGACGGTCTCCCAGCCTCTCGGACGGCGCAAGGCGCCTACCTCCTGTTGGAGCGACAGCTTACGGGCGAAGGCGAGGACGCGGTACGCAAGACGACCGCTTTTGCTCGTCTGGGTCTTTCCGATGGCGACACCACGGCCTTCAGCGGCGGCTGGCAGGCTGGTCTGCTGGTCGAGCGCGTTTTCGAAAGCCGCCCCGACAGCGCCTTCTCGGTCGGGGTGAACCAGGCTTTCCTCACGGGCAAGTTCCGCGCGAACGCGCTGGACGAAGGTCAGCTCCTCACGCGCGCGGAGAGCGCGATAGAAGTCACCTATTCCGACAAGATCGGACCCGTCACCATCCAGCCGGACCTGCAATATGTCCGAAACCCCGGCGCAGACAGCAGCGTCGGCCACGCCCTGGTCGCCACGGTGCGGTTCGGGGTGGCGTTTTGACGCCACCCCGTCCTAGACCTTAAGCCAGCGCCGCTTCGGCGACGGCTTCGGCGGTGATGCCGAACTTCTGGTAGAGCACCTCGAACGGCGCGGAGGCGCCGAAGCTCTTCATGCCGACGAACTTGCCGGTCTCGCCGATGAAGCGCTCCCAGCCCATCCGAATGCCCGCCTCGACGGCGACGCGGACCGGCGCCTTGCCGATGACGGCCGCCTGGTAGGCGGCGTCCTGCTTGTCGAACAGCTCCCAGCAGGGGGTTGAGACGACGCGGGTCGGCTTGCCCTTGGCCTGCAGGATGTCGCGCGCGGCGACGGCGACGCCGACCTCGGTGCCCGAGGCGAAGATCGTCACCTGCGCCTCGCCGCCCTCGGCCGCCAGCAGCTCATAGGCGCCCTTGGCGGAGAGGTCGCCGCCTTGCGCGCGGACGTGCGGGGTCTTCTGGCGCGAAAGGGTCATCACCGACGGTGTGCGCGTCTGTTGCAGGGCGACCTTCCAGCACTCGGCGGCTTCCACCGCGTCGGCCGGGCGGAAGACCAGCAGGTTCGGAATGGCGCGTAGGGAGGCCACGTGCTCGACCGGCTGGTGGGTCGGGCCGTCCTCGCCCAGGCCGATGGAGTCGTGGGTCATCACGTGGATGACGCGCGCTTCCATCAGCGCGCCCAGACGGATGGCGGCGCGGCTGTAGTCGGCGAACGCCAGGAAGGTGCCCGAGTACGGGATCACGCCACCGTGCAGCGACATGCCGTTCATGGCCGCGGCCATGCCGAACTCGCGCACGCCGTAGTGGACGTAGCGGCCCTTGTAGTCGGGCGTGTCGAACGCGCCCATGCCCTTGACCAGGGTGTTGTTCGAGCCGGTCAGGTCGGCCGAGCCGCCGATCATCTCGGGGATCGTCGGAACCAAGTGATCCAGGGCCGAGCCGGAGTGCACGCGCGTGGCGTTGACGGGCTTGGTCTCGAGGGCCTTGGCGATATGAGCGTCCAGGGCCTCGAAGGCGTTGGCCGGCAGCTCGCCCGCCATGGCGCGCTTGAAGTCGCTGGCGTTGATCGCGGCGGCCAGCTTGGCCTCCCAGGCCTTACGGACCTTGCCGCCGCGACGGCCGACGCTCTTCCAGGCCTTGGCGATGTCGTCGGGCATGGTGAACGGCGCGGCGTCCCAGCCCATGGCTTCACGGGCGGCTTTGATCTGGTCGTCGAACAGGGTGTAGCCGTGGCTGTGGGGGTCGCCTTCCTTGGGACCCGCGCCCTTCGAGATCAGCGTCTTGCACGCGATCATGGTCGGGCGGTCCTGCTTGGTGGCCCAGCGCAGGGCCGCGGCGATCTTGCCGTGGTCGTGGCCGTCGACGACCTTCACGGCCCAGCCGGCCGCCTTGAACCGGGCGACCTGGTCGCCGGTCTCGGAGATCGTGGCTTCACCGTCGATGGTGGTGTTGTTGTCGTCGAACAGCACCGTCAGCTTCTTCAGGCGCAGGCGGCCGGCGATGCTGATCGCCTCGTGGCTGACGCCTTCCATCAGGCAGCCGTCGCCGGCGATCACCCAGGTGCGGTGGTCGACGAGCTCATGACCAAAGCGCGCGGCCAGATGGGCTTCGGCCATCGCCATGCCGACGGCGGTGGCCAGGCCCTGGCCCAGCGGGCCGGTGGTGGTCTCGACGCCAGGGGTGTGATGGACTTCCGGGTGGCCGGGGGTCAGCGAGCCCCACTGACGGAAGTTCTCGATCTCCTTCATCGTCACGGCCTTGAAGCCGGTCAGGTGAAGCAGGGAATAGAGCAGCATCGAGCCGTGGCCGGCCGACAGCACGAAGCGGTCGCGGTCGGCCCAGTCGGGCTTGCTCGCGTCGAACTTCAGGAACTTGCTCCACAGCACGGTCGCCACGTCGGCCATGCCCATCGGCATGCCTTGGTGTCCGGACTTGGCCTTGTGCACGGCGTCCATGGAAAGGACGCGGATCGCGTCGGCCATCTTGATGGGCGAAACGGGCATGGAAGTTCCGTCTTATCGTTGTTTTGCGGGGCTGCGCGATCGGCGCAGTCGCATGGGAACCCGGAGGGGTCAACCCGCGACAAGGGCTTAAGACGGGCGCCGGACGCCCGCCGTGGACGCTATGCAACATGCTCCGCAGGCGTTATAGCTGGAGCGCGCCTTATGCTCACTTTCAGCATAAGGCGATCGTCAGATGGGAAAGGCCGGTCGCTTGGGTAGTCCGTCGTTCTTCTCGCCCTATCGCCATGGGTTCACCCGGGTGGCCACCGCTGTCCCGAAGGTGACGCTGGCCGACCCCGTCGCGAACGCCCAGAGCGTTCTGGCCCTGGCGCGCGAGGCTCATGACGCGGGCGTCGCGGTGATCGTGTTCCCCGAGCTCGGCCTCACTGGTTACACGATCGATGATCTGCTGCAGCAGGAGGTGTTGCTGGACGCCGCCGAGGCGGCGATCGCGACCCTGGCCGAAGCGAGCCGCGACCTCTCGCCGATGATCGTGGTCGGGGCGCCTCTTCGGGACGCCGGGCGGCTCTACAACACGGGCGTCGCGATCCAGGGCGGCGCGGTGCTGGGCGTCGTTCCCAAGAGCTTCCTGCCCAACTATCGCGAGTTCTATGAGCGGCGCTGGTTCACCCCGGGCGCCGGCGTGACGGGCAAGACCTTGAGCCTTGCGGGCCAGGCCGTTCCGTTCGGGACCGACGTCCTCTTCAAAGCGAGCGGTCCGACGCCGTTCACCGTCGGAATCGAGATCTGCGAGGACGTCTGGACGCCCAACCCGCCGAGTACGGCGCAGGCCCTGGCCGGTGCGGAAATCCTGCTGAACCTGTCGGCCAGCAACATCACCATCGGAAAGTCCGAGACCCGTCGCCTGCTGTGCGCCAGCCAGTCGGAGCGGGCGATCGCGGCCTATGTCTATTCCGCCGCCGGGGCGGGCGAGAGCTCCACCGATCTCGCCTGGGACGGTCACCTCGATATTCATGAGATGGGGCAGCTGTTGGCCGAGACCGCGCGGTTCTCAACGGGACCGGCCTGGACCTTCGCCGATATCGATGTCGAGCGCATCCGCCAGGAGCGGATGCGGGTTGGCAGCTTCGGCGACGCCATGGCCTTGGCGCCGCCCAGGGTCCCGTTCCGGGTGATCCCGTTCGATTTCCAGCCGCCCGCCGGCGACCTGGCCTTGGCGCGCGGCGTCGAGCGCTTCCCGTTCACGCCGTCGGATCCCGCCAAGCTGCGCGAGAACTGTTACGAGGCCTACAACATCCAGGTTCAGGGCCTGGCCCGCCGCCTGGAGGCTTCGGGCCTCAAGAAACTGGTGATCGGCATCTCGGGTGGGCTCGATTCCACCCAGGCGCTGCTGGTGGCCGCAAAGGCCGTCGATCAACTCGCCCTGCCGCGTGAGAACATCCTGGCCTACACCCTGCCGGGCTTCGCCACGTCCGACCGCACCAAGTCCAACGCCTGGTCGCTGATGAAGGCCATGGGGGTGACCGCCGCCGAGCTCGACATCCGCCCCGCCGCGACCCAGATGCTGAAGGACCTGGACCATCCGTTCGGGCGCGGCGAGCCCGTCTATGACGTGACGTTCGAGAATGTGCAGGCGGGCCTGCGCACCGACTATCTGTTCCGCCTGGCCAACCACAACGCCGCCCTGGTGGTCGGTACGGGCGACCTGTCGGAGCTGGCCCTGGGCTGGTGCACCTACGGGGTCGGCGACCACATGAGCCACTACAACCCCAATTGCGGGGCGCCCAAGACGCTGATCCAGCATCTGATCCGCTTCGTGGCCCATTCCGGCGACGTGGACGCCGCCACGACCGCTCTGCTGGAAGACATCCTGGCCACGGAGATCTCGCCGGAGCTTGTGCCGGGCGAGGAGGTCCAGGCCACCGAGAGTTTCGTCGGGCCCTACGCCCTGCAGGACTTCAATCTCTACTACATGACCCGCTATGGCATGGCGCCGTCCAAGATCGCCTTCCTGGCCTGGAGCGCTTGGCATGACGCGGAGAAGGGGGGCTGGCCAGTCGGCCTGCCCGACAACGCTCGCCGCGCCTACGACCTGCCCGAGATCAAGCGCTGGATGGAGCTGTTCCTGAAGCGCTTCTTCGCCAACCAGTTCAAGCGCTCGGCCGTGCCGAACGGTCCGAAGATCTCGTCAGGTGGCGCCTTGTCTCCGCGCGGCGACTGGCGGATGCCTTCCGACGTCACCGCGAACGCCTGGCTCGCGGAACTGCGCGCGGGCGTTCCAGACTGACGAAAATTCTTCGTTACTGACGACTTTCCCTTTAAGCACTCTTCGCAATAACGCCCTATCAGGGGCAAAAGACTAAGTGTGTGGGGATAAGTCTTGGCTGCGATCTATCCGGTGATCTTGTGCGGCGGTTCGGGCACGCGTCTGTGGCCCGCGTCGCGAAGCGACCAACCCAAACAATTCCTGAAGCTGGTCGGCGATCGATCCTCGTTCCAGGAGACGGTGCTGCGAGTCAAGGACATCCCCGGCGTCGCCGAAGTGGTGGTGGTCACCGGCGAGGCCATGGTCGGCTTCGTCGCCGAACAGACCGCCGAGATCGGCGCCTGGACGACAATCCTGGTCGAGCCGGAGGCGCGGGATTCAGCGCCGGCTGTGGCCGCGGCGGCCGCCTATGTCGAGCGCCAGGATCCGGACGGCGTCGTGCTGATGCTGGCGGCCGACCATCACATCTCAGAGCCAGACGTCTTCGAGCAAGCGGCGCTGGTCGCGGCTAAGGCGGCCGAGCAAGGCCTGATCGTCACCTTCGGCGTTCAGCCGACCGTGCCGGCGACCGGCTTCGGCTATATCCGTCCGGGCGCAGCCCTGCTGGACGGCTCGGTTCGGGAGGTCGCCGCGTTTGTCGAGAAGCCGGACCAAGCCACCGCCGAGCGGTACCTGCTTGAGGGCTATCTCTGGAACAGCGGCAATTTCGCCTTCAGGGCCGCCACGCTGCTGGGCGAGTTCGAGGCGTTCGAGCCGACGGTGGCGGCCGCCGCCAAGGCTTGTGTCGACGGCCTGGCGCTCGAAGCCGGCATCGGCCACCTTGATCGCGCCGCCTTCGCTCAGGCCAAGAAGATCTCGCTCGACTACGCGGTCATGGAGCGGACCCAAAAAGCCGCTGTCGTGCCCGCCGCCTTCGCCTGGTCGGACCTCGGCGCGTGGGATGCGATCTGGGAGGCCTCAACCCGCGACGGCGAGGGCAACGCCCAGGCCGGCGACGTCGACCTGCACGGTGCGACCGGCGTGCTCGTCCGCTCCACCGGCCCTTATGTCGGCGTTATCGGAGTCAGCGACATCGTCGTCGTGGTTGAGCCGGACGCTGTGCTCGTTTGCCATCGCAAGGACAGCCAGGCGGTCAAGACGCTGGTGGACGGCCTGAAGGCCAAGGGTCGTTCGATCGCTTCGCGCCGCAGCGCCTCGCCCAATGGAACCGAGACCCTGGTTTCGACGGACGGGTTCGATGTCGAGCTGCGGCGCGCCCCGGCCGGTGAGGCCCTCACCCTGCCCATCTCGACGATCCAACTGCTGGAGGGCGTTCTGGAGATGGACGGCGACGTCTACGCCGCCGGCGCCGTCATTCCGCTGGAGCGCGAGAGCCGCGCCCGGGCGATCGGGGCGGCGACCCTGTTGGTCACGCGCCCTCGCTAATCACGATCGTGGCGCCAGCGCCTACCTTCAGGCGTTGGCGGCGCGAGCGCTGACCGTCCGGTCCAGCTCCAGGATCGCCAGGGCGATGTGATAGAAAGAGCTCGCCGGAGCCGGTTCTTCCACGAAGGTTTCGTCGGGCTGGTACTTGTCACGCCACAGGCCCGGAACCGGCGTGCGCAGATAGGCCAGCAGCCCTTCCGCGCCGGCCGCGGCCATGTCCCAGTACTTGTCCTCGCCGGTGATCTCGGCGGCCAACACCGCCGCCTTGATCCGTTCGGTCTGAGGCCACAGGCGCGCGCCATTGTCGTGGATCGAGAAGTCATCCAACAGCGCGTTGATCGCCACCCCGCGAGACAGATCGATCCCATGCGCTTCGGCGTCGTCGATCATGCGCAGGGCCGCCTTCGTCGCGTCGGCGCGGCCCGAGAGCCTGCCCCAGCGCAGCAACAGCCAGCCCCACTCGAACTGGTGCCCCGGCTCGCAGATCCGGCCCTCCACGCCCGGCGCGGCGTTCCAGTCGAGGTCGAAGAACTCCCGGAGCTGGCCGCTTTCGGCCTGAATGAACTTCGAAAGGGCTAGTTCCGCGATCTCGTCGGCCAAGGCGCGCCAGGCAGGATCGTCGTCGATCGCGTTCCAGGCCAGCATGGCCTCGAACAGGTGCATGTGCGGGTTGGATTGCAGCGGTGTGGTGGGCGGGTTGGATTGATGGAAGCCCGCCATAGGATGTTTGCGCTCAACGATCAGTCTCTGACGGACCTCCACGGCGATCGCCTTGGCCTCGGCCGCGCGGGCCGGCAGCGCTTGGGCCACGGCCGCCAGGGCGAACATGGCGAAGGCCTGGTCGTAAAGCTCCGCGGTCTCGTCCAGGCTTTCGCCATTAGGTCCGATCAGGGTGCGGAAGAGGCCGTCGGGGCGGCGATACGCGGCGAGATAGAAAGACAGGCCATGTTCGACGGCCTCGCGCCAAGGCCCCTCCCAGCCTAGCTCGCCAGCGATTGCGAACGAGAAGATCTGGCGCGGCAGGACGCGGCCTCGGCGCGGGCCCTCAACGGGCGCGCCCTCAAGATCGAGCTTCTCGAAGAAGCCGCCCTTCTTGTGGTCTGCGCCGATCGTCCACCAAAGCGGATAGGCCGCCTCGGTCGCCCAGGTCTTGAGGCGGTCGCACAGGCGAGTGGCTTCGGCGAAGGCTTTGGTCATCAGAGGGCGTCTCCAGGGATGAGACCTTCTAGAGCGCAACCCGTGTCAAGGCCAAGACGGCGGTCTGGCGAATTCGTCTCGCGCGGGTTACTGCTCAAGGCATGACCGGCGCCTCTGATCTTCCGCCCCTGAAAGCCGTCTTCCTGGATCGGGACGGCGTGCTCAACATTGATCACGGCTATGTCTTCGATCCGGCGCGGCTGGAGTGGATAGAGGGCGCCCGTGAAGCCGTGGCGGCGATCAGCAGGGCGGGCTTGAAGGTCCTGGTCGTCACCAACCAGTCGGGCATTGGCCGAGGCTATTTCGACGAGGCGGACATGGACCGCTTCCATGACGCCATGCAGGACCAACTCGCTGAACTCGGGGGGCAGATCAACGCCTTCTACTATTCGCCATTCCATGAAGCGGCGATCGTGGAGGCCTATCGCGTGGCTGACCACCCTGATCGGAAACCCAATCCTGGCATGATTTTGCGGGGGTTGGCCGACTGGAACCTGAAGCCGGAAGAAGCCGTGATCATCGGTGATCGTCACATCGACGTGGAGGCCGGCAACCGCGCCGGCATGCCCGGCTATCTCTTCAAGGGCGGCAATCTGCGCGCTTTCGTCGCCCAGGTGCTGGGCGATCGCGTTCCAGAACTGAAATGAAGATCCTGCAGTTTGGCGGGACCGGTCAGGTCGCTACGGCTGTTCAGGCCGCCGCGCGCGAGGGGACTGAGGTCGTCGCGCTCTCCCGCGCCGAATGCGACCTCGAGGACCCCTCCGCCATCCGCAGGGCGATCCAGGCGGCCCAGTGCGACCTCGTGTTGAATACGGCCGCCTTCACCCACGTAGACCCCGCCGAGTCTCATCCAGACGAAGCCTTCGCCGTCAACGCGACCGCGCCTGGGGTGATGGCGGAGGTCTGCGCCGCGCGCGATTTGCCGTTCATCCACCTCTCGACCGACGCGGTGTTCGACGGTCTGACGGACCGCCCCTATGTCGAGACCGACGAGGCGAGGCCGCTCAACGTCTACGGCCGTTCCAAGCTGGCCGGCGAGCAGGCGGCGCTAGCCCATCCGCGCGCGGCCGTTCTGCGGATCTCGTGGGTCTTTTCGCGTTACGGCCGCAACTATGTCAGCTTCATGCTGCGTCTGGCGCGTGAGCGCGATGTCTTGAAGGTTGTCGCCGACCAGTTCGGGACGCCGACCGATGGCGAGGCCCTTGCCGCGTTTCTGGTCGAGACCGCGCCGCGCTGGGCCGCCGCGCCGTCGGGTGATCCGGCGTTCGGCCTCTTCCATTTCGCCAACGCCGGCGAGACCAGCCGCTTCGAGTTCGCCAAGGCGGCCATCGAGCGTGATCCGCTGTCGCGCGCCAAGCTTGAGCCGACGACCCAGGCCGCCTTCGCCGAACCCGCGCCTCGCCCGCCGCGTTCGCCGCTCGACACCGCCAAGCTGCGCGCGGTGTTCGGTTTCGAGCCAGAGCCCTGGCGGCCCGCGGTTGAACGGACGGCGGATCGGCTCGTTACGATGGGAGCGATCGGCTAGCGGCTGGCGCCCCGAGCGTCCGCGGGATAAACCGGCGGGACATTCCAAGACAATTCAGCGCGAGCGACCATGCAGATCTTCCTCGACAGCACCGACACGAAGGTCATCGCCGACCTGGCCTCCACGGGCTTGATCGACGGCGTGACCACCAATCCGACCCTGATCGCCAAGTCGGGGCGTCCTATGCTCGAGGTCATCGCCGAGATCTGCGACATCGTCCCGGGCCCGATCAGCGCGGAAGTTGCGGCCACGACGGCGGACGCCATGATCGCTGAAGGCCAGAAGCTGGCGAAGATCGCGCCGAACGTGGTCGTGAAGATCCCACTGACGCGCGACGGTCTGATCGCCTGCGCCGCCTTCGCCGACGAAGAGATCAAGACCAACGTCACCCTGTGCTTCTCGCCGACCCAGGCGCTGCTCGCGGCCAAGGCCGGCGCGACTTTCGTCTCGCCGTTCATCGGCCGCCTGGACGATTATGGCTTCGACGGCATGGACCTGATCCGCGACATCCGTACGATCTACGACAACTACGGCTACGAGACCGAGATCCTGGCCGCATCGGTGCGCAACGCCGCCCACGTCAAGGAAGCCGCCATTGTCGGCGCCGACGTGGTGACGATCCCGCCGGCGGTGTTCTCGGACCTTTATAAGCACCCCCTGACCGACAAGGGCCTGGAGCAGTTCTTGAAGGACTGGGCTTCAACGGGACAGTCCATCCTGTAAGCGACACCGCCCTTCGGGCGGGCGTTTCGCTCGCCTGAAGGGCGATCAAATGATCACAGTTTATTTCGCAGAGGCGAAGCTGGTTCGCAAA
The DNA here is from genome assembly GCF_000092285.1 of Caulobacter segnis ATCC 21756. NCBI lineage: Bacteria > Pseudomonadati > Pseudomonadota > Alphaproteobacteria > Caulobacterales > Caulobacteraceae > Caulobacter > Caulobacter segnis. The sequence goes on along the minus strand of NC_014100.1, from coordinate 4,494,009 downwards.
CGCGAGCTCGCGCGTTAGAGGTGGTCCGTTCACAGAGGGCCACACTCATGGTTCCCAAGATCGCCGAGACCGAAGTCCGCCTGACCGGCCCCGAAGAGGCTGATCGGTTCTCGCGCTTCCTGCACGATTTCCTGTCCGACAATGGCTTCCCGTTCGTGATCATCCACGATGCGCCGGAGCGCCTGGGTCAGCTGCGTCGCGTGGTGTTCGAGGAAGTCAGCCTCAGCTTGAAGTTCGCGCGGGAATGGACGCACGGGCAGGGCGCGGCCTAGCCCCCTAGTCGCGCCAGCACCTCGGGGTGGTCTTTCCACGCTGGCATCTTGGCCATGTAGGCGATGGTCTCCTGCTCGGCTTGCCCCCGCGGACTGCCGCGTCGCTGTTGCCATTGCACCATGCGTTCGAAGCGGGTCGAGAAGTCCTGCAAAACGCCAGCCTCATCGACACAGTATGCGCAATAGTGACCCGTCTCGATCGGCATGCCGCAGCTTTCACAGGCTTGGCTCATCGGTCTTCTCCTTTCAGTTGGGTGACGAGCGCACGCAGGGCCTCGAGTAGGGCGTGGCGCTGGTCAGCTGTTAGGCCCCTGGCGGCGGCGGCCAATCGGGCGAGATCGAGGACGGTGCGGGCCTCCAGCAGCGCGGCCTGACCATCATTGGTCAGCCAGATCAGGCTGCGGCGTGCGTCGGTCGGGTCACGGTCCCGGGTCAGCAAGCCCTTGTCGACCATATGATCGACCATTTCGCTGAGCGTGCTGGGGGCGCGATCGATGTGCCGCGCCAATTCGCCGGCCGTGAGCGGTCCCGCCGCCGCCAGGTGATCCAGCAAGGCGATCGTCTCTGGCGAAAGCCGCTCGCGCTTGTCGCGGACACGTCGAACCGCCGCGCGATAGGTCGCCCGGAAAAGGTCCTCGAATTCGGAGGCGAAGGCGTCGCTCATGAATCGACGCTATGGGCGGCGAAAAGCTTCGTAAATCCCGAACGATCGAAGCGGTCTAAGGCTTGGGGGCTGTCCGCGTCGTTCGTTTGCGGCGGGCCTTTATCAGGTCCAGCAGGTGATGTTCGCCCTCGCCGGGCATGGCGGGGGAAGGGTCCGCAGCCTTGGACGGGCGCGGCGGAGGCAGATCGTCGCGCGTGGGGTTCTCGGCCAGAAGGTGCGCCGAGAGCATCATGTCGGTCTTCACGGGGCCGAAATCGGCCGCAGCGGTCCAGACGCGGATCGCCGCCTGGGCGAAGGCTTCCGACAGATCGGTCACCTCGATCATCGGCGCAGGGTCCTTGCGGATGCGGGGATCGCTCTCGGCGCGCTCGCGCAGGCGCTTGAGCACCAGAACCAGGTCCGTCTTCAGCGGCACCTTGAACAGCACGTCGGCCCGACGATAGCGGTGGGTGGAGTAGTTCAGGATGACATCCCCGAACACCTTGCTGTTGGGGATCATCACCTTGACGTTGTCAGGGGTGGCGATCTCGGTGAACAGCAGGTCCAGCGCCTTCACCGTGCCTTGGCGGGTCGCGGTCTCGATGACGTCTCCAACGCGATAGGGCCGGAACAGCAGGATCATCACCCCAGCCGCTACGTTGGATAGCGCGCCTTGCAGCGCCAAACCGATCGCCAAGGACGCCGCGCCCAGCACCGCCAGGATCGACGTCGTCTGCACGCCCAATTGCTGGAGGACGGCCACCAGCCCCACCGCGATCACCGCATAACGCGCCAACGACGCGCTGAAGCTCTCCAATGTGGGATCTGGCGCGTTGCGATGAACGCGGCTCAGGGTGCGCCGCATGAACCGGGCGGCCCAGCCGGCCGCCCAGAAGGTAACCGCCAGAGTCAGGCCGGCGACCACGAGATTGACGGCCACTCCGCCCAGCCAATCCAGGAAGTGGCCGAACATGGTCTCATCCGCGCGCACGTTCATCAGCGACGGCAGCGGCGTGTTCGCTGGGATCGGGTTAGGCTTAGTCTGCATGAAGGTCTCGATAGGCGCCCCCGCGCGTCCAGGTCAACGGTAGGATGCGCCCGTGGTTCCGCTTGCGCCCGTTGGCCAAGCGAATGGAAACAGTCAGTTACATCAATTGGCTCGAATTCGTCATGAACGGAGACTAAGAGCGCCGCCCATGAGCATGCCCTTCATCGACCTCGCCGCGCAGCAGCGCCGCATCCGCGACAAGATCGACGCCGCCATCGCCAAGGTGCTGGACAGCGGCGCCTACGTCATGGGCCCGCAGGTGCGGGAGTTCGAGGCGAAGCTCGCCGAATTCGGTCAGGCCAAGCTGGCCTTGTCCTGCGCCAACGGGACCGACGCCATCGCTCTGCCGCTGATGGCCTGGGATGTTGGTCCGGGCGACGCGGTGTTCTGCCCGTCCTTCACCTTTGCCGCGACGCCGGAAGTCGTGCCGTGGGTCGGCGCGACGCCCGTATTCGTCGATGTGCTGCCCGACACCTACAATATCGACCCCGCCAAGCTGGACGCCGCCATCGCGGGCGTGAAGGCCGAGGGCAAGCTCACCCCCAAGGTGGTCATCGCGGTCGACCTGTTCGGCCAGCCGGCGGACTATCCGGCGATCAAGGCGATCTGCGACCGCGAAGGCCTGAAGCTGATCGCCGACAGCGCCCAGGGCTTCGGCTGCACGCTGGACGGCGAGCATCCGCTGCATTGGGCGGACGTGGCGACCACCAGCTTCTTCCCGGCCAAGCCGCTGGGCTGCTACGGCGACGGCGGCGCGGTGCTGACAAACGACACCACGCTGTGGGACCTGATGGACAGCTATCGCGTCCACGGCAAGGCCGTCGGCCCCGATCTCGCGGGCAAGACCTTCGACCACGACCCCAAGTACCTGAACACCCGCATCGGCATGAACTCGCGCCTGGACACGATCCAGGCCGCGATCTTGATCGAGAAGCTGGCGATCTTCGCCGAGGAGATCGCGCTGCGGCAGGTCGTGGCCGATCGCTATGCCGAGGGCCTGAAGGGCGCGGTGATCTCGACGCCCGCGGTGATCGAGGGCGGTGTCTCGGTCTGGGCCCAATACGTGATCGAGCACCGTGATCGCGACGGTTTGGCCGCGCATCTGAAGGCTCACGGGATCCCGACCGCCGTCTACTATCCGGTTCCGATGCACGTACAGGCGCCGTACGCGGCCTTCCCGCGGGGCGCGGGCGGCCTGCCGGTGACCGAGGCCAAGGCCGAGACCGTACTGGCTCTGCCGATGCACCCGTATCTGGGCGAAGCCGACCAGCGGAAGATCATCGACGCGATCCGGTCGTTCGGGGCCTAAGCGGCCTTCAGTGCGCGCCGGCGGGCCAGGTTGACCAGCTGAAGTAGGGCCGCGGCTCCCGTCAGGGCCACGCCCAAAGCGCAGACACCGGTCCAGCCGGCGCTCTTCCAGGCGAAGGCGGCGGCCGCGGAGCCGGCCGCGCCGCCCAGGAACATGCCGCCCATGAAGACGGTGTTGATCCGCGAGCGAGCTTCCGGCCGCAGCGCGTAGACGACATGCTGGTTTGAGACGAGGGCGCTCTGCACCGCGAAGTCCAACAGGATCACGCCGACGACCAGCCCCGGGATCGTGGTCCAGAGGCCGAAGATCAGCCACGAAACCAACGCTAAGCCCGCGCCCAGGGCGATGATCGGGCGCGGTCCGCGCTTGTCGGCGATACGGCCCGCCAACGGCGCGGCCAGGATGCCGACCGCGCCTATCACGCCGAACAGGCCGGCGACGTCGGCGCCGAGATGGAAGCGCGGCTCCTGGAGGCGCAGAGCCAAGGTTGTCCAGAAGGCCGTGAAGGTCGCGAACAACAGGGCCTGGGTCACCACGGCCAGGCGCAGGGCGCCGAACTCCGTCCAAAGCCGCCCTAGCGAGGCCAGCAAGGCGCCGTAGGAGAGCCCCGCTTGCGGATGGCTGCGCGGCAGCTTCCACGCCATCCAGCCGCCCGCGGCCAGGGCCATCGGCGCGCCCAGCCAGAACATCGCCCGCCAGCCGGCATGTTCCCCGACGAACCCGGCGAGCGTTCGGCTCAGCAGGATGCCGCACAGAAGGCCGGCCATGACCGTTCCGACCGTCGCCCCGCGTCGCTCTGGAGACGAGAGATGCGCGGCGAACGGTACGATCTGCTGGGCCACGGTCGACGCCGCGCCGACCAGCAGCGAAGTCAGGATCATCAGCCCCGCCGTTGGCGCGACGGCCGCCGCCACGAGGGCCGCCGCCAGGGCCAGGAACTGCAGCACGATCAATCGCCGACGCTCGATCAGATCGCCCAGCGGCACCAATAGGAACAGGCCGGCGGCGTAGCCCAGCTGAGTCGCGGTCGGCACCATGGCGGTCAGCCCGCTGGGCACGTCGCGCAGCATCAGGCCCAGCATCGGCTGGTTGTAGTAGATATTGGCGACGCCGATCCCGGTGGCCGCGGCCATGGCGAGGGTCAGTCCGCGGCTCAGGCCGCTGGCTTCCGAGGCTTGGGTCATCCGAGACTCCGAGCGAACGCCGAGCGGCCCATCCGGCCACAACGCGAAGCGACGCCTGGCGAGCTATATAGGCGCCCGGGGCCCAACGCCTAGTCGAGCATGGCTTCCAGCGTGGCGAGCTCATCGGCTTCGCGCGAGGGCTTGTCCCAGCGGATGCGGTTGATGCGCGGAAACCGCATCGCGACGCCCGACTTGTGACGGGTCGAGCGCTGCAGGCCCTCGAAGGCGACCTCGAAGACCAGGCCGAACTCCAGGTCCGCGCGGACCGAACGCACGGGACCGAAGCGCTCGATCGTGTGGTCGCGCACGAACTTGTCGATCTGCTTCAGCTCCTCGTCGGTGAACCCGAAATAGGCCTTGCCGACGGGGGTGAGGTTTCGGCGTCCCTCCTCGTCCTCACGCCAGACGCCGAAGGTGTAGTCGGAATAGAAACTGGATCGCTTGCCGTGGCCGCGTTGCGCGTACATCAGCACCGCGTCGATCAGGTGTGGGTCGCGCTTCCATTTGAACCACGGGCCCTTCGGCCGTCCCGGCTCGTAGACGCTGTCGCGGCGCTTGAGCATCAGCCCTTCGGACAGGCGGGCGTCGCCCGAGGGCGGATCGAGGCGCAGGGCGGCCAGCTCTTCCCAGGTCGAGAAGGGCTGGAGGGGCGAAAGGTCGATGCGTGTGGTCTTCAGGCGACCGACGAAGGCTTCCAGCCGAGCGCGCCGCGCGACGAAGGGTAGGCTCCGAAGATCCTCCTCGCCGTCCAGCATCAAATCGTAGGCGCGGATGCCGGCGGGGAAGTTCGCCAACTGCTTGCCGTCGACGGTCTTGCGATTGAGGCGTTGCTGCAGGTCGCCGAACGGGGCCAGGGCGCCGTCGCGCAGCACCAGCAGCTCGCCGTCGATCGCGCCTTCGAAGTCCAGCGCGTCGATCACGTCGGGAAAGCTGGCCGAGATGTCGTCGCCGGTGCGCGTGTACAGCTTGCGCATCCCCCGCTCGCTGACGGCCTGGACGCGGATGCCGTCCCATTTCCATTCGGCGACGTAGTCGGCGGGATCGAGCTTGGCGAAGTCGACAGCCTCGTCGATCGGCTGGGCCAGCATCACCGGTCGGAAGCGTCCCGGCGCATCGGGCGAAGGGCGCTCCGAGCGTCCTTCCAGCCAGGCGAAGAGGTCGCCATAGGGCGGGCTCATCGCGTGCCAGACTTCTTCGATCTCGCCGATCTCGACGCCGCCAAAGTTGGCGCAGGCCTGCTTGGCTAGACGCGAGGAGACACCCACCCGCAGGCCGCCGGTCATCAGCTTCAACAGCGCCCAGCGGCCGTCGGGATCCAGGGCGTCGAGCCATCCCTCGATCAAGCGTTGCACTTCGGCGCGAGAGGCCGAGTGCAGGGCGTCGATCACCTCGGAAAGCTCCGGCGGCCGGTTCGCGCCGGGCTTGGCGGGCCAGACCAGGGCGACGGTCTCGGCGAGGTCCCCGACATAGTCGTAGGACCAGCCGAACAACTGGGCGTCCATCCGCGCCTCGACCGCCTTGCGGATGAAGGCCGGCTTGGCGGCGTTGAACGACAGCGCGCCCGTCAGCGCGGCCAGGGCGTAGCCGCGATCGGGATCCGGCGTCTGGCGCAGGTGGTCCTCGATCAGAGTCAGCTTGGCGTTGCGCGAGCTGGTCAGGGACAGCCGGTCGAGCAGGTGGGCGAAGGCGCGCATGGACATGGAATGTCGGACGGCTCCCTTCGTTCAGCTCAAGCCAATACGCACAGCTCCTTCGCGCGCGGGCAAGGGACCGGCGCTCCGCCCAGAAACAAAACCGCCGCGAAAGCGGTGAGGCTCTCGCGGCGGCTCCAGTCTTCAAGGTTTCGGGGCGATCAGGCGCGTTCGTGAACGGCCTCTTCCGCCGCCAGCGGCTGGGGCAGACGATTGACCATCTCCTTCGGGCAGACCTGCCAGAACTGGTCGCGGACGCGGTCCCAGTCGCGGAGCAAGGTCGCGGCGAAGACCGAGTCGGTCTCGCGAGCATGCTCTGCGATCAGCGAACGCAGCACGCCCTCCCAGTAGGGCGAGGCCAGGCGCTGAACGAGGATGCTGTCGGGATTGATGTTGGACTGGAAGCGGTCGTGCTGGTCGAGCACGAAGGCCATGCCGCCGGTCATGCCGGCCCCGAAATTGTTCCCCGTCGGGCCCAGGATCACCACCTGGCCGCCGGTCATGTACTCGCAGCCGTTGGCGCCGCAGCCCTCGACCACCGTCACGGCGCCCGAGTTGCGGACCGCAAAGCGCTCACCCGCCTGGCCGGCCGCGAACAGTCGGCCCGAGGTGGCGCCGAACAGCACGGTGTTGCCGATCAGGGTGTTGGTCTCGGGGGCCGCGAGACCCCGCGCAGGCTTGATCACGATCGTCGCGCCCGACAGGCCCTTGCCGACATAGTCGTTGGCCTCGCCGGTGAGCTCGATCCGCAGCCCCTGGACTGCGAAGGCGCCCAGGCTTTGGCCGGCCGAGCCCTTCAGCTGGACGGTCAGGTGGCCCGATGGCAGGCCCTTCATGCCGAACTTGCGGACGATGTGGCTGGAGGTGCGGGTGCCGATGGTGCGGGCGGTGCTGCGGACCGTGTAGGTCAACTGCATCTTCTCGCCGCGCTCCAGCAGCGGGGCGGCGTCGCGGACGATCTGGGCGTCCAGCGTGTCCGGCACCGCGTTGCGGCCCTCGACCGTGCAATAGGGCTTGTTCGCGCCCGGATCGGCGCGGACCAGCAGCGGGTTCAGGTCGAGGTCGTCGAGGTGCTCGCCGCCGCGGCTGACCTGGGCCAGCAGGTCGGTGCGACCGACGATCTCCTGCAGGCTCCTGAAGCCCAGGCCCGCCAGGATCTCGCGCACCTCTTCGGCGACGAAGGTGAAGAGGTTGATGACCTTGTCGGGCGTACCGGTGAACTTGGCGCGCAGGGCCTCGTCCTGGGTGCAGACGCCCACGGGGCAGGTGTTCGAGTGGCACTGGCGCACCATGATGCAGCCCATCGCCACCAGCGATGCGGTGCCGATGCCGAACTCCTCGGCGCCCATCATCGCCGCGATGACGATGTCGCGGCCCGTGCGCATGCCGCCGTCGGCCCGCAGGACGACGGAGTGGCGCAGGTTGTTCAGCGTCAGCACCTGGTTGGCTTCCGACAGGCCCATCTCCCAAGGACCGCCGGCGTACTTCACCGAGGTCTGGGGCGAGGCGCCCGTGCCGCCGACGCCGCCGGCGACCAGGATCACGTCGGCCTTGGCCTTAGCCACGCCAGCCGCGATCGCGCCGATGCCGGTTGCGGCCACTAGCTTCACCGTGACCCGGGCGATCGGGTTGATCTGCTTCAGATCATAGATGAGCTGAGCCAGGTCCTCGATCGAGTAGATGTCGTGGTGCGGCGGCGGGCTGATCAGCATCACGCCGGGCGTCGAGTGACGCAGGCGGGCGATCATCTCGGTGACCTTGAAGCCGGGAAGCTGGCCGCCCTCGCCGGGCTTGGCGCCCTGGGCGACCTTGATCTCCAGCTCGACGCACTGGTTCAGGTACTCGGCGGTGACGCCAAAGCGCCCCGAGGCCACCTGCTTGATGGCGCTGTTGGGGTTGTCGCCGTTGGGCAGCGGCTTGTAGCGCGCGCTGTCCTCGCCGCCCTCGCCCGAGACCGAGCGGGCGCCGATGCGGTTCATCGCGATGTTCAGGGCGCCGTGAGCTTCGGGAGAAAGGGCCCCCAGGCTCATGCCCGGCGTGACGAAGCGCTTGCGGATCTCGTTGACGCTCTCGACGTCGTCGGTCGAGATCGGGTTACGGTCGGAGCGCCAGTCCAGCAGGTCGCGCAGCTGGATCGGCTTCTGCGTGCGCAGGCCGTTGGACCAGCGGCGATAGAGCTCGTAATCGCCGGTGTCGCAGGCCGTCTGCAGGGTGTGCATCAAGCGCGCCTCGAACGCGTGGGCCTCGCCCGAGCGGCGGGCCTTGTACAGGCCGCCGACCGGCAGGGTGACGGCGGGCGTCCCCCAGGCCTTGCGGTGCAGCTCGACCGCCTTGCTCTCGATGCCGGCGAGGCCGATGCCCGAGATGCGCGACGGCATGCCGGGGAAGAACTCAGCCGCCAGGGCGCGCGACAGGCCGACGGCTTCGAAGTTGTAGCCGCCGCGGTACGAGGAGATGACGCTGATGCCCATCTTGGAGATGATCTTCAGCAGGCCGCCCTCGATGGCCGTCTTGAAGTTGATGCAGACGTCGCGCAGCGACTTGTCGCCGATCAGGCCGCGCTCCAGGCGGTCCTGGAAGCTCTCCTGGGCGAGATAGGCGTTCACGGCCGTGGCGCCGACGCCGACCAGCACCGCGAAGTAGTGCGTGTCCAGGCATTCGGCCGAGCGGACGATGATCGAGACGTAGGAGCGCAGGCCCTTGGCGACCAGGTGGGCGTGGACGCCGCCGGTGGCCAGGATTATCGGCAGGGCCACGCGCTCGGCGTCGCTGGCCTCGTCGGTCAGGACGATGGCGCCGCAGCCGCGCAGCACGGCGTCCTCGGCTTCGGCGCGGATGCGGTCGAGGTTGGCGCGCAGGGCGTCCCCGGCGCGGGCCTCGGCGGCCGGCAGCGGCATGGTGCAGTCGATGACCGCGACGTTCTTCTCGCCCAGCAGCGTGTGGACGCGTTCGTACATGCCGGTGGTCAGCACGGGGCTTTCCAGCACGTAGACGTCCGCCTGGGCCGCGTCCTGCGCCAGGATGTTGCCGAGGTTCTTGAAGCGGGTCTTCAGGCTCATGACGCCGGTCTCCCGCAGGGGGTCGATCGGCGGGTTGGTCACCTGGCTGAAGTTCTGGCGGAAGTAGTGGCTGAGGGGGCGGTACTTCTCCGATAGCACCGCCAGCGGAGTGTCGTCGCCCATCGAGCCGACGGCTTCCTTGCCTTCCTCGACCATGGGGGCGAGGACCATCTCCAGGTCTTCGAGGCTGTAGCCGGCGGCGGCCTGACGACGGGTCAGTTCCTCGCGGCCAAACTTGCGCGGCTCGGGACCGGGACCGATCTCCTTCTCAAGATCGACCATGTTGCCCAGCCACTCGGTGTAGGGGTGGCGGCCGGCCAGTTCGTCGATGATCTCGTCCTCGCCGTAGAGGCGGCCTTCGGCGAGATCGATGGCGATCATCCGGCCCGGCGAGATGGCCAGTTTGCGGGTGATGCGGGATTCCTCGACGCCGCACATGCCGGCTTCCGAGCCCATGATGACCAAGCCGTCGTCAGTATAGGCCACGCGCAGCGGGCGCAGGCCCGAGCGGTCCTTGCCGGCCACGACCCAGCGACCGTCGGTGGCGCACAGGGCGGCCGGACCGTCCCACGGCTCCATGACGGCGTTGCAGTAGGAATAGAGCGCCTTGTGCGACTCTTTCATCTTCGGGTTGGCGGCTTCCGGCACCAGCAGGGCCTTGGCCATCGGCGCGTCGCGACCGGCGCGCACCAGAACCTCGAAGGTGTTGTCGAGGTTGGCGCTGTCGGAGGCTCCCGGCTGGATCACCGGCTTCACGTCGTCCCCGAACTCGCCGAAGGCCTGGGCGGCCATCTTGATCTCGTGGGACTTCATCCAGTTGATGTTGCCCTTGATCGTGTTGATCTCGCCGTTGTGGGCAAGCATCCGGAAGGGCTGGGCCAGGCGCCACTGCGGGAAGGTGTTGGTCGAATAGCGCTGGTGGAAAATCGCCACGGCTGCGGCGAAGCGCTCGTCCTTCAGGTCGGGATAGAACTCGTCGATGTGTTCGGCGAGGAACATGCCCTTGTAGATCAGCGACTTGGCCGAGAACGAGCAGATGTAGAAGTCGGTGACGTTCTGGGCGTGGACGCGCTTTTCGATGCGCTTGCGGCACAGGAACAGGGCGCGCTCCAAGGCCTCGCCTTCCAGACCGGCGGGGGCGGCCAGCATGATCTGCTCGATCTCGGGCCGCGTGGCGTTGGCCTTCTCGCCGATCACCGAAGTGTCGACCGGCACCTGGCGCCAGCCGTAGATGTAGAAGCCGAAACGCAGGGCCTCGGCCTCGACGATCGTCCGGCACAGTTCCTGGGCCCCGAGGTCGGTACGGGGCAGGAAGACTTGGCCGACGGCGATCGGACCCTGACGCAGGGCGTGGCCGGTGCGGCGCACTTGGTCGACGAAGAAATCTTGAGGAACGCTGACCAGCACGCCGGCGCCGTCGCCGGTCTTGCCGTCGGCGTCGACCGCGCCCCGGTGCCAGAGGGCCTTCAAGGCCTTGATCGCCAGTTCGACGACCTCGCGGCGAGGCTGGCCGTCGATGGCGCAGACCAGGCCCACGCCGCAAGCGTCGCGCTCGGTCGACGGGTCATAGGCGTGGCCATCGATCAGGGCCTGGCGGTTCTTCAGATAGAGGTCCATCGCGGTCATGGTCTCGGGGTCCTCTTTCTTATTCCGCCGCGATCAGCGCGGGCGCGCCGACCTTGGCCTGCAGGTAGCGGTGTATGGCGTCGGCGGCGTCGCGGCCGTCCTTGATCGCCCAGACGACCAGCGAGGCGCCACGGACGATGTCGCCGGCGGCGAACACGCCGTCGAGATTGGTCATCTGATTGCGGACGTCGGCCTTCACGGTGCCCCAGCGGGTCACCTTCAGGTCGGGCGCCGACCACAGTTCGGGCAGGTTCTCGGGCTCGAAGCCCAGGGCCTTCACGACCAGTTGGGCGGGACGATCGAAATCGCCGCCGGGAATTTCCTCGGGGCTCTGGCGACCCGAGGCGTCCGGCGCGCCCAGGCGCATGCGGATGGCGCGCACGCCGGTGACGGCTTCGGCCTCGCCCGACAGGGCGCGCGGCGCGGCCAGCCATTCGAAGGTGACGCCCTCTTCCTCGGCGTTGGCCACTTCGCGCATCGAGCCGGGCATGTTCGCCTTGTCCCGGCGATAGAGGCAGGTGACCGAGGCCGCGCCCTGGCGGATCGCCGTGCGCACGCAGTCCATGGCGGTGTCGCCGCCGCCGACCACGACGACGTCCTTGCCCTCGGCGTTCAGCTCGCCGGAGTCGTAGGCCGGGACGCTGTCGCCCAGGGACAGGCGGTTGGAGGTGATCAGGTAGTCGAGGGCGGGCACCACGCCCTTGCTGCCGCCGCCGGGCACGGTCAGGTCGCGTGCGGCGTAAACGCCGACGGCGACCAGCACCGCGTCGTGTTCGGTGCGCAGGTCCTCAAGGGTGGCGTCCTTGCCGACTTCGAAGCCCAGCTTGAACACCACACCGCCATCGGCGAGGCGCTTGGTGCGGCGCTCGACGACGTCCTTTTCCAGCTTGAAGCCGGGAATCCCGTAGATCAGCAGGCCCCCCGCGCGATCGTGGCGGTCATAGACGGTGACGTCATAGCCAGCCTCGCGCAGCTTTTCGGCGGCGGCCAGGCCCGCGGGACCCGCGCCGATGACGCCGACCGACTGGCCGCGCGCCTCGCCGGCGACGAGCGGCTTCACCCAGCCTTGTTCCCAGGCCTTGTCGGTCAGGTAGCGTTCGACCGAACCGATCGTCACGGTGCCGTGACCGGACTGCTCTATGACGCAGTTGCCTTCGCACAGCCGGTCCTGCGGGCAAATCCTGCCGCAGACTTCCGGCATGGAATTTGTCGCCTGCGACAGGGCGTAGGCTTCTTCCAGGCGGCCCTCGGCCGTCATCCGGAGCCAGTCAGGGATGTTGTTGTGAAGCGGGCAGTGCGTCTGACAGAACGGCACGCCGCACTGCGAGCACCGCGAGGCCTGTTCGGTCGCCTTGGCGTCGATGAAGTCGGCGTAGATCTCGTGAAAGTCGCCAGAACGCTCCGCCGCCGCGCGCTTTTCAGGCGTCTTGCGGGGCACCGTGATGAATTTCAGCATGCGCTCGGCCATGCGACTTCCCTCTTCATCCCTTGCGGGAGAAAAATTGCTCTGGCAGGCGTCTTAAGGACTCTTTGGCGCAAGAAGAATGTGTTGGTCAAAAATATAGACAAATATATCCCTGTCCTAGACGCGGTTATTGCGAACGTGTCGCAACGCGGGGGCTAATTGGTCTACTTTGTGGATTAACGCGGTATTTACGATGTTTGGCGCACGCCCAGGGGGTAGCGCTCTAGGGGACCTTCATGCCGGATTGGCTCATCGCACTTATTCTCGGGCTGATCGAAGGTCTGACCGAATTTATCCCAGTTTCATCGACAGGACACCTCCTGCTGGTCGGCCATTTTCTGGGCTTCCACAGTCCGGGCAACACCTTTCAGGTGTTGATCCAGCTGGGCGCTATCCTGGCGATCACCAGCGTCTATTTCGGCCGGCTGTGGGGTTTGCTCACCACCCTGCCGACCGACCCGGGCTCCCGTCGGTTCGTGATCGGCATTCTGCTGGCGTTTCTCCCGGCGGTGTTTGTCGGCGTCGCCGCGCACGATTTCATCAAGACCGTGCTCTACGAGACGCCGGCCTTGGTCTGCGCCACTCTGATCGTCGGCGGCTTCATCCTGCTGGCGCTGGATCGTATGAAGTTCGAGCCGCGCTACACCGACGTGGCGGACTATCCGTTGAAGACCGCGTTTATCATCGGCCTCTTCCAATGCCTGGCCCTGGTGCCCGGCGTGTCCCGCTCGGGCGCGACAATCGCGGGGGCCCTGCTGTTGAAGTGCGACAAGCGCTCGGCGGCTGAGTTCAGCTTTTTCCTGGCCATGCCGACCATGGCCGGCGCCTTCGCCTACGACCTTTACAAGAACATCGACCAGCTCAGCACCAACGACCTGGGTCTGATCGGCGTGGGCTTCGTCGCGGCTCTGGTGTCGGGGGTCTTCGTCGTCAAGACGGTGCTGAACTTCATCACGCGCCACGGCTTCGCGCCGTTCGCCTATTGGCGCATCGCCGTGGGCGTTGTCGGGCTGGCCCTGCTCTACATCCCGCGCTGATCAACGCGGGACAACAAAAAAGCGGACGCCGCGTAGCGCCCGCTTTTTCGCACATGAACCTAAAGAAGCCGAGGTCAGAAGGCTCCGGCCGGCGTCTCGGCGTACTGCCCGCCCTTGCGGTAGCGATAGAGGTAGGTCGGAACCACGGCCTCGACGGCGGTGGGAACGACGCCGGCCTCGGCCAAGCCCGGCAAGCCGGTCTCCGCGACATTGTCGCTCTTCAGCATTTCGACTTGGTCGGTCGTCAGGGGCGGCGCCAGCGGCAGGATCGAAGCCTGCAGGTCGCCCAGCGTCCCGATCAGGCCGGCCAGCGGCCACGGCACGGGAAGCAGCGGACGATTGCGACCGGTCTCGGTCAGGATCAGCTCCAGAATCTCGCGCATCGTGTAGACGGTCGGCCCGCCGAGCTCATAGGTCACGCCGACAGCCGCCGGGCTGGCGACGGCGTTGGCGATCACCGCGGCCACATCGCCGACAAACACCGGCTGGAACCGGGTGTCGCCACCCACCAGCGGCATCACCGGCGCCAGGACGGCCATCTGGGCGAAGCGGTTGAAGAAATCGTCCTCGGGCCCGAAGACGATGGACGGCCGCACGATCGTGGCGCCGGGGAAGGCCGCGCGCACGGCGGCCTCGCCCTCACCCTTCGAGCGGGCGTACTTGGCGGTGGCGTTGACGTCGGCGCCGATCGCGCTGACATGCACCAGACGCTTCACGCCGACCTTGGCGGCGGCTTCGGCGACATTGCGCGCGCCCATGGCGTGGATCGACTGAAACTTCTGGCGGCCGCTCTCCCAGAGCACGCCGACCAGGTTCACGCAGGCCTCGGCGCCGTCGAGCGCCCGGGCCACCGAGCTGGGAACCCGGACGTTGGCTTGGACCACTTCGATCTGGCCGACGTCGCCCAGCATGCGCATGCGATAGGCGAGGTTTGGCTGACGTACGGCCACCCGCACTCGATAGCCCGCCTTGGCGAGCGCCCGCACGACTTGGCCGCCCACGAAACCGGAGCCGCCGAACACCGTGACAAGACCCTGCATCTTCATTCCTCATCGCATGCGATGAGGCGGGAATTAGACGACCGCGCGCGGCGACGCAACGAAATCACGATTTGTCGTTTTTTCGCTGTTGACGCGGCCGAGCGCTTTCCCTAAACGTCCCGGCCTCGCGGCGACCTAACCGGTTGCGACTGCGGGCCCAGGTGGCGGAATTGGTAGACGCGCTGGCTTCAGGTGCCAGTGACCGAAAGGTCGTGGAGGTTCGAGTCCTCTCCTGGGCACCACCCCTTACAAGCTTCTTCGGGAAGCGCGGGGGTGGCGCCAAGCTATCGTCCGGATAGCTAATCCGTTCATCGTGAGTATAAGTGTCGCACGCTCAAATCGGGCGTGTGATCCGACGTGCTCGCGTGGCGCGGCGGAGCGTGGCGATCGAAAGCGGATCCCGGTTTCGGCGCCCTGCACGCGCCGAATCTAGATTTTCGCCGGAGACGTCTGAGACTTGGCCAATTTCGTTCACGAGGGCGACCTGCCCGATGGCGTGTTCGCGGGTGCGAGCATCATTGCGATCGATTCGGAAACCATGGGCCTTCGCCTGGGCCGCGATCCGCTGTGCGTCGTGCAGCTCTCGTCCGGTGACGGCGACGCCCATGTCGTGCGCCTGAGCCGTCCGGACTACGACTGCCCGAATCTCAAAGCCCTGCTGACCGATCCGGCGATCCTGAAGCTTTTTCACTTCGGTCGCTTTGATATCGCCATGTTCCAACTCCATCTAGGCGTGGTGACCGCACCCGTTTACTGCACCAAGATCGCCTCGAAGCTGGCGCGCACCTACACAGACCGGCACGGCCTGAAGGACGTGACGCGCGAGCTGCTGGGCGTGGAGCTTTCCAAGGCGCAGCAGTCCTCGGACTGGGGTTCGGCGTCGCTGAGCGCCGATCAGGTCGCCTACGCGGCCTCGGATGTGCTGCACCTGCATGGGCTGCGCCAGAAGCTCAACGCCATGCTCGAGCGCGAGGGCCGTATGGCCTTGGCTCAGGCCGCTTTCGACTATCTCCCCCACCGCGCCTCGCTGGACCTGGCCGGCTGGGAAGACGTCGACATCTTCGCGCACAGCTGACGGAAGGCGGATGCACCCCACGGCGGTCATGACCGGACGAGCGATCAGCGCCGATCTCGCGCGCTGGCGCCGCCGCTCGCGCCGCGTCCTGCTGGCGCGCATTGTCCTGCCGATCGCGATCGGGGCGTTGCTGCTGGTGGTTATCTCGCAGGTCGGTTGGCGGACCTATATGGCCGCCACCCATCCGCCGACCGAGGCCAAGACCGAGATTCGTCTGATCACGCCACGCTTCTACGGTCAGTCGACCGATGGCCGCAGCTTCATGATCACCGCGCGCTCGGCAATCCGCGATGACGCCGACCCGCGTCGGATCCTGCTGGACGAGCCGGCCTTGACCCTTGACCTCGGCTCGCCGACGCCGACGCGCATGACGGCCAAAAGCGGCGTCTATCGCCAGGACGACTTCGGCCTGAGCCTGAAGGACGACGTGCGGCTGGACGATGGGACGGGCTATCGCTTCGCTTCGGAAGAGTCGTTCGTCGATACGCGCACCGGCGACGTGAACAGCGAGAGCGCGCTCAACGGCGAAGGGCCCAGCGGACAGGTGCAATCGAGCGGTTACTCCGTATATGACAAGGGCGACCGCATCGTTTTCCGGGGCGGGGTTCGCGCGCGGCTAGAACGGCAGTAAAGAACGTAAATGGCGCAGGTTCGCTGACGCGGCCGCGACGGATGAGGACATGGTTCTGATGAAGCGATGGACGGCTGCAGCGGCGACCGCGTTGGTCCTGTCTGGGTATGGAGCCGCTGGCGTGGCCCACGCTCAACAAGGCGACTCGAGCGCGCCGATCGACGTGTCCGCTAATCAGCAGGAAACGATCAACAGCAAGTGCATCACCATCTTCCGCGGCAACGTGGAGATCCTGCAGGATCGCTCGCGGATGCGCGCCCAGCAGGTGACGGTGTACAGCGCCAAGCGCGCGGGTTCGGAGAGCGGATGCGGTAACGCGCAGCGCCTCGAGGCCGAAGGCGACGTCTATGTCGTCAGCGAGAACCAGAAGGCGCGCGGCGATCGCGCGGTCTACACGTTCAGCGACAACACCGCCGTGCTCACCGGTGATGTCATCCTGACCAAGGGCAAGGACGTAGCCCGCGGCGACCGTCTCACGGTCAACACCAAGACCAACGACGCCAAGCTGGAGTCCAACGCCACGGGGCGTGGCTCCGCGCGTCGGGTCCGGGCGGTGTTCTATCAGGACGACAGCAAGAAGAGCGATACGGCCGCCGCCGCCGATCAGCCGGCCCAGCGCTAGGACTGTTTCATGACCCTGACCTCCAGCGACATGGACGGCCTGTTCGTCGATTCCGTGGGCAAATCGTTTGGCGACCGCCCCGTCGTCAAGAATGTCTCCCTGCGTCTCAAGCGCGGCGAAGTGGCGGGCCTGCTGGGACCGAACGGCGCCGGCAAGACGACCTGTTTCTATATGATCACGGGCCTGATCGCGGCCGACTACGGCGCGATCTATCTCGATGGCGAGAACATCACCGCTCAACCCATGTTCCAGCGCGCCCGGCTGGGCGTTGGCTACTTGCCGCAGGAAGCCTCGATCTTCCGGGGCATGACGGTGGAGCAGAACGTCATGGCGGTGGTCGAGATGCGCCAGAAGGATGCGCGCAAGGCGCGTGAGCAGGTGACCAGCATCCTGGAAGAGCTGCGCATCACCCACATCCGCAAGTCGCCCGCCGTGGCGCTGTCGGGCGGCGAGCGTCGTCGCGTCGAAATCGCCCGCGCCCTGGCCAGCGAGCCGTCCTTCATGCTGCTCGACGAGCCGTTCGCGGGCATTGATCCCTTGGCGATCGCCGACATCCGCGAGGTCGTCGGCTACCTGAAGAGCCGTGGGATCGGCATCCTGATCACCGACCATAATGTGCGCGAGACGCTCGACATCATCGACCGCGCCTCGATCATTCACGCCGGTGAGGTGCTCTTCGAAGGTTCGCCGCGCGAGATCGTCGACAACCCGGAAGTTAAGCGCGTGTATCTCGGCGACAGCTTCTCCGAACCCAGGTTGGGGGCCTAATCCCGCGCCATTCGGTCCGGAAGGGCGTTCAGGGGGGCGAGAGTCGACCGTAAAAGCCTTCCCAGACAACCGCTTAACGACTGGCACGATATTTTCCCGAGGCGGAAGGTCGCACCGGCCCGATATTTGCAGGCGTTCGCAAGCCGTTAACCAAACCAGCCCTTCAATGACGGTCGAGATTGGTTCGTTCGTCAGGAGGGCGCATTGGCGCTCAGCCACAGACTTGAGCTCCGGCAAGGCCAGGGCCTCGTCATCACCCCCCAGTTGCAGCAGGCGATCAAGCTGCTGCAACTGTCGAACATCGAGCTCGACGCCTTCGTCGAGACTGAGCTCGAACGCAATCCTCTATTGCTGCGCGACGAGGGCGAGCCGGCGCCCGCGGTTGAGGGCGAGGCCGAGCGTGACCCCAGCCTGACTCAGGTCGATGGTGTGGCCGATACGTCCGCTGGGCGCGAAATGGACGCGCCCGCCGAAGACGTCTCGCCCGGGGAACGCGCCACGGGTGACGGCGCCGAAGCCGAGCACGCCGGCGGCCAGATCGACTGGTCGCGCGCCGGGTCCGGCGGGTCCTTCGACGGCGAGAGCGGCTACGAAAACGCCTTGGTCGATATCCCGACCCTGTCGACACATTTACGCGGGCAGCTCCTGCAGGCCGCCCTCTCACCCGCTCGCCACGCCATCGCCGAGATCCTGATCGATGCGGTCGACGAGGGCGGCTATCTACGTCTCGACGTGATCGAGCTGGCCGCCCGGCTGGCTTGCAAGCTGGAGATGGTCGAGGAGGTTCTGACGGTCCTCCAGGGCTTCGAGCCCGTCGGCGTCTTCGCCCGCGACGTTCGCGAGTGCCTGGCGCTGCAGCTGAAGGACTTGAACCGCTACGACCCGGCCATGGCCGCGATGCTTGACCATCTGGAGCTGTTGGCCAAGCGCGATATGGCGGCCTTGCGGCGTGTCTGCGGCGTCGACGACGAAGACCTGCGCGACATGATCGCCGAGGTGCGCGCATTGAACCCTCGTCCGGGCGCGGCCTACCACAGCGAGCCGGCCGAGACCCTGGTGCCCGACGTCATGGTCCGCGAAGGTCTTGGCGGCATGTGGCACGTCGAGTTGAACACCGACACCCTTCCCCGCGTGCTGGTCGATCAACGCTATCACGCGCGGGTCGCCAAGGGCGCGCGCACCGACCAGGAAAAGACCTTCGTCGCCGACTGCATGGCCTCGGCCAACTGGCTGGTGAAGAGCCTGGATCAGCGCGCCAAGACCATCCTGAAGGTGGCCAGCGAGATCGTGCGCCAGCAGGACGGCTTCCTCGTCTACGGGGTCGAGCATCTTCGCCCCCTGAACCTCAAGACGGTCGCCGATGCGATCGGCATGCACGAGAGCACGGTCAGCCGCGTCACGTCGAACAAGTACATCGCCACGCCGCGAGGGGTGTTCGAGCTGAAGTTCTTCTTCACCTCGGCCATCCAGTCGTCGGAGGGGGGCGAGGCCCACTCGGCGGCCAGCGTCCGCCACAAGATCAAGGGCTTGGTTGATGCGGAGAAGACCGAGGCGGACGTCCACTCCGACGACCGTATCGTGGAGATCCTGAAGGCCGCGGGTGTCGACATCGCGCGCCGCACGGTCGCCAAGTATCGCGAGGCCATGCGCATCCCGTCGTCTGTCGAGCGCAGACGGCAGATGAAGGAAATGGCCTAACCGCCCCTATATGAGGCGTGAACACCGCTGGCGCTTACCGGCCGCGCGGCCTAATCGGCTCCCGCGCGTTTCCGTGTGGGCGTGACGAGGAACCGATGAGCGAGAAGAGCCTGGCGGACGTGATCGAGGGGTTCGGAGAGGACGTCAGTCCCACCCTGACCGTCGGCGAGATGCTGGATGCGTTCGACAGTCGGGCCTTCGGCGCCATGCTGCTGGTTTTCGGCCTGCTGAACACGCTGCCCCTGCCGCCAGGCTCATCGACGATCCTGTCTCTGCCGATCCTGTTCTTGGCGCCGCAGATCGCCATGGGCGCCGATCACCCGTGGCTGCCCAGGAAGCTCACCGACAAGCCGCTGAAGCGAGATGACATGCGCGGCCTGTTTCGCCGCTTGGGACCGGTCGTCCGGAGCATGGAGCTGATCACCCGTCCCAGGCTGCGGCCAATGTTCGCACCTGTGGGCGAGCGCGCTATCGGCGTGGTCTGCACGCTTCTCGCCATGGTGCTGGTCTTGCCGATCCCGCTGGGCAATCTCGCGCCCGGCGCGACGGTGGCGATCCTGGCCCTGGCCCTGCTCCAGCGCGACGGAATCCTGGCGCTGGCGGGCTACTTGATGGCGCTGTTCAGCGGGGGTCTTCTGTTCGTCAGCGCGCACGTGGTGATCATGGCCGTGCGCAAGCTCGTCAGCGTATTTTCGGGTCTGTTCTGAAGGCTCCTTAAGGAGCGTGCGGACCGCTTGACACCTGTTCGAGACAGGCGCGTTGTATCGATATGCAAGTCCAAGTTTCCGGCAAGCATGTCGACGTTGGCGAGGCTCTGCGAGCGCGAGTCTCCGACGAAATCGCCCAAAGCATCGGCAAATACTTCGACCGTGGCGGCGACGCCGAGGTCGTGGTCAGCAAGGAGGGCTACGCCTTCCGTGTCGATTGTTCGGTCAAGTTGGCCTCCGGCCAGCAACTGATCAGCCACGGGTCCGGAGGCGACGCTCACGCCGCCTTCGACGCGGCCCTGGCCAAGATCGACACGCGGATCCGACGATACAAGCGCAGGCTCAAGAGCCATTCGGCGGCGGCGACGGCCAAGAAGGTCGAGAACGCCGCCATGTTCGTCCTCCGCGCGCCCGACGCCGAGGGCGGCGAGGATCATGATTGGGATGTGGATGCAGACCACCCGACGGGCGCGCCCGCGGCGATGGTCATCGCGGAAACCCAGGCCGCTTTGAAGACAATGACTGTTTCCATGGCTGTCATGGAACTGGACTTGACCGGCTACCCGGCAATCGTGTTTAGGAACGCCGCCCACGGCGGATTGTCCGTGGTCTATCGGCGTCCAGACGGAAATATCGGCTGGATCGATCCCGAACGCACGAAGTCGCTGAACGGGCACGGGTCAACCGCGAGCTAACGGACCGTGTCACGGCCGGTGGCGCCGTCGGCGGATTCGCGGCGACGGCGCCAAGGCGGTCGACAACGAGCGAGCGTTAGAAATCCATGACGATTGGCGATCTTCTGGATCCGGGGGCGGTGGCGTTGCGCGCCGGCGCGCCTGGCAAGCGCCAAGCGCTTTCGCTGGTCGCCGATGTCGCCGCGCGCGTGTTGGGCGTCGACGCCGACTCGACCCTCGAAGGTCTGCTTGATCGAGAAGCCGCCGGGTCCACCGGGGTCGGCGAAGGAGTCGCCATCCCGCACGCTCGCGTCGAAGGCGTGGACAGGGTCAGAGCTGTCGTCCTTCGCCTGGATACGCCCGTTCCCTTTGATGCGCTCGACGACAAGCCCGTCGACTTGATGGTGGCGCTCTTCGCGCCGCTGGACGCGAGCGCTCAACATTTGCGGGCCCTGGCGCGCGTCGCGCGCGTGCTGCGTCAGCCGGAAATCCGCTCCGCCCTGCGCCAAGCCAAGTCGGCCGACGCCATACATGTCCTCCTGACCCAGGAGGCCGCCAGCACGGCCGCCTGAGCCCTTCTCCGCTAGTGGACCGACACGGGCGCCAGTTCGTGCGCCAGGGCGGCCGCGATAGCGGTGTCGCGGTCGATCAAGACGGCCAGGCGCGCGCCGTCCGCGCGGCAGACAGCGTAAAGTGTTTGATCGGGAGAGAGATTGAAGTCCTCCACGCCTTCCGGCGCGTCGGCGAGCACTTCAGCGGCCTTGATCGGTCGCACATAGACGAGGTCAGGGGCGCCAAGGGCCGCGAAAGCTTCGCTCGTGAAAAGCGGGCTGCGATGGGTGTTAGGCGTCATGATGACCACCTCCTTTGATTAGGGAACGCGCCTTGCACCGGCCGGTTCAGCCCGCGCCGGGATGGGCTTGTTCCGCACGGCCCTAGAGCCCGTGCTGCAAATTAAGTTTGGGCGCGCGGTCAGCCCGCGCTGCGGATCGGAATGCGCCTGATCAGGCGCTCGGGTTCGGGGCGCGCCAGATCGATGTGCAGAAGCCCATGTTCCAAGGTGGCGGCCTGCGCCTCCATGCCCTCGGCGAGGACAAAGGTGCGCACGAAGCCCCTCGCGGCGATCCCACGATGCAGGAAGGCGCGCTCTGCGTCGCTTCGGCCATCGGCGTCGCGCTTGCCCGCTACGATCAGCTGACCGCCCTCGACCGTCACCTGAAGCTGCTCTGGCGAGAAGCCCGCCACGGCCAGGGTGATACGCACCCCACCGTTCTCGGCCTGCTCGACATTGTAGGGCGGATAGCTTTCGGACGCGGCCTTGGCCGCGCGCTCGATCAGGTCTCTGGTGTGCTCGAAGCCCAACAGGAAGGGGCTGTCGAACAGAATCGTCCGGGTCATCGCGAAGTCCTCGCTCAAGCGACTTCGTTCGCGGCGACAAACCCGAGGATCGGCGCTTACCCCCGCGACACTTCGCTAGACATGGCGAGCGGCGACGAAGGGTTCAAGAGGCAAGAGCGTCGGGTCGACGCGCTTCACTTGGGCCGTGATTTCAAGGGAGTAAAAATGGACAAGGCCCGGACGTTTCCGTCCGGGCCTTGATGGTGGAGCTAAGCGGAGTCGAACCGCTGACCTCTTGAATGCCATTCAAGCGCTCTACCAGCTGAGCTATAGCCCCGAGTTTTTCTGAGGGAACCTTGCGGTAACTCTCGGAAATCCTTGGTCTCTTCGGCGTTTCGACTGGTGTCGCTCCCCGAAGAGGCGCGGAACCTAGTCCGGGATTTTCCGGGGATCAACCCTCCCTGCGAACTTTTTTCGAGAAAAATGTCGCAGGCCCGAAAACGCCTGTGGAAAGCCGGTCGCGGTAAGGTCCGGACCGGCTTTCCGCCGGATCAGTCGTCGTCGCCCTCGCCGGGCAGGCCTTCGATTTCCTCGTCGAGGATATCATCGTCGTCCTCGTCCTCCAGGAACGGAACGTCGTCGGCCTCGTCTTCGGCGAGATCGTCGTCCTCGGCGAAATCAACGCCGAGGTCGGCGTCGCCGGCGGGCGCGGCGCCGGGTTCGGCGTCCTCGTCGTCGGTCTCGACGACGTCGGCCTCAGCCGCCTCGTCGATTTCCGGGGTCTCGTCGACCTCGTCCTCGAAGCCGTCCTCCTCCTTCGGGGCGACGGGCTCCTTTTCCTCGTCGGACTCGTAGTCCGGCGTGATGGCGCGGGCGCGGACGCGGCGCGACTTCAGAGCCTCTTCCGGGTCGAACTGCTCGCCGCACTTGGGGCAAACGGCCGGACGGCGGTTGAGGTCATAGAACTTCGACTGGCAGTTGGGGCAGATTTGTTTTGCGCCCAGGTCGGGATTGGCCAAGGTGGCGACCCTTTGATCCGGATGGGAAAAGCGGCGGGTCACTTGCCATGACGAGAGGCCGCTGTCAAAAGCAATCCCCTTCGCGAAAACCACCAAATACTAAGGAGCCGGTTTCGGCATGTCGTCGGCTGGATTGAAGAGCGCCCCCGGAGGCGCTCTGCGAGGGATCGTGCGCGCTCCGGGAGACAAGTCCATTTCCCACCGTTCGATGATCCTGGGCGCGCTCGCGACCGGGACCACGACGGTCGAAGGGCTGCTCGAGGGCGACGACGTCCTCGCCACCGCCCGGGCCATGCAGGCCTTTGGGGCGCGGGTCGAACAGGAGGGTGTCGGTCGCTGGCGCATCGAGGGCCAGGGCGGCTTCTCCGAGCCCTCGGACGTGATCGACTGCGGTAACGCCGGCACGGGCGTTCGTCTGATCATGGGCGCGGCGGCGGGTTTCCCGATGTGCGCCACCTTCACCGGTGACAGCTCGCTGCGCGGCCGGCCGATGGGACGGGTTCTGGATCCGCTGGCCCGCATGGGCGCGACGTGGCTCGGCCGCGACAAGGGCCGTCTGCCGCTGACGCTGAAAGGCGGGAACCTTCGCGGCCTCAACTACACCCTGCCGATGGCGTCGGCCCAGGTGAAGTCGGCCGTTCTGCTGGCGGGCCTGCACGCCGAAGGCGGCGTCGAGGTCATCGAGCCTGAAGCCACCCGTGACCACACCGAGCGCATGCTGCGCGCGTTCGGGGCCGAAGTGATCGTCGAGGATCGCGTTGTCGGCGAGAAGACCATCCGCCACATCCGTCTGCCCGAAAGCCAGAAGTTGACCGGAACGCACGTGGCCGTGCCGGGTGATCCGTCTTCCGCGGCCTTCCCGCTGGTGGCCGGCCTGATCGTCCCGGGTTCCGAGGTCACGGTCGAGGGCGTGATGCTCAACGAACTGCGCACCGGTCTTTTCACCACCCTGCGGGAGATGGGCGCCGACCTGGTGATCTCGAACCGTCGGATGTCGAGCGGCGAAGAGGTCGGCGACATCACCGCGCGCCATTCCAAGCTCAAGGGCGTCGTCGTCCCGCCCGAGCGCGCCCCGGCGATGATCGACGAGTATCCGATCCTGGCCATCGCCGCCGCCTTCGCCGAGGGTGACACCGTCATGCGCGGCGTCGGCGAGATGCGCGTCAAGGAAAGCGATCGCATCGCCCTGACCGCCGCCGGCCTCGAAGCCTGCGGCGTCGATGTCGAGGAGGAGCCCGAGGGCTTCATCGTGCACGGCACGGGCCAGCCGCCGCGCGGCGGCGCGACGGTGGAGACCCACGGCGACCACCGGATCGCCATGAGCCATCTGATCCTGGGCATGGCAGCCCAGGCGCCGGTGGCGGTCGACGAGCCGGGCATGATCGCCACCAGCTTCCCAGGCTTCGCCGACTTGATGCGTGGCCTGGGCGCGACGCTGGCGGAAGCCTGAGCCATGGCCTTCGTGATCGCCGTCGACGGACCGGCCGCATCCGGCAAGGGAACGATCGCCGGGCGCTTGGCCGCGCTCTATGGCTATCCGCTGCTGGATACAGGTCTGCTCTACCGGGCGGTGGGTGTCGGCGTGCTGGCCAGCGCGGGCGACCTTGACGACCCAATCGCGGCCCAGGCCGTCGCGAGGGCGCTCGACCTTTCCGACCTTGATCGCGCCGAGGTGCGGACGCGCGCCGCCGGGGAAGCCGCCAGCCGGGTCGCCGTGCACCCCGGCGTTCGCGCCGCCCTGTTCGACTTGCAGCGCGACTTCACCAAGCGGCAGCCGGGTTCGGTGGTCGACGGCCGCGACATCGGCACGGTCATCGCGCCGCACGCCCCGGCCAAGCTCTATGTCACGGCCCGTCCCGAGGTCCGCGCGGAGCGGCGTTGGAAGCAACTGGTCGGGCAGGGCGAGGCGGTCGATTTCGAGGATATCCTGGCCGACATCCACAAGCGGGACGCGCGGGACGGCGGTCGCAAGGACGCCCCGATGACGCAGGCGCCCGACGCCGTCTTGCTCGATACGTCGGAAATGACTATAGAGCAGGCCTTCGATGCGGCCCGCCGTATCGTCGAGGACGCGCGCGCCCGTCACCGGCTCTAGCCGGCTGGGCAAATCCACCGCCCGGCCTCGCCGCGATCAGAGAACATCGCGGGCCCGCTTTATCAAACTCACTTCATCCGGAATCCCGAGAACCGTCTCACGACGGCGCTCGTTTCAGGGCTTCCCCCAACCTAGAGACCAAAGATCAGCATGGCTGACGATATGAGCTTCAACCCGACGCGCGACGATTTCGAAGCGCTCCTCAACGACTCGATGGGCGGCCGTGACTTCGCCGAAGGCACCGTCGTCAAAGGCAAGGTCGTCGGGATCGAAAAGGACTTCGCCATCATCGACGTCGGTCTGAAGACCGAAGGCCGCGTCCAGCTGAAGGAATTCGGCGTCGACGAAGCCGGCAAGCCGACCGTGAAGGCTGGCGACACCGTCGAAGTGTTCCTGGAACGCCTCGAAAACGCGATGGGCGAAGCGGTCATCAGCCGCGAGAAGGCCAAGCGCGAAGAAGCCTGGACCCGTCTGGAAGGCGTCTACGCCCGCAACGAGCCCGTCATGGGCGCGATCGTCGGCCGCGTGAAGGGTGGCTTCACCGTCGACCTGGGCGGCGCCTCGGCCTTCCTGCCGGGCTCGCAAGTCGACATCCGTCCGGTCCGCGACGTCGGCCCGCTGATGGGCAAGGAACAGCCCTTCGCCATCCTGAAGATGGACCGTCCGCGCGGCAACATCGTCGTCTCGCGTCGCGCCATCCTGGAAGAAGCCCGCGCCGAGCAGCGCACCGAACTGGTGTCGCAGCTGCAAGAGGGTGAAATCCGCGAAGGCGTCGTCAAGAACATCACCGACTACGGTGCGTTCGTCGACCTGGGCGGCATCGACGGCCTGCTGCACGTCACCGACATGAGCTGGAAGCGCGTCAACCACCCGAGCCAAGTGCTCGCCGTGGGCGACACCGTGAAGGTCCAGATCGTGAAGATCAACCCGGACACCCAGCGCATCAGCCTCGGCATGAAGCAGCTGCAGTCGGATCCGTGGGACGGCGTTGAAGCCAAGTACCCGGTCGGCGCCAAGTTCACGGGCCGCATCACCAACATCACCGACTACGGCGCCTTCGTGGAGCTGGAAGCCGGCGTTGAAGGCCTGGTGCACGTCTCGGAAATGTCCTGGACCAAGAAGAACGTCCACCCCGGCAAGATCGTCTCGACCTCGCAAGAAGTCGACGTGGTGGTGCTGGACGTCGATCCGTCCAAGCGTCGCGTCTCGCTGGGCCTGAAGCAGGCTCTGGCCAACCCGTGGGAAGCCTTCCTGGAAGCGCACCCGGTCGGTTCGACCGTCGAAGGCGAAGTCAAGAACGCGACCGAATTCGGTCTGTTCGTCGGCCTCGACAACGACATCGACGGCATGGTGCACCTGTCGGACATCGACTGGAGCGTCCCGGGCGAAGAAGCCATGGCGCGCTACAAGAAGGGCGACGTGGTCAAGGCGAAGGTTCTCGACGTCGACGTCGAGAAGGAACGCATCTCGCTGGGCATCAAGCAGCTGGCTGGCGACCCGATGTCGGGCGACACCTACCGCAAGGGCCAGACGGTGACTGTCACCGTCACGGAAGTGACCTCGGGCGGCATCGAAGTCCGCTTCGGTGAAGACGACGCTCCGATGTCGGCCTTCATCCGCAAGTCGGACCTGTCGCGCGACCGTCAAGAGCAACGTCCGGAGCGCTTCGCCGTCGGCGATCGCATCGACGCTCAGATCACCAACCTGGACAAGGCCGCGCGCCGCGTCTCGTTGTCGATCAAGTCGCTGGAAATGGCCGAAGAGAAGGAAGCCATCGAGCAGTTCGGCTCGTCGGACTCCGGCGCTTCGCTGGGCGACATCCTGGGCGCCGCTCTGCGCGAGCGCGCCAACAAGGAATAAGCTTCCGCTCCATCGGAGTTGAAGTTGGCGGCGGCCGGAGCGATCCGGCCGCCGTTTTCTTTTGCGCGAAAGCCTGCGACAACTCTCAAGGTTGAGTTCCGGGAGGTGTTCGTGTCGGATCGTGGCGTTTTGAGCTTTCCCCTGACGGCCGTCGCCGCCTTATCCGCCCTGGCGTTGGCTGGCGCCGCCCGAGCCGACGAGAAGCCCAGCTACGGTCCGCCCGCGAAGTGGGTTCAGGTCGCTGATATTCCCGCGCCGCCGGTCGACGACCAGCCGCCCTCCGCGCAACTCTTGCTGAACGACAACCAGTCCCTGCACGACACCGCCGGCTCGGCCTTCTACAACCGTCGCATCGTGAAGGTGCTGAAGCCCGAGGGGCTGCAAAGCGGATCGCGCTCGATCACCTGGGATCCCGTCCGCGACAAGATCACCCTCCACACCCTCGCCATCATCCGCAACGGTCAACGGATAGACCTCCTGAACCAGGGCCAGGACGTGCTGGTCCTTCGCCGTGAAAAGAACTTGGAGCGGGCGATGCTGGATGGGCGGATGACCGCCTCGGTCCAGATCAAGGATCTTCAGGTCGGCGACATCGTCGACTGGGCCTACACCCAGGAGCACACGGAAGCGCTGCTGGGAGGCCGCACCAGTGACTTCGAGGCGATGGCCTGGAGCGGCGTGGCCAGCCGCTATCGGGTCCGCCTTCTGTGGGCCGACGGAACGCCCCTGACCTGGCGGGTCACCACGGGCTTCCCACAGCCCAAGGTCAGCAAGACGGGCAAGACGAACGAACTGCTGGTCGATCTCACGGACGCCAAGTCGCCCAAGCCGCCGATCGGCGCGCCGATGCGCTTCCTGCGCCCAGGCATGCTTGAGGCGACGACCTACACCGGCTGGGACGACATCTCGCGTCGCATGGCGCCGCTGTACGCCAAGGCCTCCGAGCTGTCGGCCGACTCGTCATTGCGGCCCGAGATCGCCCAGATCGCCGCCGCCAGCGCCGATCCCAAGGTGCGGGCCTTCAAGGCTCTTCAGCTTGTCGAGGACAAGACCCGCTATCTGTTCCTGGGCATGGGCGACGGCGGCTACAAGCCCGCTTCTGTCGACGAGACCTGGTCGCGGCGCTTTGGCGACTGCAAGGGCAAGACAGTGCTGCTCCTGACGGTCCTACGGGAGCTGGGCGTCGAGGCCGAGCCGGTGCTGGTGTCGACGAACGGTGGTGACGGGCTCGATGCGCGGCTGCCTTCCGCGGCCCTGTTCAACCATGTGCTCGTCCGCGCCCGCATCGACGGCAAAAGCTACTGGCTGGACGGGACGCGCTCAGGAGACGTGGGCGCCATCGATGATCTTCGGCCGCCGCCTTTCCGTTGGGCCCTGCCTGTCCGGGCGAGCGGCGCCGCCATCGAAGAGATCGTGCAGAAGCCGCTCGACAGACCTGACACGGAGGGGCTGATCCGCATCGACGCGTCCGGCGGTCTCGACAAGCCCGCGCCGACGGTCATGACCACGACCCTGCGCGGCGAGGGGGGACTGGGCCTGGCGCGCGCGTTGCGCGTTGCGCCGCGCGCGGACCTCGAGCGCTCCCTGAAGCAGCAATTCTCCAGCAGCAACAGCTGGCTGACGATCGAGAAGATCGATTTCGACGTGACCCCTCAAGGCGTCGCCCGCATCGTGATCAGCGGCGTCGCCGACATGGAATGGCGGTTGAACGACGATGTCGGCGCGCTGGAATACAAGCTGCCGGGGTCCGGTTCCGGATCGGTCAAAGCGTTCCCGCGACGAGAGCCGGGGCCCAATGCCGACGCACCCTACGCCACGGCCTTTCCGGTCTATTCAAGCGCGGTGATCGAAGTGGTTCTGCCAAACCAGGGCGGCGGCTTTTCCGTGAAGGGCCCGAACTGGTCCGGGCGGGTGGCCAATGTCGAGGTCAGCCGGACAGCTGAGCTGCGCGACGGCGTGGCGCGGTTCACGCAGTCCAGTCGGAGCATTGGCCGCGAACTGCCTTTCGCCGATGTCGAGGAGGCCAACAAGGCCGCCCGGCGTCTTGCCGGCGAAGTCCAGATCGTACGCGCGCCGAAGGGCTCATGATCCGTCCCATTAACCGAACCTCGTTCGGGAATCGCACGCAACCCCTTGAAGACTCAGCCATCGTTGGGCAAAGGTCCGATCGCGCCTTGTTAGTCTTGGGGCGTTCCGGGGATATCGATGATCAAGTCTGAACTCATCGCCAGGCTCGCGAATGAAAATCCGCACCTGACGCAGAAGGACGTCGAGCGCGTCGTTGG
This sequence comes from Caulobacter segnis ATCC 21756, assembly GCF_000092285.1. Classification (NCBI taxonomy): domain Bacteria; kingdom Pseudomonadati; phylum Pseudomonadota; class Alphaproteobacteria; order Caulobacterales; family Caulobacteraceae; genus Caulobacter; species Caulobacter segnis. The sequence continues at coordinate 4,464,863 of NC_014100.1, read as the reverse complement.
CGTGATCCTGGAACGCATGATCGGCGCTCTAGAGGACGGCGGCCGCGTGGAGCTGCGGGGTTTTGGGGCCCTGTCGGTGCGCTCCCGTCCGGCCCGCACCGGGCGCAACCCGCGCACCGGGGAGGCTGTCGAGGTTCGCGCCAAGCACGTGCCCTTCTTCAAGAGCGGCAAGGAGCTTCGGGCGCGCCTGAACGCCGATGGCGACGAGTAGGCTTCAAATCGGTCGGGCTTGACCCGGCCTCGCGAACGCCCGCAGCCTTCCGCTCATTCTGAAGAGGTGAGGAGGCCGTCATGAGCGTCGTCAAAGAATTCCGCGAGTTCATCGCGCGCGGCAACGTCATCGACTTGGCCGTCGGCGTCATCATCGGCGCGGCGTTCAACGGGATCGTCAAGAGCCTGGTCGATCAGGTGATCATGCCGCCGATAGGCCTTCTGACCGGCGGCTTGGATTTCTCCAAACTGGAATGGGTCCTTAGGCCCGATAATCCAGCGACCGAGGCCGCCGAGAAGGTCGCGGTCCAGTACGGCGCCTTCATCAACACCCTGATCCAGTTCTTCATCGTCGCGGCCGTGGTGTTCATGCTGGTCAAGCTGGTCAACGGTATCCGCCGCAAGGACGCCGAAACGCCCGCGCCGTCCGCGCCCCCGGCGCCGACGCCGGAAGAGAAGCTCCTGACAGAGATCCGCGACCTGCTCGCCCAGTCAAAGTAGCCGGTCGAGCAGCCCGGAGCGCCGTGTCGCCTACGGCGCTCCTGGCCCTTCGTCATTTAGCCAAGGTCGGGCTGTCGAGGTCGAGCTTGGCGGCCGGGATCACCGTGGCGTTGGGGGCCACCTTGGCGAGGTCCTCGCCCATGGCCTTGGCGTCGCCCGCGACGATCACGCTCATCTGGGCGGGATCCAGTTGAGTCTTGGCGAAAGCCTGCACCTCTTCCGGCGTCACCGCCTCGACCTTGGCGGCGTAGGTCTGGATTTCCGTCAGCGGCACACCGTAGACGGCGAGATTGCCGAGGATATTGGCCAGGCCTTCCGACGTACCGAGATCGCGGCCGAAACCACCGACCAGCACCGATTTGCGCGCGGTCAGTTCGCCGGCCGTGGCCGGTTCGGAGGCCAGACGGGTCAGCTCGGCGCGCGTCAACGACACCACCTCCGCCGCTGACGGGTTCTTGGTCTGCACCCGCGCGGAGAAGCCGCCGAAGCGCCCCTGGGGCGTCAGGCTGGAGCCGGCGCCATAGGAAAGGCCGCGCTTGATGCGGATTTCCTGGTTCAAGCGCGAGGAGAAGCCCACACCCAGGACCGTGTTGGCCACGACGCCTTGATAGTAGTTCGGGTCGGTGCGGGTGATCGCCGGCTTGGCGAGAACCACGGCCGCCTGGCCTGTGCCGGGCAGGTCGATGACCACGTTGCGAGGCTGGTAGCCGCTGGGGGCGGCGGGGGGCGCGGGCGCCGGCGAGGCGGGCTTCTTCCAATCGCCGAACGCCTTCTCGGCCAGAGCGAAGCCGGCTTCGGGCGTCAGGTTGCCGGTCAGCACCAGGACGGCGTTGTCGGGCCGCCAATAAGCCGAGTGCGTCTTGGCGAGGTCCGTGCGCTTGATCTTCGGCAGCGAGCCCGGCGTGCCCCCCGCTACATGGCCGTACGACGAGCCCGCATAGAGCACCGGTGCGGCGGCGAAACTGGCGAGGCTGCCGGGGCGCTGATAGGCGACGGACAGGCTGTCGAGCGTCTCGGCGCGGACCCGGTCGAGTTCGGTCGCCGCGAAGGCTGGATTCTGCGCCACGTCGGCCATGATGGTCATGGCGGGCGCGGCGTTGTTCTCAGTGACGCTCAGGGTCAGCGAAGCCGCCTCCCACCCCGAACCAGCTTCGAGGTTGGCGCCCAGAGCCTCGGTCTCGCGCGCGACCTGGGTCGCGGAACGCGTGGCCGTGCCTTCCGTCAGCAATTCGGCGGTCAGGCTGGAAACACCCGCCAGACCCGTGGGGTCGGAACTCGCGCCGCCGCGCACCGTCAGGTCTGCGGTGATCAGGGGGAGGTCGCTGGACTTGGCCACGATGACCCGCAAGCCGTTGGCCAGCGTCTTTTCCGCCGGTGTCGGCAGTGTCGCCGGAATGGGCGGAGCGATCGGCGGCGGCGCCTGGCGCTCGCCTTCCGGCGCAAGCGTAGTGACGGGGCCGTCGTATTTCACCGAAGCGACCTTCGGGATTGGCGGCGTGGCGTCCTTCTCACCCGCCGGACGGTCTTTCTCCGGCAGGTATCGGATCACAGTGCGCTTGTCGTCGGCCAGATACTTGCGCGCCACGCGCTGAACGTCCGTGGCCGTGACCGCCTGCAGCGCGGCCAGATTGGCGTTGGCGCGGGCGGCGTCGCCCTCGGTCATCAGGGCGTAGCCGATGGCGAAGCCGCGGCCGTCAATCTCTTCGCGGCGGCGGACCGCATCGGCCAGCAGCCCCGCTTTAGCTTCAGCGAGCTCGGCCGGCGTGATCAAGCCGTCGCGAAGGCGGGCGACCTGGGCGCGCAGGGCGGTCTCGCCCTGCTGCACCGTCTTGCCGCCGGCCATGATCGCGCCGACATAGAAGAGGCCCGGCTGAGCGTTGTTGGGGGCGCTGGAAAAGACCGACTGGGCGATCTTCTGCTCATAGACGAGGCTGTCGTAGAGGCGCGAGGATTTGCCGGCCGACAGGATGGCGTCGAGCACGGTCAGGGCCGGAGCGTCCTTGTCGGCGGCGGCCGGCGCCAGCCAAGTGATCGCAAGGGCGGGCAGCGGTACGTTCGGACCGTAGGTGCTCACGGTCTTCGGGCCTGAGCGCGCCGGCTCGACGACGGTGACTTTGGGAATGTCGCCGGCCGGCTTGGCGATTCCGCCGAAGTACTGGTCGATCATCGCATCCAGCTTGGCCTGATCGAAATTACCCACGACGATCAGGGCGGCGTTATCCGGCCGGTAGAAGGTCTGGTGGAAGGCGCGCACGTCGTCGACGGTGGCGGCGTCCAGCTCCTCGATCGAGCCGATGCCCGGGCGTTGGTAGGGGTGTGTCGTGAACGACTGCTGGGGAATCGAGAGCGCGAAGAAGCGACCATAGGGATCGGCAAGGACGCGCTGGCGCAGCTCTTCCTTCACGACGTCGCGCTCCGAGGAGAACACGTTCTCGTCGATCACCAGCGACTTCAGACGGTCGGACTCCGCCCAGAGGAGGCGTTCCAGGTGGTTGGCGGGCGCAACCTCGTAGTAGTTGGTGAAATCGTCCCAGGTCGAGGCGTTGTTGAAGCCGCCGACATCCTCGGTCAGGCGGTCCAGCGTCTCGCTGGGCATGTTGCGCGTGGCCTTGAACATCAGGTGTTCGAAGAGGTGCGCGAAGCCGGAGCGACCGCGCGGATCGTCCTTGGAGCCAACGCCGTACCAGACTTGCACCGAAACGTTCGGAGTTGTGGCGTCGCGCGAGGTGAAGACCTTCATCCCGTTCGAGAGGACGCGCTGCTGATAGACGATCGGCGGCGCCTTGATCGACGCAGCCGCGACCTGGGGTTTTGTGGGCGCGGTCGCCGCCGCCAGAGCCACGGGCGAAAGCGCCGTGGTCGAGAGAGCGGCCGCCACGAAGGCGAACTTGGCGGTGCGGATCATGCGCGAGGATCTCCTGAACAGTCGCGTTGGACCCTAGCACTCTCGATTTCGAGATAAACCTTACCGAGCTGTCATTTGGCTGGAACCGAAACGCCCAAAGGTCGTTCAAGACGTTCGTCTCGTCTCCCCCGTGGTGGGTCGCGAGTGTGGGGGCTGCTTGTCTGAAACCTTGCTTCGCGACCGCTTACGCGCGGCCACATCTAGCGATCACGCGGCGTTGGACGCGATGGCTGCGGCCTTGGATTTCGAAAGCGTCTCAGGATACGGGCGGTTCCTTTCGGCCTCCGCCGCCGCTCTGACGCCTCTGGAGCTGGCCTTGGAGCTGGCGGGCGTCGAAGCCTGGATAGGCGATTGGCCTGAACGAAGCCGGCGCGCCACGTTGGCGCGTGACTTGGCCGCCATGGGTCTTCCATCGCCGCCCATCACAGTCCCGTCCACGCCATCGCGCGCCTTCGGCGTAGGCCTTCTTTACGTGCTTGAGGGCTCGAGGCTGGGCGCGCGTTTCCTGGCGCGCCGTGTCCGCCGTGCGGGACCGGATCTGCCGATTGGGTATCTGACCCATGGCGATGACGCTGACCTCTGGCGGTCCTTTCTGGCGTGGCTTGAAGGCCAACCGAGAGTCGGCTTGCGGACAGACGAGGCCATCGCGGGTGCGCGATATGGGTTTCAGTGTTTCTCGGCCGCGTTCGAGACAGTCGCCTCGCCTGGAGTCCTGAATGTCCGAGCCGGCGCCCATGCCCGGATTTGAAGTCGACCTGACCAATTGCGATCGTGAACCGATCCACATCCTTGGCGGGGTGCAGCCTTTTGGCTTCCTGCTGGCGGTCGACACCGACTGGCTGATCGTTCACGCCTCGACCACGACCCTGCGTTATCTGGGCGACTCTCCCGCGGATCTTGTCGGCAATCCTCTAACCCAAGTCGTCAGCGCCCACGCCCTCCACGCCATCCGAGGCCGTCTGCAGATCATGCGCGGCGCCGACGCCGTGGAGCGGATCTTTGGCCTGCCGCTGGTCGACGGCGGCGAGGACTTCGACCTGGCGCTGCACTATTCCGGCCGCATGCTGATTATTGAGGGCGAGCCCAGCCAGACCGAGGCCCTGATAGAGGCGGCTTCGGCGGTTCGTTCGATGACCATGCGGATCGCTGCAAGATCGAGCTTCGAGGAATTCTGCCACGAAGCCGCCCGCCAGGTGCGCGCGCTGACGGAATTCGACCGGGTGATGATCTATCGCTTCGGCCATGACGGCGCGGGCGAGGTCATCGCCGAGTCCGTCCGGCCCGGCATCGGCTCGTTCCTGGGACAGCGATATCCCGCGTCCGACATCCCCGCCCAGGCGCGCGCCCTCTACGAACGCAATTGGCTGCGGATCATCGCGGATATCGACGCCGAGGTTTCGCCGATCGTGCCGCGGATCAGCGTCACCGGCGAGCCCGTGGATCTGTCCATGAGCATGTTGCGGGCCGTGTCGCCGATCCATATCGAGTACCTGCGCAACATGGGGGTCGCGGCCTCTCTGTCGATCTCGATCCTGCGCGATGGGAAGCTTTGGGGGCTGTTCGCCTGCCATCACTACGCGCCCAAGCACATCAGCTATGAGCGCCGCACCGCCGCGGAGCTGTTTGGGCAGCTGTTCTCCCTGACGCTCGAGAGCCGCGAGCGCGAGATCGAGACGCGCCGGCACGCCGAGGCGCGGGCTCTGCACGACCGGATGATGGCGACGGTCGTCGGATCCCCGCAGGGCTCCGACACGCTCAGTCCCTATCTCGACGACCTGTGCCGGCTGGTCCAGTGCGATGGTCTGGCGTTGTGGCTGGAAGGGCGGCTGACGTTGCGGGATTCCACGCCCGACGCCAGCAACGTCCACGCGCTCATTCGACTGCTGCGCGAGAAGGACACCCACACGGTGTTCGCCACCAGCGAGATCGGCTCGCTTCTGCCGTCCGCCGTGTCCTGGGCCGGCAAGGCGGCGGGCATGATGGCGGTGCCTTTGTCGCGCGCGCCCCGAGACTATCTGATCTTCTTCCGCAAGGAGGAGGCCCAGACCGTCGTCTGGGCCGGCAAACCCGCGAAGCTGGTCCAGGTTGGCCCGATGGGCGACCGCCTGACGCCGCGAAAGAGCTTCGAGGCCTGGGAGGAGACGGTGAGGGGGCAGAGCCGCCCCTGGACCCAGGTGGAGCGCTTTCTCGCCGAGAGCATGCGCGTCAGCCTCCTGGAGATCGTCTTCCGCCTGACCGACTTGGCCGATGAAGAACGCCAGCGGGCCAATCAGCGGCAGGAGCTGCTGATCGCCGAACTGAACCACCGGGTCCGCAACATCCTGGGCTTGATCCGCGGACTGATCAGTCAGAGCCGGGCGGGCGTGTCGACCGTCGAGCAGTTCGCCGAGGTGGTGGGCGGGCGCGTCCAGGCCTTGGCGCGCGCGCACGACCAGATCACGCGCCATCAATGGGGCCCTGGCGCGCTGAGCGACCTGATCACCGCCGAAGCGGAGGCCTATCTCAGCGACAAGGCCGATCGCGTGCGGCTGAAGGGAGCGCCTACGGCGCTGGCGCCGGACGCCTTCTCGATTCTGTCGCTCGTCATCCACGAGCTGATGACGAACTCGGCCAAGTACGGCGCGTTGTGCGATCAGCGCGGCTATGTGACGGTCGAGTGGAAAAGCGATGCGCGGGGCGACCTGATCATCGACTGGAGCGAGCGTGACGGCCCGACGGTCAAGCCGCCCACGCGCAGGGGCTTCGGCTCAACGATCATCGAGCATTCCATACCCCATGATCTCGATGGCGAGGTCGCGCTGGACTATCGACCCGAGGGAGTTCGGGTGCGCATGCGCATTCCCGCCCGCTATGTGACCACCGAGGGGGTCGAAGTGACCGCCGCAAAGGCCAAGCGCGCCGACACCCCCGTGCGCGCGCCGGAGCGCATGCTGGTGGTGGAAGACAACATGATCATCGCGCTGGACCTCGAGGACATGCTGACGCGTCTGGGCGTCAAGCAGGTCATGGTGGCCTCGAGCGTTTCCCAAGCCTTGGAGGCTTTGGACGAGGATTTGCCGCCCTTCGCCATTCTCGACGTCAATCTCGGCGCGGAGACCAGCTTTCCGATCGCCGAGGCGTTGCAGATCGCAGGCGTGCCGTTCGCGTTCGGAACGGGCTTTGGCGATAGCGCGGCTTTCCCCGACCGCTTCCGGGACACGCCGGTTCTACAAAAGCCCTATAGCGCCGAAAGCGTCGCAGCCCTGTTCTAGGGCTCCCCTGTCAGGAACCGGGCGCGTTGGCTTTCCGTGGGGACCATGCAGCGCTCATGACGCCCAAAGAAACGGTAGCGATTGCGCGCGACCCAGTCGTAGACGCGGTCGGTCACGCCGCGAGGCAGGCGGTCAACGACCGCGAGCCAACGCCAAGGCGGCGGAGTCCGTCGGAATATAGCCCCGAACGCCGCCGTCTTCGTGAGCGGTCGGCCTTGGTCGAGAAAGACGAGGCTTTCGGGCGAAGCCGGGTCCACGCCGTGAAGCGCGGCGAGCTCTAGGCCATAGGGCGTCTGAAGGGGGACGAACCGGATCGCGCCCTCGCGATCGATCGCCATCACCGCTCGCACCGCGCCGTTGCAGAGGTTGCATGCGCCGTCGAACAGCATGAGGCCGTCGGGGGCCTGATCGGCTTCTGGCGTCACGGCCGCTCGCATTCGCGACGAAGGGCCTGCAACGCCGCCGGCGCGCTCCGCCGCATCATGCGCCCCACCAGATCGATCGGCAGGCCGAACGGCGGGCTCGCCCAGAAGTCATAAGCCACCTGCGTGCGTCGCCCGCCGTCGATGGGCGTCAAACGCCACGCTCCTTCACAGGCGCGGATGTCGCCGCGGATACAGGTGAAGCGGATCAGACGGTTCGGCTCCAGCGTCACCCGCGAGGTCGAGCGCAAGGGCGGCAGGAAGAAGCTGAAGCGGACCACGTGTTCGCGAATCTCGCCCGCGGCGTCCGACGAAACGACCTTGCACCGTCGGACGCCCGGCATGATCCGGGCGGCGCGGTCGCAATCGAGCAAGGTGCGATAGACCACCTCGGGCGGCGCGGCGATCTCGGTGCGCGCCTGAACCACGCCGTGGCCTTGCGCGTCCTGCCGCATCGACACCTCGACGTCTCCACCGCGTTCGTCGCCCTCCGCGCCCACGACAGATGTGGCGAGGGTGGTGGAAAGGCTGAGGGCGAGGACGATCAAGCGCATCACGCCGAAGCTAACGCTTCGACGTGATTTTCGTCAGGCCTCACGCGCCGGCGCGGTTCTGGACGAGGTCGTCCACCACTGACGGATCGGCCAGGGTCGAGGTGTCGCCCAGGCTCTCCAGCTCGTTCTCGGCGATTTTGCGCAGGATGCGGCGCATGATTTTCCCCGAGCGGGTCTTTGGAAGGCCTGGCGCCCACTGGATGACGTCCGGGGTCGCGATCGGCCCGATTTCGCGTCGGACCCAGTCTGTCAGCTCCTTGCGCAAGGCTTCGCTGGGTGTGACCCCGGCGTTCAGGGTCACGTAGCAATAGATGCCCTGGCCCTTGATCTGGTGCGGATAGCCGACGACGGCCGCCTCCGCGACGCGTGGATGGGCGACCAGGGCGCTCTCCACCTCGGCGGTGCCTAGGCGGTGGCCCGAGACATTCAGCACGTCGTCAACGCGCCCCGTGATCCAGTAGTAGCCGTCAGCGTCGCGGCGGCAGCCGTCGCCGGTGAAGTACTTGCCGGGATAGGTCGAGAAATAGGTCTCGAAGAAGCGGCGGTGGTCGCCATAGACGGTCCGCATCTGGCCGGGCCAGCTGTCGGTGATGACGAGGTTGCCCTCGGTCGCGCCTTCCAGGACCACGCCCTCGGCGTCGACGAGTTCGGGTTTCACACCCGGCATCGGGCCGCAGGCCGAGCCCGGCTTCAGCGCGTCGGCGCCCGGAAGCGGAGTCATCAGGGTTCCGCCGGTCTCCGTCTGCCACCAGGTGTCGACGATGGGGCAACGGCTCTCGCCAACCACGCGATGATACCAGAGCCAGGCCTCGGGATTGATCGGCTCGCCCACGCTGCCCAGCAGGCGCAGGGACGCGCGCGAGGTGCGCTCCACCGGCGCCTCGCCCTCGCGCATCAGGGCCCGCAAGGCCGTCGGAGCGGTGTAGAAGATCTCGACCTTGTGCTTGTCGATCACCTGCCAGAAGCGGCTGTTGCAGGGATAGTTCGGCACGCCCTCGAACATCAAGCTGGTCGCGCCGTTCGCGAGCGGGCCGTAGACGATGTAGGTGTGGCCGGTGACCCAGCCCACATCGGCCGTGCACCAGTAGATTTCGCCGGGGCGATAGTCGAACACCACCTCATGGCTCCAACTGGCCCAGACCAGGTAGCCGCCCGTCGTGTGCAGCACGCCCTTGGGCTTACCCGTCGAGCCTGAGGTGTAGAGGATGAACAGGGGATCCTCCGCGCTCATCGGCTCCGGGGCGCAGTGGATCGAGGCCTTGGCGGCGGCGTGCTCGTAGATCACGTCGCGGCCGGCGGTCAGCGGGACGCTGGCGCCCGTGCGGGTGACGACCAGGACCTTCTCCACGCCGGGGCAATGGGCGACCGCGGCGTCGACGTTCAGCTTCAACGGAATGCGCTTACCGCCGCGCACGCCTTCGTCGGCGGTGATCACCAGCTTGGAGTCGCAGTCATTGATGCGGCCGGCCAGGCTGTCGGGCGAGAAGCCGGCGAACACCACCGAGTGGATCGCGCCGATCCGGGCGCAAGCCAACATGGCGTAGGCCGCCTCCGGGATCATGGGCAGGTAGATGGTGACCCGGTCGCCCTTGGTCACGCCATGCGCCTTGAACACGTTGGCCATGCGGCAAACCTGCTCGTGCAGTTCGGCGTAGGTGATCTTGCGCGAGGCGGCGGGGTCGTCGCCCTCCCAGATCAGCGCGACTTCATTGGCGCGATGGGGCAGGTGCCGGTCGATACAGTTGGCCGAGACATTGAGGACGCCGTCCTCGTACCAGCGGATTCGGAAGTCCTCTTCGTGAAAGGAGACGTCCTTGATCTTGGTCGGCGGCGTGATCCAGTCGAGGCGGCCCGCCAGGTCCTTCCAGTAGCCATGAGGATCTTCATTGGCGCGTCGCCGCGCAGCCGCCAGAGCGTCGGCGTCAAGGTGGGCGCGCTCGCCCCAGGCCTTAGGAACCGGAAACAGCATGCCGTCGCTCACCCGCTCACTCCCTTAGTATTATTGCCGTCGGAATAGGCGAAGCCAAGCACCGGGCGCAAGAAGACCATTTAGGTTTCTCGCGTCCGGCCCGGCCGCCCAGAGATCGAGGTCGGACTAGAAGAAGCCCAGAGCCTTCGGGCTGTAGCTGACCAGCAGGTTCTTGGTCTGCTGGTAGTGGTCCAGCATCATCTTGTGGGTCTCGCGGCCCACGCCCGACTGCTTATAGCCGCCGAAGGCCGCGTGGGCCGGATAGGCGTGATAGCAGTTGGTCCAAACCCGGCCCGCCTCGATGCCGCGGCCAAAGCGGTAGCAACGGTTGGCGTCGCGGCTCCAAACGCCAGCCCCAAGACCAAAGGCGGTGTCGTTGGCGATCGCCAGCGCCTCTTCTTCGGTCTTGAAGGTGGTGACGGCTAGGACGGGGCCGAAGATCTCCTCCTGGAAGATCCGCATCTTGTTGTGGCCCTCGAAGACCGTTGGCTCGACGTAGTAGCCGTCGGCCAGCTGACCCGGCAGGACCTTGCGGTGGCCGCCGGTCAGCAGCTTTGCGCCCTCCTCGCGGCCGACGTCCATGTAGCCGAGGATCTTGTTCAGCTGCTCCTCGGAGGCCTGGGCGCCGATCATGGTCGCGGGGTCGAGCGGGCTGCCATGGACCACGGCGTTCACCCGTTTGAGGGCCTTTTCCATGAACCGCTCGTAGATCGACTCTTGCACGAGCGCGCGGCTCGGGCAGGTGCAGACCTCCCCTTGGTTCAGGGCGAACATAGTGAAGCCCTCAAGAGCCTTGTCGAAATAATCGTCGTCCTCGCGGGCGACGTCGTCGAAGAAGATGTTCGGCGACTTACCGCCCAGTTCCAGCGTCACCGGGATCAGGTTCTGGCTGGCGTACTGCATGATCAGCCGCCCGGTGGAGGTCTCGCCGGTGAAGGCGATCTTGGCGATGCGCGGGCTGGAGGCCAGGGGCTTGCCGGCCTCGATTCCGAAGCCATTGACGATGTTGAGGACGCCGGCGGGGAGCAAGTCGCCGATCAGCTCGGCCCAGACCATGATAGAGGCGGGGGTCTGCTCCGCCGGCTTCAGCACCACGCAGTTGCCGGCCGCCAGGGCCGGGGCGAGCTTCCAGCAGGCCATCAGCAGCGGGAAATTCCAGGGAATGATCTGTCCGACCACGCCCAGGGGTTCGTGGAAGTGATAGGCGATGGTGTCGTGATCGATCTCGGAGATCGAGCCCTCCTGCGAGCGCAGGCAGCCGGCGAAGTAGCGGAAGTGGTCGATCGCTAGCGGGATATCGGCGGCCAGGGTCTCGCGGATCGGCTTGCCGTTGTCCCAGGTCTCCGCCGTCGCCAGGACCTCGAGGTTCTCCTCCATCCGGTCGGCGATGTGCAACAGGATGCGCGAGCGATCGGCGGGGCTCGTCTTGCCCCACGCGGCCTTGGCGGCGTGGGCCGCGTCCAGGGCGCGCTCGATATCGACGTCCTGCGAGCGGGCGATCTCGCAGATCTTCTTGCCGTGGATCGGCGAGCTGTTGTCGAAGTAACGGCCGTCGGCCGGTGCGACCCACTGGCCGCCAATGAAATTGTCGTAGCGCGCCTTGAACGGCGGGCGCGACAAGGACTCGATGAATTCGGGTTTGGTCATGGTTTCCTCCATGCCGCCTTTCCGGCGGGCTCTGGTAGGAAGTCTGCGACTTGTCGCGGCGCTCAGCGAAGCTATTCCACGAAGGCTGGAGGGTGATGTGTCTCAGATCTGAGACACGTTCAGTGAAATTCCCGACCGCGTTTCAGGTCGAGCCTCTGGAGCTTGCGGTTTAGCGTGGCGCGCGACAGGCCCAGAAGGCTGGCGGCCGCGGAGACATTACCGCCGGCTTGATTGAGGGCCCGGCGGACGGCGGAGCGCTCGGCCTCGTCCAAGTCGGTCGAACGGTCGGGCGACGCGAGCCCGCGTCGCAACGTCTCGTCGCTCAATTTCAGCGCTTGGCGGGCCGCCCGGGTCGCGCCGAGTACGACATCGTCACCGTCAACCGCGAGCATCGGGACAGAGGCGCGTTCAGCGCCCGTTTCGGGCAGCAGAACGATCCGGGCGGTTGGGAAGGCCTCGCGGAAAGCCTTGACCTCGATCCGCCTGGCGGCGTCGGTGACGATGCGCTCGACCATTCCGGTCAGGGCCTCGATGCCTGGACGACAGGAAGAGACATCGAGAGCCCCCGCGAGACGTCCGGTCGGATCGAACAGTGGCGCGACGGTGCAGGAGAGGCCGATATTGCGGGTGTGGAAGTGCTGGTCCCGGTGGACCGTCAGCACGCGCTGTTCGGTCAGGCAGGTGCCGATGCCGTTCGTACCTTCGCGCGCCTCGCTCCACACCGCCCCTTCCCAAAGGCCCCAGCGGCGAAAGACTGCGTCGTCGCTCTCCGCGCCCCGGCGGTCGACGGGCACCCCATCGGCGTCGGTCAGCAGTACGCAGCAGCCGGCGTCTCCCAACGCCTGGAACAGGGCGTCGAGATTGTCCTGGGCCGCGGCTAGCAGCGGGCCCATGCGGGCCTGCGCGAAGCGTAGCTCCGCGCCCGTAAGGGTCTCGGGCGGCCTTCGGTTTTCTGGATCCAGGTTATGCTGGGTCAGGCACCGTCGCCACGAGGCGGCGATCGGCGACAGGGCCGGCGCGACGCCGTCGCGCAGCACCGAAAGAACCCTTTCGGCATGGCCTTCGGCCATAGCGTTTCCTCCGCGGACGAGTGTCCCCCATCCAGACCTTGAGCATGACGCCACGTCCGTCGATCGCGCAATACGGCATTTTACGTGCCCGGTCCCCTGTTTGGGCTTAAACCGAGGCTGCGTTCTCCTGGAGTTCTCTCATGCTGCTCGCGCTGTCCACCTGGGCCGAGATCGAAGCCTATCTAAAGACCAGCCAGACGGTCGTGGTGCCGATCGGCTCGAACGAGCAGCATGGGCCGACGGGCCTGTTGGGCACGGACTGGCTTTGCCCGGAGATCATCGCCCACGAGGCCCACAAACGGGCTGACAAGGTGTTGGTGGCGCCGACCTTCAACATCGGCATGGCCCAGCACCACCTGGCGTTCCCCGGCACCATCTTCCTGCGCCCCTCGACCTTCATCGCCGCGATCGGCGATTGGGTGCGCTCGCTCGGCGCCCATGGCTTCAAGCGTATCTATTTCCTGAACGGCCACGGCGGCAATGTCGCTTCGATCGAGGCCGCCTTCTCCGAGATCTACGCCGACTACAGCTTCCGCAAGGAGCGGGCGCCGTTCGCGCTGAAGCTGAAGAACTGGTGGGACCTCGCCGGCGTCAATGCTCTGGCCAACAGCCAGTTTCCGACCGGTCACGGCAGCCACGCCACGCCGTCCGAGATCGCCGTGACCCAGTGGGCCTACCCCCAGACCATCAAGACCGCCGCTTACGAGCCCCGGATCGCGCCCACCGGGCCAATCCGCGAGGCGCTGGATTTCCGCGCGCGCTACGCCGACGGGCGGATGGGTTCGGATCCGGCCCAGGCCACGCCCGAGAAAGGTGGCGCGCTGGTCGACCTGGCCGCCAAGTCGCTGATTGAGGATCTCGAGGCCTTTTCGGCCGAGGCGACCCCGGGCTAGACGCCGAGGGGGTGTCGCGCCAAGGCCGGCTGGCCATGGCGCGCGGCCATCACCTCGCCGATCACCGCCACCGCCACCTCGAACGGCGCCTTGCCGCCCAGGTCGAGGCCGATCGGCGCCCGAAGCTTTGCGAGATCGCGCTCCGACAGGCCATCGGAGCGGAGGCGCGCCAGGCGCTCGGGAAGCCGGCGTCGAGCGCCGAGCAGGCCCACATAAGGCGCATCCGAGGGCAGGGCGGCCAACAAGGCGGCGTGGTCCTGCTCGGGCTCGTGACCGCAGACCGCGACCGCCGTCCAGGCGTCGAGGCCGATGTCGATCAAGGCCGTCTCGACGCCGTCGCGACGATAGGCCACGCCGGCGAGCGCCGGGGGCGAAGACGGACCTTTGGGACGAACAAGCGTGGTCTCGAAGCCCGCTTGCGCGCCCAGGCTGGCCACGGCGAGGGCCGTGGGATCTCCTCCGACGACGATGAGCCGTGGTTGAGGGTCATAGGCGCGCTCGAAAGCGCCGCTCCAGGTCGCTAGGGGTTCCTCGGCGCAAAGGCGGCGAGACCCGTCGCTGATCCAGAACGCCGGAAGCCGCCGCTGGGCGAGGTCGAGAAGCGTTCGGACCGCCGCTTCTTCCGGCGTGATCCGTTCGACCAGGATTTCGATCCTCGCGCCGCACAACAGGCGAATGTCGGGCCAGGGGCTTCCTTCGCCGTAGACGAGGCGGCGAGGACGTCCATCGGACAGGCACGCCCGCGCGTGGCCCTCAACGTCAGCCTCGATGCAGCCACCGGATAGGAAGCCAGAAACGATCCCTTCGCCGAACACCATCTGCGTCCCCACGGGACGGGGGCCGCCGTCGCCCAGCGAAACGATCGTGGCGAGCGCCGCCGCCCCCTTCGAAAGCGCCTCCGATAAGGCCGGGCGAGCGTCGTCGACCATGCCGTGCATCGGCCATGCGTCGTCATAGCGATGGTTCATCATTGGGACCAACTTTAACTCCTCGGCAAGGTTCCAGAAACCTCATGTTCAAACCTTGGCGCGTACCGTCGATCTTCGATTAGTGATTTCGCGCACGGATGGCATGTCCATTTCGGTCTCAAAATTGGGTCTCGCGGCCGCGCAGTTCGGCCTCGACGGAAGCGGTTCCGCTCCTCGCGGCCGCTCGCCCGACGCCGAGACGCGCGACATTTTGAATATCGCCGCTCGCGCGCGCCTGTCGGTTCTCGATGCTTCGGGCCTGTTTGGCCGCGCCGAAACCATCCTGGGCGAACTGCTGCCGCGGCCGACGCCGTTCCGTATCACCCTCGCCGCCGGCCGCGCCGATCGCGGACCGGACTATGTCGAGGCCGAGGCTCGCGCCACGCTGCGCCGACTGGGCGTCGAGCGCGCGGATGCGATCATCGTCCATTCGCCGTCCGAACTGTTTGGCGCGCATGGTCCGGCGCTCTGGGAGCGCCTCCAGCGCCTGAAAGATCAGGGGCTGTTCGCCAAGGTCGGTGTCGCGGCGCACGCCTCGGACGACCCGGTCGGCGTCGCCAAGCGCTTCAAGCCCGATATCCTGCAAGCGCCCGCCAGCCTGCTCGACCAGCGCCTGCTGGCTGACGGTTCGCTGCAGCGCATCGCCGGCATGGGCGTCGAGGTCCACCTGCGCTCGATCTTCCTCAACGGCCTGCTGTTCCTGCCGCCCGACCGTGTCCCCGCTCAGCTGAAAGGCGCCTCGGGCCGGCTGTCGCGCGTGCGCCGCATGATCGCCGAAGGGCGTTCGGATCCGCTCCAGGCTGCGCTGGGCTTCGCTCTGTCGCGCCCCGAGGGCTCGGCCGTTCTGGTCGGCGTGAACTCGGCCGCCGAACTGTCGGCGGTGGTGGCGGCCGCCTCGAGCCCGCCGCCGGATCTCGACTGGGACGAGATGGCGATCGACGATCCCGTCGCGCTCGACCCGCGACGTTGGGTCGCCTGAGCCATGCCCGGTCGACGCGCTTCATCCTCTGGCGCGTCGCTAGAATCATCTTCGACAATGCCCAAGGCTGAGGATCTCGGACGAGGTCCGCGGCGACGCTCGCTAACGCCCATTAACCCTATGGTTCACTCGGATTTTAAGACTTAAAGCCTAGCTTGATCCCAACTGAGGGAGAGACGCGATATGATCCTCGCCGTGCTGCAGGCCCGCATGGGGTCCACTCGACTGCCGGGCAAGTCGATGGCCACGCTTCGCGGCGAGCCGATGATCATCCGCCAGCTGGAGCGCCTGCGCGGCGCGCGTTGCCTTTCCAAGATCATTGTCGCGACCAGCGCCGACACGGTCGACGACGCTTTGGCTGGCTTCCTGGTTTCGCGCGGCTACACGGCGCATCGCGGCGCCGGCGCAGACATCCTGGCGCGCATCGCCCGCTGCGCCGAGACGATCAGTTCGGTGAGTCATGTCGTCCGCCTCAAGGGCGACGCGCCGTTCATCGATCCGGGCGTCATCGATGAGGCGGTGCGCCTGGCCCTGGCCAGCGGCGCCGACTACACTTCCAACCGGGTCCGGCAGACCTATCCCGCCGGCCTCGAGGTCGAGGTGATCAAGGCTGGCGCGCTGCAAGCCGCCGCCGCCGAGGAGCGCGATCCGATGGCGCGCATCTCGCCGACCGCCGCGATCCGCAGCCAACCCGGCCGCTGGAGCCAAGCGCATCTGACGGCGCCCCGCGATTGGTCGCGTCTCGACTGGCGGGTCAAGACCGCAGCCGACTTGGCTTTCGCCCGCTCGGTCTATGACGCCCTGCACCCTGTGGATCCGGGCTTCCGGATGAACGACGTGCTGGACCTGATCGGCAGCCGACAGGACATCGCCCGTTTCGCGGCGTGATGAGCTCTCCCCGGGCCAGCGCCGGGGAGACCCGTTCAAACTATTTCCACGCGCCGTAGGGGTCGATTGACGTCTTGCCCAGCGCTTCGGCGACGGCGGGATGGGTCAATTCGCCCTTCAACACGTTGAGGCCGCGCGCCAGGTGGACGTTGGCCTTCAGGGCGTCGAGGCCCTTGTCGGCAAGCGCCAGACCGAACGGCAGCGTGGCGTTGCCCAACGCTTCCGACGACGTGCGCGGCGCCGCGCCTGGCATATTGGCCACGCAGTAGTGAACCACGCCGTCGACCGTGTAGGTCGGCTCGGCGTGGGTGGTCGGCTTGCTGGTCTCGAAGCAGCCGCCCTGGTCGATCGACACGTCGACCAGCACCGAGCCCGGCTTCATCTGCTTCAGGTGCTCGCGGCGCACCAGCTTGGGCGCGGCCGCGCCGGCGGTCAGCACAGCGCCGATCACCACGTCCGCCTTGAGGATTTCATCCTCGACGGCGGCGAAGGTCGAGTAGCGGGTCAGGATGCGACCCTGGTAGAGGTCGTCCAGTTCCCGCATGCGCGGGATGGAGCGCTCCAGCACCACGACCTCGGCGCCCAGGCCCGCGGCCATGCGGGCGGCGTTGCTGCCGACCACGCCGCCGCCCAGGACGGCCACGCGCGCCGGCGGGACGCCGGGCACGCCGCTGAGCAGAAGGCCCATGCCGCCGTTGTGCTTGAGCAGCGTCTCGGCGGCGGAGAAGACCGCGATCCGGCCGGCGACTTCCGACATCGGCGCCAACAGGGGCAGGCCGCCGCGGGCGTCGGTGACGGTCTCGTAGGCGATGGCCGCGCAGCCGCTCTTCAGCAGGCCTTCGGTCTGGGCGGGATCGGGCGCCAAGTGCAGGTAGGTGAACAGGATGTGGCGCGGTTCGAGCTTTTCCCACTCGACCTTCTGCGGTTCCTTGACCTTCACGATCATGTCCGCGCCCGCGAACACAGCGGCGGCGTCGGAGGCGATGGTCGCGCCGGCCCTCACATAGGCCTCGTCGGCATAGCCAGCGCCGAGCCCGGCGCCCGACTGGACCAGCACGGTATGTCCATGGGCGACATATTCGCGGACGGCCGTCGGCGTCAGGCCGACGCGGTGCTCGCCCGGTTTGATCTCTGATGGGACGCCAACCCGCATGATGCTTCCTCCAAAGCCGCTTTCCTGGAATTCTGCGCTTCGATCAGCGCAGTTTCCTTGGTGATTTCATGCTTTGAGGCTACCGTGATGCAGGATTCCTGCGCCAGATAGGCCAAGCATGACGAAACCCACCGCCAACCTCGATGGTTTCGACCGGAAGCTCCTCAACCTCCTGCAGAGGCGGGGGAGAGCCAGCTATGTGGAAATGGGCGAGGCGGTGAATCTTTCCGAGTCCGCCTGCCTTCGTCGCGTGCGGGCCCTGGAGGAGGCCGGGGTGATCAGCCGCTACGCCGCGGTGATCGACGAGCGCGCCGTCGGCTTGCCCCTCAGCGTCTTCGTGACCGTCACCCTGTCGTCCCAGGCGGAGTCGGCGTTGAGCGCCTTCGAAAAGGCGATCGCCGGTGTGCGCGAGGTCGCCGAGTGCTACCTGATGACGGGCGGATCGGACTACCTGCTGCGTCTGGTCGTGCGTGACGTCGATGACCTCGAACGGGTCCACGCTCAGGAACTGACCCGGATTCCCGGCGTGGTGCGGGTCAGCTCCAGCATCGCCATGCGCACCGTGGTCAAGCGCGTTGAATTGCCGCTGTAGCCTCAGATTAACGTTCCTTAGAGCCGTTATGGTTTAGCTGCTTCCCGACATCGACGTCGGGGGACGACATGGTTTCGAGACGACTGCTGCTGGGCGCTCTCATTGGCGTGGCTGCGCCGGCCTTTGCTTTCGCCGAGGGCGAAGGTGGCTCGCCCAGCCTCCTGACCAAAAAGGGCCGGCGCACTTCGCGGGCTCTGAAGCACCAGGCCACCGACAAGGCCGCGCTGGATAAGGCGCTGACGACGGTCAAGCCGATGGAGGCGGAGCCGGCCCATGCGCCCCACGCCGCCGAGGCGGCCATGGCCATCAGCCCGGACGAGGCGCTGGGGCGCCTGAAGCAGGGCAACGCCATTTTCGCGCGAGGCGGGGCCAACATCTCGCTGCCCTCGATGACCCGCGTGGCCGAACTGGCGAAGGGACAGAAGCCCTTCGCCGTTATCATCGGCTGCTCGGATAGCCGTGCCGCGCCGGAGCTGATCTTCGACTGCAATCTGGGCGAACTGTTCGTGGTTCGCGTGGCGGGCTCGACCGTCAGCCGGGAAGGGCTAGGCTCGATCGTCTACGCGGTGGAGCACCTGGGCGCGCCGCTGATTGTCGTCCTGGGCCATACCAAGTGCGGCGCGGTCGGCGCGGCGGTGGATGTCGCCACCAAGCACGCCGAATTGCATGGCGCCCTGCACGAGATGGTGCTGCCGATCCTGCCGGCCGTGATGGAGGCCGAGGAACAGCATCCGGCCGACCTTCAGGACGCGGCCATTCGCCAGAACGTCCGCGACATCGCTCGCCGCCTGAAAGTGTCTGACGGCACGCTGGCCGAACGCATGGAGGAAGGCCGGCTCAAGATCGTTTCGGCCTGCTATGATCTGACCATGGGAACCGTGGCCTTCGACGCCTGACGCCGAAGGCCGGCAGCTTAGCTGGCCATCGATTCCGCGACGACGCGTTCATAGTCGGCCAGGTTGGCGATACCGATATCGAGGTCGGTGACCAGGCCGTCGTGCAGCGAATAGACCCAGCCGTGCACGGCCAGCGATTGGCCGCGCGCCCAGGCGTCCTGGACGAAGACGTCGGCGGCGACGTTGCGCACCTGGCGGGCCACGTTCAGCTCGGTCAGCCGATCGAGCATGGCCCGCTTTTCCGGAATCTGTTCCAGCTCGTGCTTATGCTCGGCGTGGACCTCGCGGATCGGGTGCAGCCAGTGGTCGACGAGGCCGCGGCGTTGACCGTCGATCGCAGCCGCCACGCCGCCGCAGCCGTAGTGGCCGACGACCATGATGTGCTTAACCTTCAGCACGTCGACCGCGAACTGCAGCACGCTGAGATAGTTGGCGTCCTGCGGCGGCGCGAGGTTGGCGACGTTGCGGTGCACGAACAGTTCACCCGGATCCAGGCCGACGATCTCATTGGCCGGAACGCGGCTGTCGCTGCAGCCGATCCAGAGGTATTCCGGGCTTTGCTGGCCTTCCAGGCGCTTGAAGAAGTCGGGATCGACCTGGGTCTTGCTCTTCGACCAGGCGGCGTTCTTGGCTTTCAGATCCTCAAGCATCTAGCGCTCCGGATGGTGATCAGGGTGTGCGGCCGCGATGGCCGGGTGCGACGCCGCGCGGGCGGCGGCGGCTTGGATCGCTGGGAACGGCGAGAGGTCCACATTGAAGCGGCCGGCGTTGAACACTTGCGGCACCAGAAGACAATCCACGAGGCCCGGGTCGTCACCGAAGGCGAAAGCGCCGCCGTGGCGGGCGACCATCGGCTCCAACGCGGAAAAGCCGTCGGAGATCCATCGCGAAGCCCAGGCGTTGCGTTGGGCCTCGCCAACCTCGAGCGCGGTCAGCGCCCGCAGAATCCGCAGGTTGTTCAGCGGATGAATGTCGCAGGCGATGATCTCGGCCATGGCCCGGACGGCGGCGCGGTCAAACGGATCGGCCGGCAGGAGACGGGGCTGAGGAAAGGTCTCGTCCAGCCACTCCAGGATCGCCAGGCTCTGGGTCAGAGGCCGCCCGTCCACCTCGAGCGTTGGCACCAGGGCCTGGGCGTTGAGGCTGCGATAGTCTTCCGACTGATGGGCGTTCGCCACCAGGTCGACCGGATGCAAGTCGAAGGCGAGGCCCTTGAGATTGAGGCCGATCCGCACCCGATACGGCGCGCTGGCGCGCTTGGCGCTATGCAGAATGAGCTTCATGCCCGCCTCACACCAGGGTGAATTCCAGACGGCCGACGCCCTCGACCTCGCCTGTCACAGCATCGCCCCGCGCAATGGCGCCGACGCCTTCCGGCGTGCCGGTGAAGATCAGGTCGCCGGCCGCGAGAGTCCAAAGCGCACTGGCCTTGGCGATCACCTCGCCGACGTTCCAGATCATGTCGCCGATCTGGCCGCGCTGGCGCTCCGCGCCGTTGACAGACAGGGTCACCGCGGCCTCGGGCGCGGGCGGGCCCATGACCCGGATAGCGCTGATCGGGGCGCTGGCGTCGAACGCCTTGCCGGCTTCCCAGGGCTGGCCCTTGGCTTTCGCCGCGCCTTGCAGATCGCGCCGCGTCAGGTCGACGCCCACCGCATAGCCGAACACGCAGTCGAGCGCCTGCTCGGGCGTCAGATCCGAGCCGCCGGCCTTCAGCGCCACGACGAGTTCGATCTCGTGGTGCAGGTCGCTGGTCGCGGGCGGATAGGGAATTTCATGACGCAAGGGCGCCACCGCGTCCGCGGGCTTGGCGAAGAAGAACGGCGGATCGCGTTCGTCGCCGCCCATTTCCCGTCGGTGCGCGGCGTAGTTCCGGCCGACGCAGAGAATCCTTCGAACCGGGAAGGCCGCGTTCGATCCCTCCACCGGGACCGTCGGGATGGCGTGCGGAGGAAAGGCATAAGTCGTCATGGCGCCTCCTGTAGACCCAAACCGCGCTCGTAAAAACCCTCGTCGCGCGCGCAGCGCGCCAGTCGCGAGGCTGTGGGCCCCCTCAAAAATCCTTAGGTTGAAGGGGACGCCTAAACGTTCTTTCACTTGCCCCTGTCCGCGCCGTCGAGTCATGACGGTGTGGGGATATTTGGGCGGCATACGGGGGCATCGGAACGTTCATGCTGATCATCGAGAATTTGACCCACGTCTACGGCAACGGCGTGAGAGCCTTGGATGAGGTCAATCTGACGATCCCGCGCGGGATGTACGGGCTGCTCGGTCCGAATGGCGCGGGCAAGTCCACCTTGATGCGAACGATCGCGACCCTGCAGGCACCGACGTCCGGCCACATCCGTTTCGGCGACATCGACGTCCTGAAAACGCCGGAGCTCCTGCGCCGCACCCTGGGTTACCTGCCCCAGGACTTCGGGGTCTATCCGCGCGTCTCTGCCTACGACATGCTGGACCACATGGCGGTCCTGAAGGGGATCGCCAACGCCAAGGACCGGAAGGAAACGGTCGAGCACCTGCTGAACCAGGTCAATCTGTGGAACGTGCGCAAGAAGGCCATCGCCGGGTTCTCCGGCGGCATGCGCCAACGTTTCGGCATCGCCCAAGCCCTGATCGGCGATCCGCGCCTGATCATCGTCGACGAGCCGACGGCGGGCCTCGACCCGGAAGAACGCAACCGGTTCCTGAACCTGCTGGCCGAGATCGGCGAGAACGTGGTGGTGATCCTCTCCACCCACATCGTGGAGGACGTGTCGGATCTGTGTCCGGCGATGGCGATTATCTGCGACGGCCGTATCGTCAGCGAGGGCGCGCCTGTCGACTTGGTCGCCAAGC
Organism: Caulobacter segnis ATCC 21756; assembly: GCF_000092285.1. Classification (NCBI taxonomy): domain Bacteria; kingdom Pseudomonadati; phylum Pseudomonadota; class Alphaproteobacteria; order Caulobacterales; family Caulobacteraceae; genus Caulobacter; species Caulobacter segnis. The sequence goes on along the minus strand of NC_014100.1, from coordinate 4,443,127 downwards.
TGAAGGGCCGCATCTGGAAGAAGATCATCGACAAGAGCGAGCTCGAGGCCGCCAAGGCTCGCTACAAGGTCATCTCCACCCGCCTGCTGGCGGGTCGGACCGTCATCCACATCCTGTCCGACGACAATCCGGGCGACGGCTTCACGCCGGTCGAAGGCGGTCTGGAGGATGTCTATTTCTCCACCCTCTCGACGACCCGGCGCGCGGCCTGACGGAGGGCGGACGATGTTTCGCAAGATCGCGGGCTTCGAGCTCCGCTACCAACTGAAGTCGCCTGTCTTCTGGGTGGTGGCGACCGTCTTCTTCTTGCTGACCTTCGGGGCGGCGACGATCGACCAGATCCGCATCGGCGGTGGCGGCAACATCCACAAGAACGCGCCGTTCGCCATCGCGCAGACGCACATCATCCTGTCCATCTTCTACATGTTCGTGACCACGGCCTTCGTGGCCAACGTGGTGGTTCGCGACGACGAGACCGGCTTCGGGCCGATCCTGCGCTCCACACGGGTGCGCAAGTTCGACTACCTCTATGGTCGCTTCGCAGGCGCGTTCCTGGCGGCGGCGATCTCGTTCATGGCCGTGCCCCTGGCCATCTGGCTGGGCTCGTTCATGCCCTGGATCGATCCAGAGCGCCTCGGCCCCAACGACCTGCACGCCTATCTCTTCTCGTATTTCGTCCTGGCGCTGCCCACGATCCTGCTGACCTCGGCGCTGTTCTTCGCCCTGGCCACGGTCACGCGATCGATGATGTGGACGTATGTGGGCGTGATCGCTTTCCTCGTGCTCTGGATCGTCGCCGGCATCGCGCTGCGCCGGCCGGAATACGCCAAGATCGCCGCCTATTGGGAGCCGTTGGGAGCCTCCGCCTTCGGTCAGGCCACGCGCTATTGGACCGCCAGCGAGCGCAACAGCCTCGTTCCACCGCTGGCCGGGGCGCTCCTCTTCAACCGCGGCCTCGCCCTCGCCCTGACGGCGGGCTTCCTGGCGCTGGCCTACGGTCTCTTCCGGTTCCAGTCGGCGGACCTTTCGGGTCGGCGGAAGGTGAAGGCGGCTAAGGGCAAAAGCGAAGACGCGGCACCCCCCGCGTTGGCCGGCCCCCTGCCCACGCCAAAGTTCGATCGGCGAACCGCCTGGGCGCAGCTTGTGGTCCGCACCCGGCTCGACATGGGCCAGGTGTTCAAGAGCCCCGCTTACTTCGTTCTGCTGTTCCTGGGCCTGGCGAATGCGATGGGCTCACTGTGGTTCGCGACCGAGGCGGGGACCTATGGCGGGGTGATCTATCCCGTCACCCGCGTCCTTCTGGATCCCCTGCTCGGCTCGTTCAGCCTCATCCCGATCATCATCGCGATCTACTACTCGGGCGAGTTGGTCTGGCGCGAACGGGAGCGAAAGACGCACGAGATCATCGACGCCACCCCGGTCCCAGACTGGGCGTTCGTCGCGCCTAAGACCCTGGCGATCAGCTTGGTGCTGATCTCGACGCTCTTTGTCAGCGTGCTGGCGGGGATGCTGAGCCAAGCGCTGCACGGCTACTTCAATTTCGAGCTTCAGAAGTACCTGCTCTGGTACCTGCTGCCGCAGTCGGTCGACTGGATCCTGCTGGCGGCGCTGGCTGTGTTCCTGCAGGCGCTGAGCCCGCACAAGTTCATCGGCTGGGGCCTGATGGTGCTCTATCTGATCACGACCATTACGTTCGTGAACTTGGGTTTTGAGCACAAGCTCTACAACTTCGGCTCAGTGACCCCGACGCCGTTCTCCGACATGAACGGCCAGGGCAAGTTCTGGATCGGAGCCTGGTGGCTCCGCCTGTACTGGAGCGCCTTCGCCCTCGCGCTGTTGGTGCTCGCTCACGCCTTGTGGCGTCGGGGGACCGAGAGCCGGCTCCTGCCGCGCCTGCGTCGTCTGCCGCTGCGCCTGAACGGCGGCGCCGGCGTGCTGATGGGTCTGTCCTTGGCGATCTTCGCGACCGTCGGCGGCTATATCTATGTGAACACCAACGTCTGGAACATCTATCGAACCAGCATCGACAACGAGAAATGGCAGGCCGATTACGAGAAGACCCTGCTGCCGTTCGAGAACACGCCGCAGCCGAAGATCGTGGCGATGACGTTGGATGTGGATCTGCGTCCGCACGCGCCCAGCGTCGAGACCAAGGGCTCCTATGTCCTGGAGAACAAGACCGGCGCGCCGTTGAAGGAAATTCACGTTCGCTTTGATCGCGACCTGAAGGTCCGGGGGCTGTCGATCGAGGGCGCTCGGCCAAAGAAGACCTTCGAAGCCTTCAACTATCGGATTTTCGCCTTCGATACGCCGATGCGGCCGGGCGAGCGGCGCAAGATGAGCTTCATCACCCTGCGCGCCCAGCGAGGCTTCCCAAACAGCGGCCAAGAACGCCGTGTGGTCGACAATGGCACGTTCGTGAACAATATGGAGATCGCGCCGCTGTTGGGCATGGCGCGCGACGGCCTGCTTCAGGACCGCGCAAAGCGCCGCAAGTATGGCCTTCCGCCCGAGCGGCGAATGGCCAAGCTAGGGGACGTCCCGTCACGCCAGTTCAACGGCCTGCGTAAGGACGCCGACTTCGTCAGTTCGGACATCACGGTCTCGACAGACGCGGACCAGACGCCGATCGCGCCGGGCTACAAGGTGTCGGACACCGTCAGGAATGGCCGCCGCGTCGCGCGCTTCGTCACCGAGGCGCCCATCATGCCCTTCGTGTCGATCCAGTCGGCGCGATATCAGGTCTCGCGCGAGACCTATAAGGGCGTGGAGCTGGCCGTTTATTACGACGCTCAGCACCCCTGGAACATCGAGCGGATGAAGACGGGGATGAAGCGGTCTCTGGACTACTTCCAGGCCAATTTCAGCCCGTACCAGTTCCGGCAGCTGCGCTTCCAGGAGTTCCCGGACTACGCTCAGTTCGCCCAGTCGTTCGCCAACACCATTCCTTGGTCGGAGGGCCTGTTCTTCATCTCGGACTATCGCGATCCCTCCAAGATCGACATGGTCACCTATGTCGGGGCGCACGAGATCGGCCACCAATGGTGGGCCCACCAGGTGATTGGCGCCGACCAGCAAGGCGGGGCGATGCTGAGCGAGACCTTCGCGCAGTATTCCGCGCTGATGGTCATGAAGCACGCCTATGGCGAGGACCAGATCCGCAAGTTCCTGAAGTTCGAGCTCGACAGCTACCTGCGGGCGCGTGGCGGCGACGTGATCGACGAACAGCCCTTGGCCAAGGTCGAAAACCAGCCCTACGTCTATTATCGCAAGGGTTCGCTGGTCATGTACCGCTTGCAGAACGAGGTCGGCGAGGAGGCCGTCAACCGGGCGCTGCGCAAGCTGATCGCCCAGTACGCCTTCAAGGGAGCGCCCTATCCGATCACGACCGACTTCCTGACCTACCTTCGCGCCGAAGCGCCGGCGGACAAGCAGGCGCTGATCACCGACCTCTTCGAGAAGATCACGCTCTACGACCTGAAGACCAAGACCGCCTCGGTGAAAGCCAGGCCCGACGGCAAGTTCGACGTCACGGTCACGGTCGACGCTCAGAAGAAGTACGCCGACGGCAAGGGCAAGGAGACCTCGGCCGCCCTGAACGAGACCATGGAAATCGGTCTCTTCAGCGCCAAGCCAGGCGACAAGGGCTTCGACGCCCAGGACGTCTTGGTCTACGAGCGTCGCCCCATCCGCTCCGGCGTTCAGACCTTCACCTTCACGGTGGCCAAGAAGCCGAAGTTCGCTGGGATCGATCCCTACAACACCGTGATCGACCGAAACGGAGACGACAACACGGTCGCGGTCGGGAACTGATACGAAAACGCCCGCCGCTCCACAGGGGCGGCGGGCGCATTTTTCTGAAGCGCTAAGCGGACTAGTGCTTGGCGTTGTCCTTGGCGACATCTTCGCCAGTGTCGAAGCCGTTCTTCAGGCCTTCGGCCATGTTCAGGTGCTCCTGGACCTTCGGCGCCGTGGCGGCGGCGAACGACTTCAGGGCGGCGGTGTCGCCGTCTTGGGCGTAGCGCTGCAGCAGGTTCAGGGCCGCCTGGTGAGCGTCGACCTGGCTGTCGGCGTACTTCTTGTCGAAGTCCTTGGCGTCGGCCTTGTTGAGGTCGTCCAGATCTTCCTGGAGGTCTTGCGGCAGCATCGTCGGCGGCGTGATCGCGGCGCCCGAGGCGGCGATGGCGGCCTTCAGCTCCTCGGTCGTCTTCATGTGCGCCTTCTGCATATTGGCCGCGAAGGTCTTGATCGACGGGTTGGTCGAGCGCTTGGCGGCGATCTTGGCCGCCTCGATCTCGAACATGTCGCTGGCGGCGGCCTTGGCGACGAAGACGTCGGCCTTGGTTTCGTCCGAAGGCGTCGGCACGGTCGCGGCGGGATTGGCGTCCGGCGTGGCGGCCTGCTCGGCCGGCGTCGCGGCGCCCTTGGTTTCATCGGTCTTTTGGCCGCAAGCGGCCAGGCTCAGCGCCGCAACGGCGGCGCCGACAATCATCAGGTGACGGGTCATGGCTCTGTCTTTCCCTGGGTTCTTTTTTGTTAGAGAGGGATCAAACTTCGGCGCCGCGGTTCGCCGTCGTGCCACAAAGAACATCACGGGGCCGTGATCGGTTCCCGTGAAGCTGGGGGAACATGCTGATGGCCGAAGGTCCGCTCTCCGGATTGCGCGTGATCGAGATGGGCTCGCTGATCGCCGGGCCCTTCTGTGGTCAGGTGTTGGGCGACTTCGGCGCCGAGGTGATCAAACTTGAGGATCCCAAGGTCGGCGACCCCATGCGCCAGTGGGGACGGTCCAAGCCCAGGGGGCTCTCGCCCTGGTGGCCCGTGATCGGGCGCAACAAGAAATCGGTGACCGTCGACCTGCGCACTGAAGACGGCCGGGACATCGCCCGCGCGCTGATCGCCAAGGCCGACGTGGTCGTCGAGAACTTCCGGCCTGGCACCCTCGAGAAGTGGGGCATGGGCTACGAAGCCCTGGCCAAGACCAATCCAGGCCTCGTGATGGCGCGGGTGTCCGGCTTTGGTCAAACCGGCCCCTATTCCAAGCGAGCGGGCTATGCGCTGGTGGGCGAAGCGATGGGTGGTTTGCGGCACATCACCGGCGAGCCTGACCGGCCGCCGGCCCGCGCGGGCATCTCGATCGGCGACAGCCTTTCGGGCCTGAACGCGGCGCTGGGCGTGATGATGGCCTTGCACGCTCGTCAGCGGACGGGAAAGGGCCAAGTGGTCGACGCTGCGATCTACGAAAGCGTGCTGACTGTGATGGAGAACCTGATCACCGAGTATGACCTGACCGGTTACGTCCGCGAGCGTTCTGGCGCCGTGCTTCCGGGCATCGCGCCGTCGAACGTCTATCCGACCAAGTCGGGCGAGCTGGTGCTGATCGGGGCCAATCAGGACACGCTGTTCAAGCGGCTCTGCGACCTGATGGGCCGACCCGACCTCGCCGAGGACCCGCGCTATCGCGACCACGCCGCGCGGGGCGCGCATCAGGCCGAGCTCGACGCCCGCATCGCCGCCTGGACCGCCGATCAGGATATCGAGGACCTGCTTCCGAAGCTGGAGGCCGCGGGTTTGGCGACGGGTCGGATCTATCGCGCGCCCGATATGCTGAAAGACCCGCAGTTCCAGGCGCGCGGATCCATCGTCACGGTTCCCCACCCCGTCTTTGGCGAACTGAAGATGCAGAACGCCTTTCCCCGCTTGACCGACACCCCCGGCGGCGTGCGTTGGCCGGGCCCGACGCTCGGCGAGCATACGGACGAGGTTCTGGCGGAACTGGCGGGTCTTGAAGCCGACGCTCTCGTCGCGTTGCGGGCGCGCAGCGTAATCTGAGGTCTTTCAGAGCGGCTTCCGGAAGTACACCACGCGTTCGGTCTCCTCGAAGCCGATGGCCTGATGGAAGGCGTGACTTTCCAGGTTGTCCGCCAAGGCGTCGGAGGCCAGTTCGCTGCAGCCTCGACCCCGGCCCCAGTCGGCGACGGCGTCGCAGAGCGCGAGGCCCACGCCAGTCTTTCGAAACTCGGGGCGCACATAGAGGCCCTCGACGAACGCCACCGGCGATGTCTCGCAGCCGTTGACGTAGTCGTGGCGGAGCGACGCCTCGATAAACCCAACGATTAGGCGGTCCGAGGCTTCGGCGACGAAGGCTGCGGAGTCTCCTTCCGACGCGAGCGCTTCGGCGAGTTCGGCGCGGTGGTCGCCGATCGTGTCCCCCGGCCAAAGCGCTGCGCGTAGCGCCGCCCAAGCGTCAAGATCTCTCGGCGCGGCCGGGCGGATCAGCATGCCGCTAAGCCCGCCCCGTGACTCCGGCCACCGCGCGGGCGATCTGGTGAACGTTGTAGGGCTTTCGCACGATCGGCGCGTCAAAGCCCATCGGCGCGGCCTTGTCGGCATAGCCGGTGGCGAAAACGAAGGGCCGACCCATGCTGCGCAGGATTTCGGCGACGGGGGCGACCGACTGGCCGTTGAGGTCGGCGTCGAGCACCGCGACGTCGAAATCCTTCTCCACCATCGACAGCGCTTCGCCCAATTCCGCGGCGCAGCCCACGACCTCGACGCCCGCGTCCTCGAGGCCCGCCTCCAGCTCCAGGGCCAGCAGCAGCGAGTCCTCGACGATCAGGACCTTGAGGCCCGCGATCGCGCCGGGGCGTACGGTTTCGTCGGCCGCCACGACGGTCTCGACGATCCGCTCCGGCGCGGCGCTCACCGGTTCGACCGGTGGCGCGTCGGCCAGCGCTTCGGCCGAGCCTACGATCATGGCGGTGACGCCGCTTGAGCGGTAGTTGATCTTGGCCGAGCCGCCCAGCTCCCGGCCCGCCACGTCCTCGATCAAGGTCGCGCCGAAGCCCTTGGTCAGGGGGGCGGCTGCGGGCGGGCCTCCGGTCTCGAGCCATTCGAGCGCGAAGCCGCCTTCCGGCGAACGTCGCCAGACGACCTCCACCTTGCCGTTCTCGGTCGATAACGAACCATAGCGTACGGCGTTGACCGCGAGCTCGTGCAAGGCCAGCGACAGAGCGGACGCCGCGCGGGGCGTCAGGAACAGCTCAGGACCATCCCAGCGTGTCTGGGTCGGGGCGAGCCCTCCAAGTTCGGCGGCGGCGATCCGCGCCAAGGTCGCGCCCCGCCACCGCGCCGCGCTGAGCAGGTCGTGCGCCGAGCTCATGGACTTCAGCCGCGCGGCGAAGGTCTTCAGGAAGACGTCGAGCGAGGCGGACTTCCGCGCCGACTGCGCGGCGACCGACTGCACGACCGCGAGCAGGTTCTTGATCCGATGATCCAGCTCGGCGACGAGGTTCTCGCGCTGCTCTTCTTCCGCCTTGCGCTCGCTGATGTCCTGAACGACGCCGATCAGATGGGTCGGCTCATGGTCGGGGCCGAACAGCATGACGCCCGACCCGTGGTACCAGACGGCGTTTCCGTCCGCGTCGGGAAGGCGGCGATATTCGAGGCTATAGCGGCCCGTCTCGGCGAGCTGTCTGTTGATCGTCTCGCGCGCGGCTTCGCGATCATCGGGATGGATATAGGGAAAGAGCGCCGCGCCGTTCTCGGATGGAATTACACCCGGTGGGAGCCCGGCGACTTTCGCCAGGCGAGGGCTGATCTTGAACACATCTCGTTTGATGTCCCACTCGAACTCGCCCAGCGCCGCGGCGGTGATGGCGAGGTTGAGGCGCTCGCCCTCCAGCGTTCGATCGGCTTCCGGCTTAGCGGTCAGGATTTCCGCCGCGAGATCGGCCAGATCCTCGAGGGCCTGTAGGTCCTCGGGCTGAGCGGGGCCGTTCGCGCCGGGGCCCTCGACCATGAGGGCGCCCAGGACATGGCCCTGGCAGTCGCGTATCGGCGCGGCGAGGTCGACCACGCGCCCGAGGGCGACGACCTGGTCTGCAAGGTCGCCAGCGCGAGGCGCTTCCGGGCCAGAATAGCCGGTGAACGCCTTACGCCAGATCCGGTCCTGATCAACCAGCGCAACCGCCGCCTTTGGCGCGTCGAACAGGCGGCCCGCCAGCCGCGCCAACCTCAGAAGGCGCGGCTCGTTCACCTCGCCGTCCAAAATCCCAAGCGCGCGCAAAGCCTTGAGGCGGCCGGATTCCTGGCGATCGTCACTGACGATTGGGGCGTCGTCCATGATTCGACCTTAAACTTGGTTCGCGTTCGGCGCGAGCGCCTTTGAACCACGGCGCCACCTGGCGGATTCGAGTGGTGAAGCTTGGTCTCCTTGACTATCTTGGAACCGCTGCAACGAATGCGGCGTTGTCGGGACGCCGCTTCCCCGCGTCCCGGTCGGTCGCGTCGCGAACAGGAGATCACCATGCCCGCCAATTCCCTGAATCCCGCCGCCAAGGAAGCCGACAAGGCCAAGGGCGCCACGCTGGAAGCCGTCGAACACGCCGAGCGCAGCTTCGCCGAGGCCGCGCACGCCGCTCGTATTTCGCTGACCGAAGCCGCCAAACGCGTCGAGAAGTCGGTGGCCGAAGGCTTTGACACCCTTCGCGCCCAAAGCCGCGCCTATACCGACACCGCTGGCCAGCAGATCGAAGAGGCCCAGCGCTACGTGTCGGAACGCGTTCGCGAGCGTCCGATCACCGCCACGCTCGCGGGCGTCGGCGTCGGCCTCCTGATCGGCCTGCTGATCGCCGGCGGCCGCAGCAACAACCGCTGATGTTCGAGAAAACCCTCATGACCCTGGCGGCGGCCGCGGCGATCGCCGCCGCCGCCGCCGTCAGCGTCGTATCCGCCGCTTTCGCGGTCTACGCGATCTTGTTGCCGCTGGTCGGCCCGGCCGGCGCCTCGGCGATCGTCGCCGCCGTGGCGGCTTTAATCGTCGCGATCGCGGGTATGATCGCCGCGCGCAAGGCGGAGAATCGCCGAACCATCCATCAAGAAATCCCGCAGGGCGGTTTCGATATCACCGGTAGGGTGGTGGATATCGTGCGCGAGCGCCCGCTCATGTCGCTGGGCATAGGCCTCGCGGCGGGGATCATCGCCTTGAAGAACCCCACGCTCACGGCTTCGCTGGCCAAGGCCTTCCTCGACCCGAAGCCCCCACAACGCTAGCGCTTTAGCGAAAACAGCATCTCCGCCACCGGCGCCCGTCCGGGGCGGAGATGTTCTTCCGGAGCTCCGGAAACCCTAAGTTTCCAAGGGAATTTATCTCTAAAATTTGACCGAGATCAGGCGCTCGGCGACTTACACTTTCGCCTGTCTGCCTCTAGATGCCACGTCGCGTTCCCGCCCTCCCTTCATGGGAACGCCTTCCCATGGAGTGAACATGTACAAGCTGCCGGACCTGCCCTACGCCTACGACGCGCTGGAGCCGACGATTTCCGCCAACACGCTCCACTTCCACCACGACAAGCACCATGCCGCCTATGTCACGGCCCTAAACGGTCTGCTGAATGGCGACGACAAGGGCTCGCTGGAAGCGGTCATCAAGTCGGCCGGTCCGGGCAAGGTGTTCAATAACGCCGCGCAGGCCTGGAATCACGCCTTCTTCTGGGACGGCATGAGCCCGACGAAGACGGCGCCCGGCGCCGAACTCGCGGCGGCCATCGACAGCACCTTCGGCGGTCTCGCTGACCTGAAGGAAAAGTTCGTCGCCGAGGGGATCGGCCACTTTGGTTCGGGCTGGGTGTGGCTCGTCTCGGACGCTTCGGGCGCGCTGAAGATCATCTCGACCCACGACGCCGAGAGCCCTGTCACCCAAGACCTGACGGCCCTCCTAGTCTGCGACGTGTGGGAGCACGCCTACTATCTGGACTACCAGAACCTGCGGAAGGCCTTCCTGGAAGCCTTCTTCGATAACCTGGCCAACTGGACCCTGGCCGACAGCCAATACGCAGCCGCCAAGGCCGGCGCCCAAGGCTGGGCCTACCCGGCGCCGGAATAGGTCGTCTTCCGGAACGCCCGGCGCGCGAGGCGCGTTGTCGACAAGCGAGACCGTTGAGTCTCGATGATGGACAACCCGCCCCGGCGATCCGCCGGGCTAATCCGGAGAGGCCAATGCTGAACTGGGCCCTGACCTTCCTGGTGATCGCCTTGATCGCCGCCCTGCTGGGCTTCACCAGCATCGCGGGCGCGGCGATGGGGATCGCCAAGATCCTGTTCTATGTCTTCTTGATCCTGTTCCTGGTGTCGCTGGTGAGCCACCTCTTCAGAGGACGCCGCGCTCCCTAGCGGAAAAGATCAAACCCTTCGAGCGGCGCGGCCTTGGCCGCGCCGTTTTCGTTTCAGCGTCGGTCGAACGCCCAGGTGCGCCAGACGTCGAAGCGACCGCGCTCATAGGCCAGAGCGGTCACGCGGACGCAGCCTGAGTCCGCGTCGATCAGATTGAACCCGGGCGCGGCGCCGCGCTCGCGCAAGGAGAGCGTTCCAGACCCGACAAGCTGTGTCTTGCCGTCGCCAAAGGGGACCGTGGTGACGAAAGGCAGGTGGATGTGGCCTGAGAGGACCAGGTCGACGCTCGCGTGGGCGAAGCGGTTGGCGGCGTCGACGCCACCACGAACCCGGGCGGTCATCGGCCCGCCCAGGACCTCCATCAACGGGTGGTGGCAGACCACGACCTTCAAATCCTCGGATGGCGCGGCCGCGAGCCTGTCGCAAACCCGGCGGATCTGACGGCGCGAAACAGCGCCCTTCGACCAGTTCCAGCGCAACTGGGCTGCGCGCGCGGTGTTGATCGAGGTGACGGTGATCCCAGGCCCGCGCCATTCCGCGCCGTCTTCAAGGCCGAACCTTTCGCTGAACCGTCGCCATGGGCGCGTGAACCGTGTCCAGAGCTCGCCCGGTCCAACGAAGGGCGTGTCGTGATTGCCAGGCACGACCAGCATCGGATCGGGAAGGCGCTCAAGCCAAGCGGCGGCCGCGTCGAACTCCGTCGCCTTGCCGTCCAGCGTGAGGTCTCCCGCGACGACGACGAGATCTGGCGCCGCGTCGCGTATCCACTGCGTGGCGGCCTCCACGGCCTCTTGGTTTTCGCCGCCGAAGTGGATGTCCGAAATCTGCACCAGCTTCATGTAGGAGGGACCAGGGCGCGGAAGGCTTTGGGGCGGAAGCGGATCGACACATTCGCATCGAAACGCGCGGGTTCGCCGTCGAGAATCGCCGGGATTCGGCCGCCCGCCCAGACGCTGCCGGTCCTGCACCGTCCGACGGAAACCGAGGGGTCTTCGCGCCACTGGCCGCGGGCGGCGTTGAACCCCAAGCGAAAGACGTCCAACGCGCTTGACGGGTCGAGCGCGGCCGCCTCTAAGGCGCGTTCTTCGGCGTCGAGGGCCGTGGAGACCAGGGGGCACATCAAGGTCAGCGCTTCGGCCCGCTGCTTGGGGCGGCCATCCAAGACAAAGCGCAGCCGACCCGAGAAGGCGCGTTGAAACGCACGGCGCGCCCTTGCAACCGCCAGATCGAGGCGACCTTCCCGAGCGGCCTCCCGGGCGGTCGCCCACAAGGCGGGGCTGCCGAGGATGGCGGCCACAAAGAAGAGGCGTCCGCCGACCTCCCCGCCGGAGATCATCCGGGGCTCGCCTGACTGCAGGCAGTCGCTCATCACCGCCGCCCAAGGGCGCTCTCCATAGAGGGCGTGGGGCAACATGTTCATTGTGCCGCCCGGCAGCGGCGCGATCAGAGGTCCTTGCGGTCCTGCGAGCTCCGCCGCGGCGCGGGCGGTGCCATCGCCGGCCAGGATCAGAACCGCGTCCGGCGCGGAGTCGATGACGTCCCGCAGGCATAGCTCGAGATCGCTTGTCTGCGGCGAATGGACCCGCCCGGCGACCCCGTGCTCGGCCAAGAGGCGCTCGGCGATCGCCGGCGCATCTGGTCCGACGGACCCCGACGCGGTGTTGACGACGATATCGATCCGCCGCACGGGCGCCCCCTGTCTTCAGAAACTCGCCGACGCAACGGTCCTGAGGCGGCCATGGTTCCGCTTCGCGCGGAACCCTCCCGGACGGTGGCCGTTTGCTGGCAGGGGACAAGCTCGGAACGGAGAGCCAAGATGAAGATGACCATGATCGCCCTGATGGGCGTGGGTGTGCTCGCCGCGGCGTGCACCTCGACTGGCAATGTGGAGCGCAACGCCGCCGGCGGTGCGGCTCTCGGGGCGCTCGCGGGCGCGGTGATCGGCAACAATGTCGGCGGCGGCAGCGCTACGACGGGCGCGGCCGTGGGCGCGGCCCTGGGCGGGACCGTCGGCGCGGTCAAGGGCTGTCGCGAGGACGGCGGCTGTGGCGCGAACTCGGTCAATCGCCGCCAGTACTACGATGAGCGCGCGGGTCGCTATTACTACTACGACTCCCGCAGCGGTCGTTATTATTGGGAAGACGGCGCTCCCCGCTACTAGGCGGTGGCCGTCGCGCTCATTTCGAAAGGCGATCGGCCGTGCCGGTCGCCTTTTTCGTGTTCTCACGTCTGGAGGAGGGAACCATGAAGACGATGAAAGCCACTATCCTGATCGGCGCTGTTTTGACGCTAGCGGCTTGCGCCGAGACCTCGGGACCTTGGCGGACCTTGAAAAGGCCCGTGGCGGTCGCCGGTCCGACCTGTCTGAGTTTCACCTCGTCGATCTACTTCGATCAGGACAGCGCAGCCCTGACCCCCGAGGCGAGGATGGTGCTCGCCAATGCGCGGACCCAGGCCAAGGGGTGTCGGGTGGAAAGTGTGAGGGTGATTGGGCTGGCCGACGCGGTGGGGGCGTCGGAGGCCAATTTGGCTCTGTCGAAGCGCCGGGCTGACGTCGTCTCCAGCGCTCTGGCGGCGCATGGGTTCGGCAAGGCGGATTTCGATCTGGCCGCGGTTGGCGACGCCGGCGCGAGAGCCCCGTCCGGCGCCGCTGCCCCCCTTCGCCGACGCGCTGATATTGTCTTCGCCTTGGCGTCGCCGGCCCGCTGAGGCGCGAAGAAGGGCGGGCCGGATAGCCGGTCCGCCTGAGTTCGCATCAACAAAGGGGGGTGCGAAGGCGGCAGGCTGGTTTGCACCAGCCTCAAGTCGGGGGGGCGTCGCCGCCTTCGCGAAGATGGAAACGGAGCGAGAGGGAAAGAGTTCCCGCTAGGCGCGATTTTTTTTGGCGCTTTGAGCGCCGGCCGCGAAATCCCTCTAAGCGGGAACGGCTGAATGGGCGGAACGTTGACCTTCCGAGCGGCGTCGAGGTCCGCGAAGAAGGGGAGCCGCGTCGTGATCCGGACTTATCAAGCCGAACATGGCGGAACGGTCTTTGTTCAAGCGCTTACCGAGCGCCAGCGCCGCACGCGCACTCGCCTCATGGCCCTGGTTGTGATCGCGGCGACCGCGATTTCCGCCGCCACGGTGATGGGCTTCACCCATCGCGCGGCCTCTCTGGCCCGCTCCGATATCACCACGTCCTGGGCGCCCTAGGACTTTTCAGGAGGTATGACATCATGCCCGCCGACATCCATCACGCCGAACAGACGCCTTCTGGTCCTCGCCTGAACGCCACCCGCGCTCGCCAAGGGCGCTTCGGACGCCACATTTTCTGGATTCTTATTGTCTCGACCGTCCTGGCGGCCCTGGCCCTCTTCGGCGCCTGGAGCTTCCGCGCCGGCGACCTCGCCGCGGTCCAGGACAACACCGGAGCCACGACGCCGGCCGAGGCTCAGGCCGGCGACACCGAGCAGCGGCCGGCGCGCCAAACGCCCTAACCTGCGCGATCGAAGCTCGTCTCGACAAAAGAAAACGGCCTCCCTATCGGGAGGCCGTCGCCTTTTCTGAAGCCGTCGTCTTTAGGCGGCTTTGCGTGAACGCCGAGGATGGAAGAACAGAGCCTGCCCGATGGCCGCCTTCACCGTCTCCGGCTGGAAAGGCTTGGTGATCAGGAAGGTCGGTTCCGGACGCTCGCCCGTCAGCAGACGCTCCGGGAAGGCAGTGATGAAGATCACGGGCACGTCGAGACGGCCAAGGATGTCCTTCACCGCGTCGATGCCAGAAGAGCCGTCGGCCAACTGGATATCGGCCAGCACCAGCCCGGGCGTGCGGCGCGCGACAGCGTCGACGGCTTCTCCTCGAGTGGCGGCGATGTCCGTGACGTCGTGACCCAGTTCGCGGACGAGGGCCTCGATATCGGCCGCGATCACAGGCTCGTCCTCGATGATCAGGACTTCGGTCGCCAGTTCCGCGTCGATCTCGGCCTGGGCGTCGGCGATGAGGCGCTCGATCTCACCAAAGTCGCAATCGAGAATCTGCGCCGCCTCGGTGGGCGTGAAGCCTTCAAGCGCGGTGAGCAGGAAAGCCTGGCGTGAGCGCGGCGCGATGCGCATCAGACGTTGGGCCGCGTCGTCGGCGGAACTGATGCTCTCATCGCGACGGGCTTCAAGCTGAGCGCCGGAGCTGAGCCAGATGGCGTGAAACACGCGATAGAGCGCCACGCGCGGCGATAGCTCGGCGTCCAGCGAGCGCTCGCCAGCCGCCAGAGCCTCCAGCGCGACGCGGACATAGTGATCCCCGGTGGTCTGATCGCCGGTCAGGGCGCGAGCGTAACGGCGGATGTAAGGTAGATGCGGCGCCAGCCGAGCAAGAAGACTCATGACCCCTCCCGATGCGGTGTCTCGAAAATCAAGGAACGTACGGTCAAGCTGCGCCGTTCCATCGAAGGTCGATAACGCCTCCTCAACTGACCGGTTCCGCCCGTCGCGGATTTTTGACATCTTATGCCCAAGCTTGTGGAACCCGGTACGGAAAAGCACGTTGTCATCGGGCGGAAAGACATTCGGCCAAAGGGGGCGGACGCCGATGCACTTCGGTGTCGAGGACATGATCGAACACGTACCCATGGAAGACAAACGCAAGAGCGCCGCGGCGCTTGACGAGGCGCGCCTGCGCCAACAGGCCATCGGCGTGAAGCTGCGCCAGATGTTCGACGAGGTCGTCAACGAGCCCGTGCCGGACGAATTCCTCGATATTCTGCGCAAAGCTGAGCCGCCGACGGGAGGCCAATGAGCATGGCCGAAGAAAAAGTGGGGCGTTCGGCGCCTGATCCCGCTCGCGACGCGCTGTTCAAGCGTGAGCTTGTCACGCTCATCCCGCATCTCCGCGCTTTCGCCCGCACCTTGACGGGTGATCCCACCGCCGCCGACGACTTGGCGCAGGACGCCATGATGAAGGCTTGGGATGCGCGCGCGAGTTTCCAGCTGGGGACCAACATGAAGGCTTGGACCTTCATGATCCTACGCAACCAGTTCTATTCCGAAAAGCGTCGGAGCTGGCGCCAAAGCCAGCTCGATCAGGAGGCCGCCGAGCGCACGCTCGTGGCGGTCGACGATCCGGAGGCGCCCGTCGCTCTGGACGAGTTGCGGCTGGGCTTGGCCATGCTCCCCGCCGAGCAGCGCGAAGCGCTGATCCTGGTGGGCGCGGGTGGCTTCGCCTACGAAGAGGCGGCTGATATCTGCGGTTGCGCGGTAGGCACGGTGAAGAGCCGCGTCAGTCGGGCTCGTCGCGCCTTGCAGGCCATCCTGGAGACAGGCGCCTACGACCGTGACGGCGCGGCCGCGGGAGATGCGATGCACGCCATCTTGGCCGACGCGGAGCGGTTGAGCTCGTTGCGGTGAGTGTGCTCGCCGGCCGCGCCGAGCAGGCCGTCACCTCCATTCGTTTCCGTCTCGCTATCGCCCTGTGCGTGGCGCTTCTGCCTGTGCTCATTCTCGGCGGCATGCAGTCGATCTTCGCGTTCCGCGCGGAGGCTGACTCGCGCCGTCAGAGCCTGGAGCTGGCGGCGGGGCGCAGCGCAGCTATCGCCCGGGCGCGCATCGAGGCCGCCGGCGTGCTGTTGCAGACTTTGGGGCCGCGCTCGGTGGGGTTGGAGTGCGCTCAGCGCCTGGCTGATGTCCGGGCGCGGCTTCCCGGCTACGCCAATCTGATCCGTTTTGACGCCCGTGGCCGCGTAGCCTGTGCCGCTGCGACGACGCCGTATGACCAGCAACGCAGCGCGCGCAGCTGGTTCCAGTCCCTTCGCGGCGGCTCCACCCTGGTGGTGGCCGCCGATCCTGGCGCCGTCTACGCTAACGAGCCCTCGGTGTTGGCGGCTGTTCGCGCGGGCTCCCCAGAGCAGTTCGAAGGTGCCATGGCCGCGGTTCTGACCCTGGCTGACCTGAAGGTGGAGACGGCCAACCGGTTCCTGCCAGGCGGGGCTGAAGTGGCCTTGGCCGACTCCAACGGACGCGTTTTCGCCGCCACAAATCCCTCGGCGTTCGGCGCTCCGCCGGCCGGCTGGCGGGCCATCGCGGCGGAGCGTGGCGCGGCGTTGTGGTCCGCGCGCGACTCCCAGCGTCGAGACCGGACCTTCTCGGCCGCGCCGCTCGTTGGCGACGACGTGTTCGTCATCCTTTCGGCGCCAGCCCCAAGGCTGCTGTCCTGGGCCTGGATCAACCCGATCTCGCGTCTCCTGCTGCCGCTCTTGGCCTTCGTTCTGGGCTTGGGGGCGGTCTGGTTCACGGCCGAACGGGGCGTGATCCGCTGGATCGTGTACTTGCAGCGCGTGGCGGCGATCTATGCGCGGGGGCGCTTCACCGTGCGACCCTTGCAGGCCGAAAGAGCGCCGCCGGAAATCCGCGAGCTCGCCGCCACCCTCGACGCGATGGCCGGCGCCATCGTCGCCCGGGACGCGTCGCTGATGGACAGCCTGGCGGAGAAGGACGCGCTGATGCGCGAAATCCACCACCGGGTGAAGAATAACCTTCAGATCATCACGTCGTTGCTGAACATGCAGCAGCGAGCCCTCGCGGACCCGGCTGCGAAAGCGGCCATGAATGATACGCGTCAGCGGATCACCGCGCTGGCCCAGATCTATCGTGCGCTCTACCAGGGGCCTGATCTCAAGCGGGTGGACCTTCGTCCGTTTCTCGAGGAGCTCACCGCGCAGCTGCTGGCCAACGATATGGGCACGTCGGGTCTCGTTCAGACCGAGGTCCACGCGGATCCTCTGGTCATAGATCCCGACCGACTGGCCCCCATCGCCCTGTTTGCGGTTGAAGCGATCACCAATGCGCAGAAGCACGCTTTCGGTACGAGCGGCGGGACGCTTCGGGTCAATTTCCATGTCCGCGGCGAAGAGGCCGAGCTTTCGATCAGCGATGACGGTCCCGGCGCGCCGGACAGCCTTGGCGGCGGCGTCGGCCGGACGCTGATGACCGCCTTCGCCCGTCAGCTTCGCGGGAAGGTGTCCTTTGAAACCCACGAGCCGCGTGGTCTCACGGTGCGGCTTGTCTTCCCCACGCCGCAGGCTGTCGGTCCCTCCGCCTGAATCCTGAAACCTCGACCGGAACCGAGCTTCGCTGCTGACGTTCTCTCGGAGCGATTGTTTCACAGCCTTCCCACGAAGCCCTGGGAGGCGAACAGCGGAGAATACCATGCGTAAACTGGTGATCCTGGCCGCCCTCGCCGCCAGCCTGTCGGTGGCGGCCTGCAATACGGTCGAAGGCGCCGGCAAGGACGTCTCGTCGGCGGGCCGCGCCGTGACCGACACGGCCAAGGACGTCAAGAACAACTGACGTACGAAGCCTGCCGAAGACATGAAGGCCCGCTGGAGACAGCGGGCCTTTTTCTTTCAGTGGCTCCAAAAGTATTTCGGCGGCGCAACCCTCAGGGCCCGGCCTGAGATACGGCTGAAAAGCAGCCCATGAATGCTGGACCCTCGGATAGAGGGATCGAGTGATTGTCGAGCGGCGCTGTCTTTGTTCATAGCGGCTGGCGCTGTTCCAGCACCTACGTATGGCACCGCTTTCGCGCCGTGCCGAACGTCCGGGCCTATTACGAGCCCTGGCACGAACAATTGGCGCATGTGACACCCGAAACGATACGGGCCGAAACGCCAGACAACAGCGGCCTGAGGCATCCCGGGGGCAGTGAGCCCTACCTCAAGGAATTCGAGGTCGTTCTCGACCCGGCCGGGGGCGTAAGCGGCTTTGACGCGAGCTTCGCGCTGGACCGCTACTGGATCGAACCCGAGGCTAGCGACCTGGCGCAGCAGAGCTATGTCGAGGGCCTGATCGACGCGGCGAAGCGCCGGGGCGAAACACCGGTGCTGGCCTGTTGCCGGACGCTCGGGCGGGCGGGATGGCTCAAGAGGCGGTTCGGCGGATTCCATGTCGTGCTGGTGCGCGATCCCGTCCAGCAGTGGCTGTCGTTCTACTCGCTGCGCCGGCGCCCCAGGCCGACCTATTTCGAGCTATGCCATTACGTCCTGCTGTCCGAGATGGCTGTCTGGCGCGACGCCGCCCGTCGCCTGTTGGGCCACGACTTCGACGGCCGAGGCCCTTTGAATCGGCGCCTGGCCGCGGTGCGCCGGAAATTCAAGCGCAGCCCCGCGAGCCTGTCCTTCCAGGCCTTTCTGGCCGTGTGGCTCGCGTCCCACCTGAAGGCTCTGCCTCACGCAGATCTTGTGATCGACGTTGATCGGCTGGCCCGCGACGGAGCCTATGCCCGTGAGGTCGAGCAGGCCATCTGGCTCGGCTGCGGGCTGAGGCCGAACTTCTCCGATTGCCGCGCGCCGGCGCCGCACGGCGTGGCGCCGCCTGTTGAATGGCGGAAGGCGGCGCGCGCCGTGGTCGACGCTATGGATCTGCACGAGGCCATCGTGGGGCCGGGCGCGCCACCGATCCTGTTCCGCAAGCTCGCGCCCGCGTTCGCGGCGCTTCCATCGGCGCGGGCCGGGATCAAGGCGCGAGTGGCAGAGGTGGTGGGTGGGTTGGCGGGCGGCGCCGCCTTGGCTCGCCTGCAAGCTCGGGCCAGGAAGGCTTGAGAGCCGGTCAGGCCGCGGCGGCGGTCCCGATTGTCGGATCGCGCAGATAGAGGCCTGCGCCGCCGGGCGCCGCCACGAGGACATCGCCCAGCTCCGAGATATCGTCCTCAGGGTCCAGCACCAGCACGCCATCGGCCGAGAGTCGGGCGGCCAAGCTGCGGACGATCCTGCCGCGTAGCGCCGGGACCATGCTCCGCAGGACATTGCGCAGCAGGATCACGTCGAACACGCCGAGCGCAGAGAGGTCCGACAGCAGGTTGATCCGCCGCCAGCGGACCATCTGCCGAATGCGAGGCGAGATGGTCCAGGTGTCGTCCTGGTTGTCGAAGTACTTGACCAGCATTCGGATCGGCAGGCCGCGCTGGATCTCGAATTGGGTGTACAGCCCGGTCTGGGCCTTCTCCAGGCATCGTTCCGAAAGATCAGAACCGAAAAATTCGAACCGCGCGCCGGGCGCCAGCCCGGTCGCCTCGGCCGCCGCCATGGCGATGGAATAGACCTCCTGGCCGGTGGCGCAGGCCGCGCTCCAGATGCGCAACGGCGTGTCGCGACGATGAGACAACGAGGGCAGGATCCCGTCTCGGAGCGCGGCGAAGGCCTCCCGTCCCCGAAAGAAAGTCGTTTCCGTGCGGCACAGCGATTCAACGACAGCCCAGATCAACCGCTCGTCGCGTTTGGCGCGCAGTTCATCGACCAAGGCTTCGATGCTCTCGAAACCCTCGCGACGCGCCAGCGGGGTTAGGCGACTTTCGATCAGGTACGGCTTTTCGATCTCGACCCGTACGCCGGCGCGGGCGCGTCCGAGCGCGGCCAGAAGGTCGATGTGCTCAGGGGTCAAAGCAGACCCGCCTCGGCGAACTTCGCCTGGATAATGTCGCCGTCGAACGGCTTCATGATGTATTCGTCCGCGCCGGCGTCGAGCGCCTCGCGGATGCGATCGACACTGTTCTCGACCGTGCAGAAGATGACCTTGGGCGTGTCGCCGTGCCGTTCCTTGCGCAGCAGCTTCAGGAACTCGAGACCGTTCATCACCGGCATGTTCCAGTCGAGCAGCACGGCGTCGGGCATGGCCGCGCGACACCAGGCCAGGGCCTCCATGCCGTCGGAGGCCTCGGCGATGTCGAAGCCGATGTCCTCGAGGACTCGGCGGGCGACCTTGCGGATCACCCGGCTGTCGTCGACCACCAGGCAGGTCTTCACGGCGTACTCCAATCCAGAGAGCGACAATGAAGGCTTCTGGTTAAGGAGCGGTTTGCCGAACTTCCGAGCGCGAAGCCGTCCCTAGGCGGGCACCCAGGCCGCGACCGAGGCGCGGTCCTCGCCAACCTCGGCGGCGATCTGGCCGCCGGCCGCGCGGACCAAGGCGTTCAGGTAGGCGGCCTGCACCCATGGACCGCCCAGTCCTTCGGCCAACGGCTCGCCCTTCAGGCCCGCGAGCACTTCGGGGCGAAGACGGGCGCGAGGGCCGATCGCCTCGGCGATGATCGAGAAGCGCCCGTCGGCGTTGACGCCCTTCACGGTCGCCACGCCCCCGGCGGGCAAGGCGCTGGCGGCGATCTGCGCGATGTTGAGTACGGCCCGGGCGGACGGCTTGTTCATAGCCTGAGGCTCGATGGCCCAGTTCAAGGTCGGGCGCACATGGGCGAAGACGCCTTGCGCCAGTTTCTCCAGCTCACGGCTGTCGAAGTTCTCGGCCGAGGCCGAGGCGCCGAACGCCACCCGGGTGAATTGTAGCAGGTCGGCGAGCTTCCGCGCCGACGAGGCGATCAGGCTCATGGCGTCTTCGCGCATGTCCTGCGCCGCCGGGTCTTCCAAGAGGTCCAGGCCCGAGACGATCGCGCTGGCCGGACTGATGAAGTCGTGGCACAGGCGCGCAGCCAGCATGGCGGCGAAGTCCGGGCCTTGCACGTCCGTCTGCGGAGTCGTGGGCGCCGGGGTCGCGGGGACTGTCTCTGGGACGATATCGGTCATAGCGGCGGACTCTGCCGTGATTTGAGGCTTTGGCAAACTGGGCCAAGCCTCTACAGGAAGGCCGTTATGGATCCGTTTCTAGAGCCGGGCGTCCTGGTGCGCCATCCCGACCAGCCCGACTGGGGCCTGGGGCAGGTTCAGTCCGTGATCGGACATCGGGTCACCGTCAATTTCGAAGAGGCGGGCAAGCAGACGATCGACGGCCGTCGCGTTCGGCTGGAGTTCGTCGGCGATGACCCTCGAGGACAGGCATGAGCGAGACCGCGACGACCGAAAACCTGGCCGACTGGGGCCGAGCCCTGGCCAGGATCACCGAAGAGGCGGCGACGGTCATCCTCCCGTTCTGGAGAACGGAATTGGCGGTGGCGCAGAAGGCGGACGAAAGCCCCGTCACCGAGGCGGATCGCGCGGGCGAGCGGCTGATCCTGCAGCGCTTGGCGGAGGCGTTTCCGGATGTCACCGTGATTTCCGAGGAGCACGCCAGTGAGTTCGGGACGCCCGACGCCATCGGATCGCGTTTCTTCCTCGTCGACCCCGTCGACGGCACCAAAGCCTTCGTTCGCGGCGACCCGAACTTCACCGTCAATATCGGCCTGATCGACCATGGCGTTCCGGTCGCCGGCGCCGTCTGCGCGCCGGCCACGGGCGAGGTCTGGTACACCACGGCCGCGGGCGCGACGAAACGTATGGGCGCTGATGCTCCAGAGGCGGCGGCGCGGGTCCGGCCGTGGCCGACCGGTCGGGCCTTGGGCTTGATCAGTCACACCATGCGCGAGGAAAAGGCCGCCGAGCTCGCCGCCGAGTACGGCTTTGACCTTCGCACGGCCATGGATTCCTCGATCAAGATGTGCCGGATCGCCGAAGGCTCGGCCGACATCTATCCGCGTCACGGGCCGACGTCCGAATGGGACACCGCCGCCGCCCACGCGGTTCTGGTCGCCGCCGGCGGAACCTTCACCCAGCCGGACGGCTCACCCTTCGTCTATGGCAAGGCCGACCAAGGCTTCCGAAATGGTTGGTTCGTGGCGCGCGGCGGCGCGGCTTGAACCAAATCATCGGTCGTGCTGCTGTCCGGCGAAGTTTGGCTCTTAACGGATCGATCGCATGGCCCGCCGTCTAGCCTTGATCACCGGCGCCTCCGCCGGCATCGGCGCCGCCTCCGCCCGCATCTACGCCAGCCATGGCTATGACGTTGTCCTGACCGCGCGGCGCGCCGATCGTCTCGAGGCCCTGGCGGCCGAGATCAAGCTGCGCTCGGGCGTGGAGGCCTACGCTGTCGCCGCCGACCTCGCCGAACCGGCAGGCGTGGACACGGTGCTGGCCGCCATCACCGAGCAGGGGCGCGTGGTCGACGCGCTGGTCAACAACGCCGGCTACGGCCTGCCGGGGACCTATGCGGCGACGAACTGGGCGGACCAGGCGACCTTCCTGCAGGTGATGCTGACCTCGGTCTGCGAAATGACCCATAAGGTGCTGCCGGGCATGGTCGAGCGTCGTTTTGGGCGCATCACGAATGTCGCGTCGCTAGCGGGTCTGGTTCCTGGCGCGGCGGGCCACACGCTGTACGCGGCGACCAAGGGCTTCCTGGTCAAGTTCTCCCAGAGCCTGCATCTGGAGAACCTGTCGACCGGCGTGCATGTCAGCGCGCTTTGCCCCGGGTTCACCTATTCGGAATTCCACGACGTCAACGGCACTCGCGCCCAGGTCAGCCAGGGCGTGCCGGACTGGATGTGGCTCGGGGCGGACGAGGTCGCCGCCGCCGGCTACGAAGCCGCAGAAGCCAATCGTCCGATCTGTGTTCCGGGTTCGCCCAACAAGGCCATCGCCGCCGTCGCCAAGGTGCTGCCGGACGACTGGGCCCTGGCGCTGATGGCCAACCAGGGCGGCCGGTTCCGGAAGGTCTGAGGAGGCGCGGCGCTCGGTCCTTTTGGAAAACCGGCCCGGACCTGCTATATGTCCGTCCGCACCCCGAAGAGCCGGACATCCCCTTGAGCGTCACCCTCGACCTGTCGCGCGTCTCGTCCGACGCCGCGCCCGCAGCCCCCGTCGCCAAACCGCTGGTCAACCTGTCGGGCCTCACGCGTCCGCAGTTGATCGCCGCTCTGGTCGAGAGCGGCGTGGTCGAGCACGGCAAGGCCAAGATGCGGGCGACCCAGATCTTCCGTTGGATGCACCATCGCGGCGTCACCGACTTCGCGTCGATGAGCGATGTGGCCAAGGAAACGCGCGCGCGGCTCGCCGAGGCCTTCACGATCGCCCGCCCCGAGATCGTCGAACGCCAGGTCAGCCAGGACGGCACCCGCAAGTGGTTGATCCGGATGGCGCCCGGCATCGAGGTCGAGAGCGTCTTCATTCCGGGCGTCGGTCGCGCCGGCGCCTTGTGCGTCTCCAGCCAGGTCGGCTGCACGCTCAACTGCAGCTTCTGCCATACCGGCACCCAGCCCCTGGTCCGTAACCTGACCGCAGCCGAGATCGTCGCTCAGGTGCAGGTCGCCAAGGACGATCTGGGCGAATGGCCGTCCGACAAGGAGGACCGCCAGCTCTCGAACATCGTGTTCATGGGCATGGGCGAGCCGCTGTACAATCTGGGCCAGGTCGCCGACGCCATCGAGATCATCAGCGACAACGAGGGCATCGGCATCTCGCGTCGCCGCATCACGGTCTCGACCTCGGGCGTCGTGCCCATGCTGGAGAAGCTGGGCTCGACGACCCAGGCCATGCTGGCGATCAGCCTGCACGCCACCAACGACGCCCTGCGCGACGTGCTGGTGCCGCTGAACAAGAAGTACCCGATCGCCGAGCTGATGGCCGGCATCCGCGCCTATCCGGGCCTGTCGAACGCCCGCCGCGTGACCTTCGAGTACGTGATGCTGAAGGGCGTCAACGACAGCCCGCCCGAAGCGCGCGCCCTCGTCAACCTGATCAAGGGCATCCCCGCCAAGATCAACCTGATCCCGTTCAACCCCTGGCCGGGCAGCGACTATCAGTGCTCGGACTGGGCGACGATCGAGGCCTTCGCCGCGATCCTCAACAAGGCTGGCTACTCCTCGCCGATCCGCACCCCGCGTGGCCGTGACATCCTCGCCGCCTGCGGCCAGTTGAAGAGCGAGAGCGAGAAGGTCCGCGCCAGCGCCCTGCGCAAGTTGTCGCTGGCGGCGATGGCCGGCGTCCTCAGCGAAGACGACGACGAGGCGGCCTAGGCCCCCTCGGTCTCTTCCACCGTCCTCTTCAGTCGGCTCAGCATGCTAGCCGCATAGGCCGCGTACGGGCCGATCCAGCGCTCGTGGATGGCGTGGATCGGCAGCGCGTCGAGGTGGTTCCACCGTTCGCGCCCGCGTCGTTCGGCCACGATCAGGCCCGCTTCTTCCAGGACGCCCAGATGCTGCATCACCGTGCAGCGGTCCAGGGCTGGAAAGTGGGCGCAGAGCGCCCCCGTCGTCAGGGGCTCGGCCTTCAACAAGTCCAGCATGGCGCGTCGGGCGCGATGTCCCAGCGCCTTGAAGATCAGGTCGGCCTCGTCCTCGTTTGACATGTTATGAAATTATAACATATCGTGCTGGCGAGCAAGGATGGAGGTATCCTATGGCGCACGAATTCACTGTTGGCGGTCGTATAGCCCGCCCTGTGGCGGAGGTTTTCGAGGCTGTCGTCGATCCCAAGAAGCTCTCTGGCTATTTCACGACGGGCGGCGCGCAGGGCCGGCTTGAGGCGGGCGCGACGGTGACTTGGGACTTCCACGATTTTCCGGGCGCCTTCCCCGTGGAGGTGCTCGAGGTCGTGCGGAACGAAAAGATCGTTCTTCGTTGGGGCGCATCAGAACCTGGCGCGACCTACCAGACGACGGTCACCATGACCCTCGCCGACACCGGCGACGGCCGCACCCTCGTGAGGATCCACGAAGCCGGCTGGAGTGACACGCCGGCGGGCGAGAAGGCGGCGTTCGGCAACTGCGAGGGCTGGACCGGCATGCTGTGCGCGATGAAGGTGTTCGTGGAGCACGGCCTCAATTTGCGAGAGGGCTTCTACAAGTAATTGGCTGGCGCACGCGCCCCCTACGCAAGCCGCGGCTTGCCGTGTTAGTCAGAGGGCAGCACCTTTCCGGGGGTAGTTCGCGTCCATGCCGTCCCAGCTCCAGTCGCCCGAGGTCCAGGCCTTCGCCACCGGCTTCCCGATCACCCTGCTGCACGCAGGCGTGACGCTGATCATGCTGATCCTGGGAACGACGCTCTACGCGCTGATGACCCCGCACAAGGAGATCACGCTGATCCGCGAGGGCAATTCGGCCGCCGCCCTGTCGCTGGGCGGAGTTATGGTCGGGCTGGCCATTCCGTTGGCCGTGTCCTTGACCGCCGCGACCTCGGTGGCGGAGATCGTCATATGGGGCGCGGCGACGACCGCTGTCCAACTGCTGGTCTTCCGCTGCACCGACATGGTGCTGAAAGGGCTGCCCGAGCGCATCCATGAAGGCGAGATCTCGGCCGCGGCCCTTCTGGTCGGGGCGAAGTTGGCTACGGCCTTGATCCTAGCCGCCGCCGTGGCGGGCTGAGAGGGCGCGAGGCGTCCCCATGCACTTCCCAAAGCTCCCTGACTGGCTCGTCTACGCGGTGGTGGTCAGCGCCTTGCTGGTCGTCGCCGTGGGCCGTCAGGAGCGATCCGACGCCCCGCCGCCGCCGCCGCCGGTGCCCGGAGAAGAGGGCCTGCCGCTGGGCCCCTCCTCGCCGTTCGACCCCTCCATCGTGGTGCAGGTGCCTGAGCGGCCGGAACCGGGATCGGGCACGGCGTTTTCGATCGGCGATGATGGCGCGTGGCTGACCGCGCGCCACGTGGTCGATGGTTGCAGGCAGGCCGCGATCGTGGTCGCCGACGGACGCGGCGTGGCGGCCAAGATTCACGTCGATCCGCGCGCCGATGCGGCGATCCTGACCACCGAAGGCGGCGCGCCGGCGGTGCCTCTCGGGATCGATCAACCGTTGCGCCGGGGCGCCCGCGCCTATCATCCGGGCTTCCCGCAGGGGCATCCGGGAGAAGCGGCCTCGCGGCTGCTGGGGCGAGAGAATCTGGTGGTCCACGGCCGTGGCGCTCGCACCGAGCCGGTGTTGGTCTGGGCTGAGGTCGGTCGCACCGACACCTTGAAGGGCACTCTATCGGGCCTCTCCGGCGCGCCGGCTCTCGACGCGGCGGGCCGGGTGATCGGCGTCACCGTGGCCGAGGCGCCGCGTCGCGGCCGCATCTACACGACGGCGCCGGAGACCCTGAAGACGCTGCTCGGCCCTCGCCGACATCCGTCGCCGTCCGAGTTCGCGCCGAGCGAGCCGATCACCACCGAGAACTACGGTCGCGTCGCCGACGGCCTGCGCCGCGACCTGCGCGTGGCCCAGGTGGTGTGCCTGGGCGTCTAGGCCTTAGCTGGCGTCTCAGTCGCCTTCTGGCGCGCGGCGACCATGAACGACAGCACGATCGCCACCGCGCCGATTATCGCCGTGTAGATGAAAAAGGCCGTATAGCCCGCCGCCATGGCCTGGGCGCTGACGCCTAGCTTGGCGCCGGCGGCGGTGAAGCTCTCGGGCGGTAGGCGAGTGAACAAGCCTTTCAGCATGCCGATCGGTCCGCCGTGCTCGGCCGCCTGGGCCGAGGCCTCGACGATGCGGCCCGACTGCGAGGCGACCAGCTTGCCAGGCAAGGCGTAGAGGGACGAGAACAGGGCGTACTGGGTCGCCGTGAAGCCCGCTGAGGTCAGGCTGGACATGTAGGCGATCAGAGCCGTGCCCGCGACGCCGCCGGCGACGTTGTCCAAGCAGATCGAGACGAACAACATTGGGATGTTGTGGCCGCTCATGGCCAGCAGGGCGAACATCAGGTTGCTGATCGGCTGTGCGAAAGCCCCAATGACCAGCGCCTTCATCAATCCAAGGCGAGCGACGACCACGCCGCCCAGGAACACGCCGATCATCGAGGCGATGATGCCGAACACCTTCCGGATCTCGGCGATCTCGGTCAGCGAGAAGCCCATGTCCCGGTAGAACGGGTTCATGATGTTCAGCACGAAGTCGGAGACGCGGTAGACGCAGATCGCGGCCAGGATCAGGCCGGCGACGCCTTGGAAGCGGGTGAGGAATTCTCCTAGCGGCTCACCGAAGGCCTTGGACATGTAGACGCCGGGCTTGGTGCGGACCTTGGGGATGGGCCAAGCCGCGATCACGACGATGGCCAAGCCCACCGCGACGCCGAGCAACTGCAGCCAGACGCCGTTCGGCTTAGCCGTCCAGGCGTCCGCAAGCGCTTCGCCACCTACCAGTTTGGACAGGACCGTGGCGTCGCCGGCGAGACCGGAGCCCAGCACCAGGGCGCCGACCAACAGGATCGCCAGACGCGCCAGCCACTCGAAAATCTCCAGGGCCTTGGATTGCTTGACGTCGTCCGTGGGGATGGGGCGGATCGTGTGTTCGGCTTCGCGCGGCGCGCAGAGGGTCGCCAGGAGGCCGACGCAAACGACGAAGCCCATGGCCGCGTAGGAGATGTTCCACCCGTAGCGTTCCGCAAGCAGAAGGGGAATCGCGCCGGCCGCGATCATCGCTACCCGGAAGCCCCACTGATAGGCGACGACCATCGGGCCTTGCTCTTCATCGTCGGCGACCTCGATGCGCCAAGCGTCGATGACGATGTCATGGGAGGCGGTCGCGAAACCGACGGCGACGGCGACCGCGCCGAGAAGAGCGAGGTTCGCCGCCGGGTTCAGGCCCGAGATCATCCAAAGGCCCAGGATCATCGCGGTCTGGAAGACGAGCATCCAGGCCCGACGGTGTCCCAGAACGCCGTGCAGCACCGGAACCTTGGCCCGATCGATCAACGGCGCCCAAAGGAACTTGAACGAGAA
Organism: Caulobacter segnis ATCC 21756; assembly: GCF_000092285.1. NCBI lineage: Bacteria > Pseudomonadati > Pseudomonadota > Alphaproteobacteria > Caulobacterales > Caulobacteraceae > Caulobacter > Caulobacter segnis. Next base: position 4,415,543 of record NC_014100.1, on the reverse strand, counting down.
GGACAGCGTAGCCAGGCTGAAGAAGCCGATCACAGCCAGCGACAGGCCCGCATCTCGCAGCCACAGCGACAGGGTGTCGAAGATCAGCATGTAGGGCAGGCCGGATGCGAAGCCGAGGCCCAGCATCACCAGGCTACGCCGCTCGCCGAAGAAGGCGAGAGTCTGAAGCAGGCTCTTCTTCTCGGGCTTGGCCTTGGTGTCCGTGGTCTGTTCGGTCATGCGGCGGAATCCCCGGCGAGGGGACCGCCCCCGCTTCTTCAGCCGGCGACCTTGGATCGCGTCGCGGTTTTCGTCCAGCCGGCGCCCACGACGCCAGAGGTGGTCCAGCGGGTCAACACGTCGCGCAAGGCTTCCTGGGTCAGCGGCTTGACCAGGAAGTCATCCATACCGGCAGCCAGGCAGGCACGCTTGTCTTCGTCGAAGGCGTCGGCGGTCAGGGCGGCGATCGGCGCGGTGACGCCCTTGCCGCGGAGGGCCTTTGCGGCCTCGACGCCCGACATGCCGGGCATGCGCAGGTCCATCAGGATCAGGTCGTAAGATCCCGACACCGCTGCGGCGATCGCCTGTGGACCGTCGGCCACGCGGTCCACCTTGCAGCCTTCGCGCTCCAATAGCGTGCGGGCGAGCAGAGCGTTGATCGGGTTGTCTTCGGCCAGCAGGACGCGAACACCATGGGCCACGGCGCCGGCGATGCGGTCGTCGTCATGGTGCGTGCTGGGCCCCGGCGCGGCTTCCGCGGCGTCGGCCTGCAGCACCTGGGCGACCAGGGAGGCCGTCCGAAGCGGCTTGATCAGATAGCCGCTGAATCCGGCCGATTTCAGGGGATCGATACGGTCGCGCTGCTCCGGCGTCAGCAGCACCACGGCCTTGCGGCCGGCCGGCGGCTTGAGCGCGCCCCGCGAACCGGAAAGAGCAGCGTCGATCAGAAGCACGGCGTCGGCCGGCGCGCCGGTCAGAGCTGCGTTGACATCGACCGCGGTGAAAGCCCGTCCGCCCGCCGCCTCGATCTGTCGCGCCGTGGCGATGCGGACGATGGCGTTGGGCGAGGCGATCGCCACATTGCGCCCGGCCAGGGGCGCCTCGCGGGTCGCGGACGCGCTTGAGCTGAATGGCGCTTCAAACCAGAACTCGGCCCCGTGGCCGACCTCGCCGCCGACGCCCACGTCGCCGCCCATGGCGGTCGCCAGGCGGGAAACAATGGCGAGCCCCAGGCCGGCGCCGCCGAGCTGGGTGCTGTGGGTGATGTCTGTCTGGACAAAGGCCTCGAAGATGCGCGCGCGGGCCTCGGGCGCGACACCGGGCCCGGTGTCGGCCACCGAAAAGCGGATTCGGCCGTTCTCGCCCGCCGAGGCGGAGAGTAGGACGCCGCCCGCTTCCGTGAACTTCACGGCGTTGCCGGCGAAGTTCAGCAGGATCTGCCGCAGGCGGCCCTCGTCTGCATGGATCACGGGCAGCGGCGCGGTCAGCGCCCACGCGATCTCGACGCCCTTCTCATGAGCGCGGGGGCTCATCAGTTCAGCGACCTGGCGCAGCAAGCTTTCCACGTCGACCGGCCCCAGGCTCAGCTCGATGGAGGCCGCACCGAGGCGTGCGAAGTGCAGCACGTCGTTGACCAGCGAGAGCAGGTGGTCGCCGCTCTCGCGCAAGGCGGTGACATAAGACCGTTGCTCGGCCGTCAGCTTGGTGTTCTCGAGCAGGCGCGCCATGCCGAGCACGCCGTTGAGAGGCGTGCGAAATTCATGGCTCAGGGTGGCCAGCTGCTCGGGCGTGACGCCGGGTCGCCCAATCGTCGCTTTGGGGTCGCTCATGAGGCGCGACCTTAGCCGGAGCGAATTAACGGCGGGTCAACCCTGTAGGGCCTCCTCGCCGATGGCCGCCGTCCGGCGGTAGGCTAGCGCCTCGGCGACATGGACGCGTCGAACGGCCTCCGCGCCTTCGAGATCGGCGATGGTCCGCGCCAGGCGAAGAACGCGAGTCCACCCGCGCGCGCTGATGCGCCCCGCTTCGGCGGCGCGCGCCAGAAGCGCCCGTCCAGCGTCATCCAGCGCCGTGATCCGTTCGAGAAAGGCGCCCTCGGCCCGCCCGTTCAGCGCCTCGCCGCCGTCGAGGTCGGCCGCGCGATCGGCCTGTAGCCGACGTGCGCGGGCCACACGGGCGGCGACTTCGGCGGAGCCTTCGGAAGGCGGCGGCAGCGAAAGGTCCGCCGCCGTCACGGCGGGCATGTCGACCGCCAGATCTATCCGATCCATCAAGGGGCCTGAAACGCGGCCTTGATAGTCCTTTTGGCAGCGGGGAGCCTTGCCGCACGCGCCGCGGCCCGCGCCCCCATGGCCGCAGCGGCAGGGGTTCATCGCCGCGACCAGTTGCAGCCGGGCGGGGTAGCGAACGTGGGCGTTGGCGCGCGCGACCATCACTTCGCCGGTTTCGAGCGGCGCTCGGAGACTGTCGAGCGCCTGTACGCCGAACTCCGGCAATTCGTCGAGGAACAGCACCCCGTTGTGGGCCAGCGACACTTCGCCGGGCCTGGCGCGATGGCCGCCGCCGGTCAGGGCGGCCATGCTGGCGCTATGGTGCGGCGCTCTGAAGGGCCTAGCGCGGCTAAGGGTTCCGCGCGCGATCAGCCCCGCGACGGAATGGACCATCGAGGTTTCCAGCAACTCGGCCGAGGTCAGCGGCGGCAGCAAACCTGGCAACCGTTGGGCCAGCATCGACTTGCCGGAGCCCGGCGGCCCGCAGAACAGGAGGTTGTGGCCGCCAGCCGCGGCGATCTCCAACGCGCGCTTGGCGTGTTCTTGACCCTTCACGTCGCGGAGGTCCTTGGGGCGCTCACCCTCCACGATGGGCCCTGGCGTCGGCGCCGACAGGACCTGGCTCCCGCGGAAGTGGTTGATCAGCGACACCAGGGAGCGGGGCGCCAGAATCCGGGTCCCCCCGGCCCAGGCCGCTTCGGGGCCTGACGCCTCTGGACAGATCAGGCCGAGGTCCATGGCGCCGGCCGCCATCGCGGCGGGAAGCGCGCCGGCCGCCGGGACGATGCGACCGTCTAGCGACAGCTCGCCCATGGCCGCCCAACCATCGAGGGCGTCCAGGGGAATGACGCCGAGCGCCGCCATGACCGCCAGGGCGATCGGCAGGTCGAAGTGGGTGCCCTCCTTGGGCATGTCCGCTGGCGCCAGATTGGCGACGATCCGCTTACCAGGGAGCGAAAGGCCCAGGCCCGCGAAAGCGCCGCGAACGCGCTCGCGGCTCTCGGCCACGGCCTTGTCGGCGAGGCCAACGACGACAAAGGCATGCTGCCCTGTCGTGAGTTGGACCTCTACGTCGACCCGTCGCGCCTCGACGCCCTCGAACGCCACCGTGACGACTCTGGCCGCCATGTCCCCACCTTGCGGATAATCAATTTATCCACAACTTGCAGCATAGCTTATGGGGAGGAGCAAGAACGAAAAACGAACGTTTCAGGAAAATCCGAGATTTCGGAAAAGTTACCCACGGACTCCGCGAATGTCCTCGATGCGGTCCCAAAGTACAGCGGCGGCGTTGACGCCGCTGAAACGCAGCAGCTGTTGGGCGCCCGTGGGCGACGTGACGTTGATCTCCGTCAGGTACTCGCCAATCACGTCAATGCCGACAAAGATCAGTCCACGGCGCTTTAGTTCCGGTCCGATGATCTTGCAAAGCTCGATGTCGCGGGCGGTCAACTCTACGGCTTCGGCGCGACCGCCGACGCGGAGGTTGGAGCGAACCTGACCGTCGGCCGGCACGCGGTTGATCGCGCCCACGGGCTCGCCGTCAACCAGCAGCACGCGCTTGTCACCCTTGCTGACAGCCGGCACGAACTTCTGGGCGATGACCTGCTCGCGGCCGATCATGGCATGCAGTTCCAGCAGCGCGTCGAGGTTCGGGTCGTCCTTCAGCAAGCGCGCCACGCCCGAGCCGCCGCCTCCGTAGAGCGGCTTGAGCACGATGTCGCCGTGGCGGGCGCGGAAGTCGTAGATGGCTTCGTGATCGCTGGTGATCAGGGTCGGCGGCTGCACGCCGGGGAAGTCGGTGACGAACAGTTTCTCGGGCGCGTTACGCACTTCCGCCGGGTTGTTCACCACCAGCGTGTGGGGATGGACCTTCTCCAGAAAGTGGGTCGCGGTGATGTAGGCCATGTCGAACGGCGGATCCTGGCGCATCAGCACCACGTCGACGTCGTCCTTCATATCCAGGAGAACAGGTTCGCCGAGCTTGGCATGGGCGCCCTTCTCCGCGAACACCTCCAGCGGCTGCGCGCGGGCGAAGACGCGGCCGTCCTCCAGCGAAAGCTTGTCCGGCGTGTAGAACCAAAGCCTGTGGCCGCGAGTCTGAGCCTCCATCATCATCAGGAAGGTCGTGTCGGTGTCGATGTTGATCCCCAGGACGGGATCCATCTGAACGGCGACTCGCAGCGACATGGGGGCTCCTGGGGTTCTTCGGGCGTCTGGCGCGACGGCTTAGTTAGGCGTTCTTGTGCGCGGCTCCAACCAAGGAAGCCCACAAGAGCTCAGTTCAGTCTCAGCCGCATCCGCTCACGCGCCGCCCGGGCCGCCATCGCCGCGCCGCCGTCCAGGACCTGGGCGCGGGACAGAGCCTGCAAAGCGCCCGCCAGCGCGCCCTGGCCCTCTCGAGCCGCCGCGACGTCCAGCCAGGGGCGGTGGTCATTGGGATTCAGCAGCGCGCGGCGCAGGGCGGAGCGCTCGGCGCGCACCCAGTCCTTGGCCTGCTGGGCGCGGGCGAAGATGTTGTTCTGTAGCCGGATCAACACGGCCCGATCCGAGATCGGCGCCATCAGCAGCTCCAGCCGCGCGGCGACATCGGGCATCAAGCCTGTTCGCAGGGCCCGCCGCGACAGCTCGGAGGGCAGGACCACGCGACCTTCGCTGAAGGGGTCCAGCGCCAGCGGGCCTTCGTCGGTTTCGATGCGCAGCAGGAAGTGGCCGGGGAAGTCGACGCCGTGGACCTCGAGACCCACGGCGCGGGCGGCGTGCAGATAGAAGACGCCCAGCGCCACCGGCAGACCCTTGCGGCGGTGCGCTATGGCGATGACGTCGGCGTTGTCCGGATGGTCATATGTCAGCACGTCGCCCGTCAGGCGAAGATCGCCCGCCAAGGCCTCGGCGATCGCCTCCTCCGGGGATTCAGACTCCAGGCGACGGCGCAGGCGCTCCACGGTCTCGGCGGCCAGGGCCAACGCCGCCGCAGTGTCTCGACTGGGGTCGTCATGCACTGCGCAGGCGAGCGCCGCCTCGAAAAGCGGAAAGCCCTCGTCTGGCCCTTCACCCGCACGGGTGAGAATGTCCTCGGCTTCCTCCCGCGTCATGCGCGTCCGCCTTGGGAAAGGTCAGCGCCCCACGCGTCGGCCAGATGGCGCGGCGCTTTGCCGGGGGATAGAGCGATGAGGTCGAGACGCGTCTCTAACGCGCGCAAGCCGGCTCGGTGCGCGGTCAAATGAGCGGCGGCGCGGCGAAGGCGATCGCGCTGGGTGGGCGTTACGGCGTCCAGAGCGTCCTCGATGGTGGCCCGTTGCTTGACCTCCACAACGGCCAGGACGCCGCCGCGTTGCGCCAGAAGATCGATTTCGCCCAGTGGCGTCGTCAGGCGGAAGCCCAGAATCCGATAGCCCTTGGCCATCAACCACAGCGCCGCCAGGACCTCGGCGCGCCGACCGAGCTTGCGCGCCGCCGCGCCCCGGATTTGGCGCGCGCTCGCCGTCATCCCGCCGCCTCCTCCTTGAGCGCGAGGGCTTGCCGATAGAGGTCTTTGCGCGACAGGCCGAAAACCTTGGCGACCTCGGAGGTCGCCTCACCGAGCGGAAGCCTCGTGAGGGCCTCGCGCAGGGCGGCCTCGACATCGTTCGCGCTCGCCGCCCTCTCGACGCCGGGGCCGACCAGGATGACGATCTCGCCCTTGGGCGCCTCGAACCTGGGATCGGCCGCCAGCTCGGTCAGGCTTCCGCGCACGCAGGTTTCGTAGAGCTTGGTCAACTCCCGGCAGACCGCCGCCGGGCGCGGTCCGAAGACGGCCGCCATGTCCGCGAGGCAGTCGGCGACCCGGGATGCGCCCTCGTAGAAGATGAGCGTGGCGCGGACATTGGCGAACTCCTCCAGGAAGGTGCGCCGCGCCGCGCTCTTGGGCGGGGGGAAGCCAGCGAACAGGAAACGATCGGTGGGCAGGCCCGCCAGCGTCAGCGCGGCCAGCGCCGCGGAGGCGCCGGGGATCGGGATCACCGGATGACCCGCAGCGATCGCTTCTCGCGCCAGGCGATAGCCTGGATCGGACACCATCGGCGTGCCGGCGTCCGACACCAGGGCGACTCGCTCGCCGGCCTCAAGGCGTTCAAGGATGCCGGGAATGGCGCGTTCGGCGACATGCTCGTCATGGCGCTCGAGTCGCGTGCGAATTCCGTATGCGGACAAAAGCTTTCCGGTGACGCGGGTGTCTTCGGCCAGAAGCACGTCGCAGCCCGCCAGCACGTCAAGCGCGCGCAACGTAATGTCGCGCAGGTTGCCGATCGGCGTCGCCACGAGATAGAGCCCCGGTGCGAGCGGCGCGTCGGATAACGCTGGCGGGGGGATCTGACGGCTCAAATCACGCGTCCTTTGGGTGTAGCTCAATCTTAGTTGGTAGCAGGCGTCCGCGCTAAACCTTCGCGGGCCATACTCATATCAGGTCGCAAGCACGCCTGTCAGCCGATCCAGGACCAGGCGCCCCGCCCGTGTCGCTCGCAAACGATTGGGGTCGTCCACAAGCAGGCCGGCCTCGACCAGATCGCGGACCTTGGGCGCGTCCGGTGAGAGGCCCAGCGGCGTCATTTCGGCGAAGGCCACGCCAGCGTCGATTCGCAGTCCCAGCACCAAACGCTCCTCGGCCGCCTCTTCCGGCGTCAGGATTTCCCGCGTGAAGCCGAGTCCGATCGTCTGGACGGCGGCCACGTACTCGCCGATCGCGCGGTGTGCGGTGGTGGCCGTGCGTCCCTCGGCCAGGGCGAGACGTCCGTGCGCCCCAGGACCGACGCCGACATAGTCCACGCCTTGCCAATAGACGAGGTTGTGCCGAGACCGCGCCGCCTCGCCCCGGGCGTGGTTCGACACCTCGTAAGCGTCGAAGCCTGCGGCTTCGAGAATTTCCTGGGTTGTTTCTCGAAAAGCGTGGCGGCGAGGTCTTCATTCGGGACCCTCAGGGTTCCCCGGCCCACGGCGCGGTCGAAGGCGGTGCCGGCCTCGATGGTGAGTTGGTAGGGCGAGACGTGTTCGGGGCCCTCGGCCAAGGCTTCCGCCAGCTCTGCGCGCCAGGCGGCGTCCGTCTGGCCGGGACGCGCGTAGATCAGGTCGATCGAAAGGCGCGGAAACGCCCGGCGCGCCGCGGCCATGGCCCGTCGCGCCGCACCGGCGTCATGATTGCGACCGAGCGTTTTCAAGGCGTCGTCGTCGAGCGCCTGGACGCCAAGGGAAAGTCGCTGGACGCCGGCGTTCCCCAAGGCCGCGAAGCGATCGCTCTCCGCGTCTGTCGGGTTGGCTTCCAGACTGATCTCAAGGTCGTTCGCCGGCGACCAGAGTCGTTTGGCCGTCTCGATCACGCGGGCGACCTGGGCCGGATCCATCAGCGAGGGCGTGCCGCCGCCGAAAAAGATCGACAGCAGCCTTCTTTCGCCGGTCAGCGCGCGCTGACCTTCCAGGTCCATCACGATGGCGTCGGCCAGCGCAGCTTGCTCGACGGTCCGCCCTCGATCGCGCACGACGTTGAAGTCGCAATAGGGGCAGATGCGCGCGCAGTACGGCCAATGGACGTAGACGCCCAGCGGAGCGGGATCACTCAAACAGCGCCGCCTTCAGCTTGGCGAAGGCTCGGGCGCGGTGGCTCATCGCGTCCTTCGCCGCGGGCTCCATCTCGCCGAAGGTCGTCTCATGGCCTGCGGGAATGAAGATCGGGTCGTAGCCGAATCCCCGGTCGCCACGCGGCGGGAACGTCAACATTCCGTCGATCCGGCCCTCGACGACCACCGCCGGCCCGTGGGGCCAGGCCACGGCCAGGGCCGAAGTGAACCAGGCCGAGCGGTCGTCGGAGCTTGTTTCTTCCAACCGCTCCTCGACCTTTCGCATAGCCGCCATGAAGTCCTTGCTCGGTCCCGCCCAGCGGGCCGAATAGACACCGGGCGAACCCTCAAGCGCCGCGACGGAGAGGCCCGAATCGTCCGCCAGGGCGACGAGGCCCGAGCGATCGGCTGCGTGGCGGGCCTTCAGAAGCGCATTGCCGACGAAGGTGCTCTCGGTCTCTTCCGGCTCCGGCAGGCCTAGCTGGCCAGCGGTGACGATCTCGAAGCGACCGTCCAGAAGCGCCATGATCTCGGGGACCTTGCCAGGATTGTGGGTGGCGGCCACAAGCTTCATCCCCATCTCAAGCTTCAGCGCCATTCGTCCCTCCGAGCACCAAGGAAAACAGATCGATGCGGCTCCTTTACTCCGCCCTGTCGCCTTTTGCGCGCAAGGTTCGCGTTCTGGCGCTGGAAAAAGGTCTGTCCGACCGGATCGCGCTGGAGCCCGCCACACCGTATCAGGACGACGCCGTCCGGTCGTTGAACCCGCTGAACAAGGTTCCGACCTTGGTCACGGACGAGGGCGAGGCCGTCTACGACTCCGCGGTGATCTGCGACTATCTCGACGGCCTCTCGGAGCCGCGTCTGATCCCTCCCGCCCAACCCGAACGTCACCGGGCCCTGACGCTGGAAGCCGCCGCGGACGGTATGGGCGATGCGGCGCTGTTGGTCGTCCGCGAGCGGATGCGACCCGAGGGGGAGCATCGGCAGGACTTGTTCGACCGCCAGCTCAAGGCGATCGCGGCGGCGCTCGACCTGTTCGATGGCGCGGGGCTTTCGGCCGATCGCTTTGGCGTTGGCGAGATCGCCGTGGCCGCTCAGCTCGGCTATCTCGACGCGCGCAAGGTGGTGGATTGGCGTGATGGGCGACCCGCGCTGGCGTCGTGGTTCGAGATCGTCTCGAAACGCGCGTCGATGGTGGCTAGCGATCCGAGCGCGGGCTGACTGTGGCCGCCGAGACACGTCCCTCGATGGCCGCGCAACATTACTAGAGTTTAATATCGTTTTTCGATAATCGCGATTGGCGGAACGGAAATCGGATCCTATTTGTTGATCGTGGGCGACGCCGGATCGTCGGCGCGCGCCCCACTTCTCAAACCGGAAAACCCGATGTCCGCCGCCAGCCTGTTCCGCCTCGCCGACAAGGTCGTCATGACCGCCATCACCGCCGCGTTGATCGTGGCTGTGCCGGTCTCGGCCGTGGCCTTCGTGGCGCAGACGCTCTAAGGGCCAAGTCCGGCGCGAGGCCGCCGTTTGACGTCTCCCGCGACGCGGGGCGTATTGTTCAGCGTCGCTGTCGGGGAGCAGCCATGCGCGCCTTGGGGCCAGGCTCCGTTTCGAGTTTCCTGAAGATCATCCTCGACGTGATCTACGTCGGGCTATGGATCTTCGTCAGTCTTCTGTCGCTGTTCACGCTGGTCGCCCTGCTGTTCAGCTTCAATCCCGAATTGCTGGCCTCGATGCTGCCGATCAGCGACGCGGTCGAAGCGGTGAGCCGTGACGGCCCGCTGTTCGCCGGCGCCCTGGCCGCCTGGGCGCTGTTGCTCGGTGGCTGGATGGTGATTGTCGAGCGCCTGCGGAAGATCTTCGCGACCCTGACCGCCGGCGACCCCTTCCACCCCGACAATGTCGTGCGCCTGCGCCTGATCGGCCTCGTGCTCGCCGGGCTGGAGGTCGGCCGCTACGTCTTCTCGGGCATGGCCCGGTGGCTGGCCCCCAAGACAAAGGTCATCGACGACAGCTTCACCCTGACCGCCTGGTTCTCGGTGCTGGTGGTGTTCGTTCTGGCCGAGGTGTTCCGCGAAGGCGCGCGCCTTCGCCGCGAAGCCGAACTGACGATCTGACCCGGAGCGACCTCTCTATGCCCGTCCGCGTGAACCTCGACCGCGTGCTGCTGGATCGCCGCATGTCGCTGACGGAATTGTCCGACCGTGTCGGCGTCACGATCGCCAATCTCTCGATCCTGAAGACCGGCAAGGCGCGGGCGGTGCGGTTCTCGACGCTGGACGCCCTGTGCCGCGAGCTGCAGTGCCAGCCGGGGGATCTGCTGACCTTCGAAAGCGGTCCGCCCAGCGGCTATGAGGAAGACTAGTTCAGGCGTCGCTTCTTGAGCAGCGTGTTGCGGTCCATCGAGCGAACCTCGACCTCGAAAGCGTCGCCTTCGCGCAGGATCTTGAGCGGCACCGTCACGCCGGCTTCGCCCAGGCTCCACATCACGGCGTAGAATTCCGTGAGGTCCGAGACAGGCTTGTCGTCGACTGCCAGGATAAGGTCGCCAGGCTTGATCTCCGCGCGAGCGGCTGGGCCTTTCGGCGAGACGCCCACCACCACGACGTGGTTTTCCATCTCTTGAGCGAAGACGCCGAGCCAGGGCCTGGGCGGATGGGGTGACCGACCCCGCGCCAGGTCGTCGAGGATGGGCGGCAGCAGTTCGGCCGGCACGAACATGTTGAGCGGCCGCGTCTCGCCATTCTGGTCGCGGCCTTCCAGCGTCAGCGAACCGAGGCCCACGAGGTCTCCATCGGGGCCGATCAGGGCCGCGCCGCTCCAATGCGGGTGCGCGGGCGCCGTGATGATCGCTTCGTCCAGCAGGTACTCCCAGTAGCCCGCAAAGGGGATGCGGGCCAAAACCTTCGTGGCGGCCGCGTGCGCCCGCCCGCCCGCGCCAGCGGCGATCACCGGGGCGCCGGCTTCGAGGTCCTTGGCGCTGCCCAGCCTCATAACCGGCAGATCCAGAGGCTCCAGAGCCTGGACCAGGCCAAGACCTGAACGGCTGTCGAGACCCAGCACGTGGGCCGGAATGCGGCGACCGTCACCTCTGGTCAGCATGACCCCTTCGGCCTCGGTAATCAGATAGGCCATGGTCAGCACCAATCCCGAGGGGCTGATGACCACGCCGTTGCCGACGCGCTCGGTCCCCAGGATCGCCGCCGTGTAGGCGTCAGACGGAACCTTCGCCTCCAGCGCGACGACGCTGGCCAAGGTCTGGTCCAGGTCGAACCGATAGGCTTCGGCCGACGGACGCAGGCGCGCTTCGACTTCGTAACCTTCGAACGGGGTGGGCACACAGAACTCCTGATCTACAGGATATGAATCTGGGTCCTGGCGCCGCCCCCGGCAAGGGCTTAGCCGCCGATCGCCGCGCGCTGGAGGGTGAAGAGTTCGCCGATGCCCTTCTCCGCCAGGCCGAACAGCGCCTCGAACTCGGCGCGGCTGAAGCCGCGCTTCTCGCCGGTGGCCTGGATTTCCACGATGTCCCCGGCGTTGGTCAGCACGAAGTTGCTATCGGCTTCGGCGCTGGAATCTTCCTCGTAGTCGAGGTCGAGGACGGGCGTGTCGTTGAAGACGCCGCACGAGACGGCCGCGACCTGGCCCACGATCGGGTCGGTCTTCAGAACGCCTTCGTCCAGCAGGTACTTGGTGGCCAGCCGTAGCGCGACCCAGGCGCCGGTGATTGCGGCGGTGCGGGTGCCGCCGTCGGCTTGCACGACATCGCAGTCCAACGTGATCTGGCGCTCGCCCAAAGCCTTGAGGTCGACGACGGCCCGAAGAGAGCGGCCGATCAGGCGCTGGATCTCCTGGGTGCGGCCACTCTGCTTGCCGGCGGCCGCTTCGCGGCGGCCCCGGCTGTGGGTGGCGCGAGGCAGCATGCCGTACTCGGCGGTGACCCAGCCCTGGCCCTTGTTGCGCAGCCAGCCGGGCAGGCTCTCCTCGACCGTGGCGGTGACCAGAACCTTGGTGTGGCCAAACGAAATGAGGCACGAGCCCTCGGCGTAGCGGTTGACGCCGGTTTCCAGCGTGACGGCGCGCATCTGGTCGGGGGCGCGTTCGGACGGACGCATGGGAAACTCCGGGGTTTGAATAGGTCGATGGGGCCGCTTATCCTATTGGCAGCGGAACTTGAAAGAGGCCGACTGCTTTTGTTCGCCCACCGGGTCCCAAACGACACGACTCGGGACGACACGCTCAGGATGACGTCGACATGACGCAGTTGTTTCCAGGGCCGATCGTCCGCACGCCCGGTCTCACCGATCTGGACGCCCGCGCCCGCGACATTTTCCGGCGTGTGGTGGAATCCTATCTCGAGACGGGCGAGCCTGTCGGCTCGCGGACGATCTCCAAGGGTGGCGTGGCTTTGTCGCCCGCCTCGATCCGCAACACCATGCAGGATCTGGCGCAGCTGGGCCTGCTGGACGCGCCACACACCAGCGCGGGCCGCATGCCGACCCATGCCGGCCTGCGCATGTTCGTCGACGGCTTTCTGGAGGTCGGCGACGTCGCCGAGGCCGAGAAGCAGGCGATCGAGGCGCGACTGGCGGTCAAGGGCCGCTCCTTTGAGGAGGCTTTGGCCGAGGCTTCTGCGGTGCTGTCGGGCTTGGCCGGCGGCGCCGGGATTGTCGTGACGCCAGTCCGCGAAGGCGGCGTCAAGCACGTGGAGTTCGTGCCGCTGGGCGGCGGCCAGGTGCTGGCGGTCATGGTCTTCGAGGACGGCCAGGTCGAGAACCGGCTGATGCGCCAGGCGCCGGGCGTGACGCCCTCGGCGCTGCAAGAGGCCAGCAACTTTCTCAACGCCCGCCTGCGAGGCCGCACCCTCAGCGAGGCCCGCGTCGAGATGGGCGCCGAACTGGACTTCGCGCGCCGCCAACTGGACGAGACGGCCGCCCGCCTGGTCGAGGACGGACTCGCGGCGTGGAGCGGTGGAGAGGGCGACGCCCGTTCGCTGATCGTCCGGGGGCAGGCCAACCTGCTGGCTGACGCCCGAGCCCGCGAGGACATCGACCGGGTTCGTCAGCTGTTCGACGACCTGGAGCAGAAAGGACAGCTGATCGGCCTTCTGGACGATGTGCGCGACGCCGAGGGCGTGCGCATCTATATCGGGGCCGAAACGCGTCTGTTTTCGCTTTCGGGTTCCTCCGTGATCGCGGCGCCCTATATGACAGGCCGGCAGAAGGTGCTGGGCGCGATCGGCGTGATCGGACCCGCCCGCTTGAACTACGCCCGTGTCATCCCGCTGGTGGATTATACCGCCCGGGTGCTCGGACGCATGATGGATGGATAAGGACCTCAAGAGATGACCGACGAACAAACGCCGGCTGAAGACACGACGTTCGAGACCGAAGATCTCGCCCAAGAGGTCGAGGCGCTGAAGGCCGAGGTGGCCGCTCTGAAGGAGCAGGCCCTGCGCTACGCCGCCGAGGCCGAGAACACCAAGCGCCGAGCTGAGCGCGAGATGAACGACGCGCGCGCCTACGCGATCCAGAAGTTCGCCCGCGACCTCCTGGGCGCGGCCGACAACCTGGCTCGGGCGACGGCCCACAGCCCGCGCGACTCGGCCGATCCGGTCGTGAAGAACTTCGTCATCGGCGTCGAGATGACCGAGAAGGAGCTGCTCACGGCCTTCGAGCGCAACGGCCTGAAGAAGATCGATCCGGCCAAGGGCGAGAAGTTCGACCCGCACCTGCACCAGGCGATGATGGAGCAGCCGTCGGACGAGGTCGCCGCTGGCGGCGTCGTCGCGGTCCTGCAGGCCGGCTACGAGTTGATGGGGCGCCTCGTGCGCCCCGCCATGGTCGCGGTCGCCGCCAAGGGCTCGACTGGTCCGGCCGCGGCCGAAGCCTCGGTCGGGGGTAATCCCTACGCCGAAGCGGCTTCCGACGCCGACGGTTCGGGTGGCTCTCTCGACACCAAGGCCTGAGCTTCCTCGATTTTGCCTCTTGGGGCGCGCAAATGAAGGGCGCGCCCCCTTTCCCCCTTCGCGCTTTGCGATAATGTCGGCGGTCCAATCATCACGGGGGTAGCGGGCGATTCTGTTTTCGGGCGCTCGCACGATCTGGACCGGACTATGAAGCTTACCATCGAACGGGCGGCGCTCCTGAAGGCGCTGGGGCACGTGCAGAGCGTCGTCGCGAGCGGCGTAACACCATCCCGATCCTGTCGAACATCCTGTTGTCGGCCGAGCGCGACCAGCTGTCGTTCTCCGCGACCGACCTGGACATGGAGATCATCGACGAGGGCCTGGCCCAGATCGATGTGCCTGGCCAGATCACGGCGCCCGCCCACACGCTCTACGAAATCGTCCGCAAGCTGCCGGACGGCGCCGACGTCTCGCTGAGCTTCAGCGGCGATGATCCGCGCCTCGTGATCCAGGCGGGCCGCTCGCGGTTCAACCTGCCGGTGCTGCCGGCCGGCGACTTCCCGGTGATGAGCAGCGACGGTCTTTCGGGCCGCATCGCGGTGGACACCAACGAGTTGATCCGCCTGATCGACAAGACCCGTTTCGCGATCTCGACCGAAGAGACTCGCTACTACCTGAACGGCCTCTATCTCCACACCGTCAACGACGGCGGCGAGACCAAGCTGCGCGCCGTGGCCACCGATGGTCACCGCCTGGCCCTGGCCGAGATGCCGGCGCCCGAAGGCGCGGTGGGTCTGCCGGGCGTGATCGTGCCGCGCAAGACCATCGCCGAGGCCCGCCGCCTGATGGAGTCGGCCGGCGAGACGGTCGACCTGCAGGTCTCGCCCCAGAAGGTCCGCTTCGAGTTCGGCGCGGCCGCCCTGACCTCCAAGGTCATCGACGGCGCCTTCCCGGACTACATGCGCGTCATTCCACGCGACAACGCCAAGATCCTGACGCTCGACAACGACCTGTTCGCCAAGGCCGTCGACCGCGTGGCGACGATCTCGGCCGAGAAGAGCCGCTCGGTGAAGCTGGCGGTCGAGCCGGGCCGCATCACCCTGACGGTCCGCAACATGGAAGCCGGCCAGGCGGTCGAAGAGGTCGAGGTCGACTACGACGGCGAGCCCTTCGAAATCGGCTTCAACGCCCGCTACCTGCTGGACGTCTGCGGCCAGATCGCCGGTCCGCAGGCCGAGTTCCGCTTCGCCGATCCAGCCAGTCCGACCCTGGTGGTCGATCCGGTGGACCCCGGCGTGAAGTACGTTCTGATGCCGCTGCGGGTCTGATCCGCGGTCTTTTCCGAGTTCAAGGACGGGCGCTTACAGGCGCCCGTTCTGCTGTCTGGGGTCTCGCATGAAGAAGCTGCTCGTCGCCTCCGTCGCCGTCCTGGCCTTGGCCTCCGCCGCGCCGGCCTTCTCGCAGGCCGTCGAGCGCCGCGAAATCGGCAATCAGATCCTCGAGAATGTGCCGGTCGCGCCGTCTTCGATCCGTGAAGGCCTGGCGCGCTACCAGAACGCCCGATCCGCCGCGTTCGGCGATTGGCTGTCGGACGGCGGCATGTTGATCACCACGCGGTTCGGCAACACCAATCAGCTGCATGTGGTCAGCGCGCCTGGCGCGGATCGCAGCCAGATCACCTTCTATGACGAGCCTGTGGCCTCGCCCCACGTCTTGCCGAACGGCCAAATCCTGTTCTCCAAGGACACCGGCGGCGACGAGTGGTTCCAGCTTTTCCTGCGCGGTCCCGACGGCAAGACCGTCCAACTGACCGAGCCCGCCACCCGCAACGGCTCGCCGGCCTGGTCCAAGGACGGTTCGGTTCTGGTCTGGTCGCGCGCGGTCAAGGGCTCGGCGAACTATGACGTGCTGATGCGCGACGCGTCGGGCGCGACCAAGGTGATCTTCAAGGGCGAGGGTCAGGTCTCGCCGATGGCGGTGTCGCCCGATGGGAAGACCGTGCTGCTGGGGCGTTACTTCTCGATCGTCGAATCCAAGCGCTGGCTGCTCGACGTGGCCAGCGGGAAGCTGACCGAACTGAACCCCTCGAAGGGCAAGGTCGCCTATCAGGGCGGATCGTTCACGCCGGACGGCAAATCTGTGTTGCTGCTTTCGGACGAGGGTTCGGACTTCCAGCGTCTCGTACGGATCGACCTGGCGACCGGCGCGAAGAGCATCGTGTCCGGGGACCGGCCCTGGGACGTCGAGGAATTTGCGCTCTCGGGTGACGGACGGATTTTGGCCTATGTCGTCAACGAGGACGGTTATTCGAAACTGATCGTCCAGGACTTCATCACGCGCCGGGCGCTGCCCCAGCCCTCCCCTGCCCGCCGGCGTGGTCAGCAACCTGGTCTTTTCGGCGGACGGCGCAAAACTGGGCTTCAGTCTCGCGACGCCGACGTCCGTCAGCGACGCCTGGAGTTGGGGCGTGGTCGACGGCAAGCTGGAGCGCTGGACGGCTTCGGAGTTGGGCGGTCTCGACTCCGAGGCGCTGACGGCGCCGACGCTGATCCGTTACCCGTCGTTCGACAAGCGCTCGATCCCCGCCTTCCTCTACAAGCCCAAGCTGGCGGCGGGCCAGAAGGCGCCGGTGATCATCGATATCCACGGCGGACCGGAAGGCCAGTCGCGGCCCACTTTCAACGCCTTCCACCAGCACAGCGTCGCCGAACTGGGCGCGGCGGTGATCGTCACGAACGTTCGTGGCTCCAGCGGTTACGGCAAGACCTACCTGAACCTCGACAACGCCGAGAAACGCGAGGATTCGGTCAAGGACATCGGCGCGCTGCTCGACTGGATCGCGACCCAGCCCGACCTCGATTCCAGCCGGGTCGTCGTCTATGGCCAGTCGTACGGCGGCTACATGTCTCTGGCCGTCATGACCCACTATTCCGACCGTATGGCCGGCGGGGTCGAGCGTTACGGGATCAGCAATTTCGTCTCGTTCCTCCAGAACACCGAAGCCTACCGCCGCGACCTGCGCCGCGCCGAGTATGGCGACGAGCGCGATCCCAAAATGTTGAAGGCGTTCGAGACGATGTCGCCGCTCAACAATGTCGGCAAGATCAACAAGCCGATGCTGGTCATGCAGGGTTGGAACGATCCGCGCGTCCCCAAGTCCGAGTCCGACCAGGTTGTCGCCAAGCTGCGTGAGCAGGGCGTGGAGACCTGGTACGTGCAGTTCAAGGACGAGGGTCACGGCTTCCTGAAGAAGGCCAATAACGACCGCCGCCGCGAGGTGGAGACACAGTTCCTGCGCAAGGTCCTCGGCCTGGGCCAATAGTTCGTCCGGTTGCGATCACGCCAAGCTCATGCCAAGGTCCGTTTTCTAAGAAAACGGGAGGTGGCCATGGCCAAGGTGAACTATGTGACGGTCGGCTCGAACGATCTGGAGAAGGCCAAGGCCTTCTACGACGCTCTCCTGGGCTCGATCGGCTTCAAGCCGCTGTTCGACCATCCTTCGGGCGGTCGCCTTTACCGCGGCGACGGCTGCATGTTCGGCGTGCTCGGCCCCTATGACGGGAATCCGGCCTGTGTCGGCAACGGCATGATGGGCGGGTTCGCATTCGACACGGTCGAGGAGGTTGACGCCTTTCACGCCAAGGCGATCGAACTCGGCGGCAAGGACGAGGGCGCTCCAGGCTCGCGCATGCCCAAAGCCTACTTCGCCTATTTCCGCGATCTCGATGGCAACAAGCTCTGCGGCTACAGGATCGGTTAAGGCGCAAGCTTTCGCCATTATCCCGACCTGTTGCGGCCAAGGTGCTGGCGCATGTCCGTACTCTCACGGAGTCTGGACATGCGCATTTCCTGGGAACGCGTCGCCGCGGTCGTTCTGAGTGTCGGCGTCTGGGCGGTCGTCCTGGTGGGCGGGCGGCATATGATTCACCTCCTTCGGGGCGATCTTCAGGCCTTCGCGCATTTGGCGACCGGGGGCGGCCGCTTCACCTGAAGTCCGAGGCTGCGTATCTCGCGTGAAGTGCTATTAGGCGCTTATGGCGTCGGCCGCTTTGCTTTCCCTGACACTGACCGACTTCCGCTCCTACGAGCGCGCGCGACTCGAGACGAGCGGGCGCAGCGTCTATCTGTTCGGCCCTAACGGCGCTGGGAAGACCAACCTGCTGGAAGCCATCAGCCTTCTGACGCCCGGCAAGGGGCTGCGAGGCGCCAACCTCGCCGAGGTTGGACGAAGGCTTCCCGGCGAGGCGACTGGCCGACCATGGGCTGTCGCGGCGGAGGTCGAGAGCGGCCCCGACGCGCCCGTTCGGATCGGAACGGGCGTCGAGCAGGGCGGCGCCAGCCGTCGGACGGTTCGCCTCGACGGTGAAACCGTCTCACCGGGCCGCTTGGCCGATCACGTCCGGCCAATCTGGCTCACCCCCGCCCAGGATCGCCTTTTCCTGGAAGCGGCGTCGGAGCGCCGGCGTTTCTTTGACCGGCTCGTCTTCGCCGGCGAGCCTCAGCATGCGGCGAACGCCAACGCCTATGACAAGGCCCAACGCGAACGGATGCGTCTTCTGATCGAGGCGGTCGAACGCGGAGCGCCACCCGATGCGACTTGGCTCAACGCATTGGAGGCGAGGCTGGCCGAGAGCGGCGCGCTGATGGCGCAAGCCCGGGCTCGCACGCTCCAGGCCTTGCAGGCCGAGATCGATGGACGCGGCGATCGTCCTTTCCCCCAGGCGCGCCTGACCTTGACCGGCGATTGGGAAAAGCTCGCGCTGGAAGGCGTTCCCTTCGCTGAAATAGAAGAGAAGCTCGCCGCTGCGCTCCTGTCCGCCAGGGCAAGAGATGGCGCCGCCGGACGGGCCCTGACGGGTCCGCACCGGGGCGATCTGGCCATCTTCCATGTCGAGAAAGACCGGCCCGCGGCCGAATGCTCGACTGGGGAGCAGAAAGCGCTGATTTTGAACCTCGTTTTGGCCCAGGCCGCGCGACTTTCGCGTGCGGAATCCGCGCCGAATCCTGTAATATTGCTCGACGAAGTCGCCGCGCATCTCGATCTTGCGAGACGAGCCGCATTGGCCGACGAACTCACGGCGCTCAAGCTCCAGGCCTTCCTCACCGGCACGGACGAGTCGCTGTTCGACCATCTCAAGGGTCGGGCGCTAGGTGTTCGCGTGTGCGACGCCGGCCTGACTACTCTGGAAGACGAATGACCGAGAACACCGAAGACCAAGTTCCCGAACTGTCGACCCCGGAAATGACGACCGAGGAAGCCGCCGCCCAGTACGGCGCCGACTCGATCAAGGTGCTGAAAGGCCTCGACGCCGTTCGCAAACGCCCGGGCGATGTACATCGGTGACACCGACGACGGCTCGGGCCTGCACCACATGGTCTATGAGGTGGTCGACAACGCCATCGACGAGGCCCTCGCCGGGCACGCGACCAAGGTCCAGGTGATCCTGAACGCCGACGGCTCGGTGACGGTCACCGATGACGGACGCGGCATCCCGGTCGACATGCACGAGGGCGAAGGCGTCTCGGCGGCCGAGGTCATCATGACCCAGCTGCACGCTGGCGGTAAGTTCGACCAGAACAGCTACAAGGTCTCGGGCGGCCTGCACGGCGTGGGCGTCTCGGTGGTCAACGCGCTATCGGACTGGCTGGAGCTGCTGATCCACCGCAACGGCAAGGTCCACCAGATGCGCTTCGAGCGCGGCGACGCCGTGACCTCGCTGAAAGTGACCGGCGACTCCCCCGTGCGTCAGGAGGGGCCGAAGGCGGGCGAGACCCTGACCGGCACCGAGGTGACCTTCTTCCCGTCACGGGACACCTTCGCGTTCATCGAGTTCGACCGGAAAACGCTGGAACACCGCCTGCGCGAGCTGGCGTTCCTGAACTCGGGCGTGACGATCTGGTTCAAGGACCATCGCGACGCCGAGCCCTGGGAGGAAAAGCTCCACTACGAGGGCGGCATCGAGGCGTTCGTTCGCCACCTGGACAAGGCCAAGACGCCGCTGCTCAAGGCTCCGATCTCGGTTCGCGGTCTGAAGGACAAGGTCGAGGTCGATCTCGCGCTCTGGTGGAACGACAGCTACCACGAGCAGATGCTGTGCTTCACCAACAACATCCCGCAGCGGGACGGCGGCACGCACCTCTCGGCCTTCCGCGCGGCCCTGACCCGGATCATCACCAACTACGCCGAGAGCTCGGGGATCCTGAAGAAGGAGAAGGTCAATCTGGGCGGCGAGGACGCCCGCGAGGGCCTGACCTGCGTCCTGTCGGTCAAGGTGCCGGACCCCAAGTTCAGCTCGCAGACCAAGGACAAGCTGGTCTCGTCCGAAGTGCGTCCGGCCGTTGAAGGTCTGGTGCAGGAAGGCCTGGCGACTTGGTTCGAAGAACACCCGAACGAGGCGCGGGCTATCGTGTCGAAGATCGCGGAGGCCGCGGCGGCCCGCGAAGCCGCCCGCAAGGCGCGCGAGCTGACCCGTCGCAAGAGCGCGCTCGACATCACCTCTCTGCCAGGCAAGCTCGCCGATTGCTCGGAACGGGATCCGGCCAAGTCCGAGATCTTCATCGTCGAGGGGGACTCGGCTGGTGGCTCCGCCAAGCAGGCCCGCAACCGCGACAATCAGGCCGTTCTGCCGCTGCGCGGCAAGATCCTGAACGTCGAGCGCGCGCGCTTCGACAAGATGTTGTCATCGGACCAGATCGGCACGCTGATCACCGCTCTGGGCGCGGGCATCGGTCGCGACGATTTCAATCCGGACAAGGTGCGATACCACAAGATCGTGCTGATGACCGACGCCGACGTCGACGGCGCGCACATCCGGACGCTGCTTTTGACCTTCTTCTACCGGCAGATGCCGGAGCTGATCGAGCGCGGTTACATCTATATTGCTCAGCCCCCGCTTTATAAGGCCAGTAAGGGCAAGTCTTCTCGTTACCTGAAGGATGACGCCGAGATGGACGCGTTCCTGGTCGACGAGGGTGTCGACGGGGCTGAGCTGGACCTTTCGTCCGGCGAGCGTCTGATCGGCCAGGACCTGCTGGCCCTCGTCCAGACCTGCCGCTCCGCCAAGGGCAATATCGACCGTCTGGCGGCGCGCGCGCCGGCGACCGCCATCGAGCAGGCCGCTCTAGCGGGCCTGCTGGGTGACGCGCCCGATCCCGCCGCCGCGGCGCGCCGCCTCGATCTCTACGCCGAGGAGGGCGACGGCCCCTGGAGCGGCGAGCGCGGTGATACCGGCTTTGTGTTCAGCCGCGTGCGCCGCGGCGTCTCCGAGCGCGTGGTGCTCGACGACGTCCTGCTCCACGCCGCCGACGCGCGTCGCCTGGCGGAGCGCGCGGTCAGGCTGGCGGAGATCTTCTCCGGTCGCGCCGTGTTCCGCCGCAAGGACAAGTCGACCACTGTCCGTGGGCCCCTTGACCTCGTGAACGCCGTGCTCGACGCCGGACGCAAAGGGCTGACGATCCAGCGCTACAAGGGGCTCGGTGAGATGAACCCCGAGCAGCTATGGGAGACGACGCTGGACGCCGAGGCGCGCACCCTGTTGCAGGTCCGCGTCAACCATGCTGATGACGCTGACGACATGTTCAGCCGGCTGATGGGCGACCTTGTCGAGCCGCGTCGCGAGTTCATCCAGGAGAACGCGTTGGACGCCGAGGTTGACGTCTAACCCCTCGCAAACGATTGTTTTCTGAGCGCCGGGCGCCCGTTTCAAGGGCGTTCCGGCGTTTTCACATCGTGGAGGCGACAAGAAGCGGCAGGCGTGGTGTCATGCCGTCGCGCGGTCATGGCGACGGCGTCATCTTCCTGGAGGTAGGTGATTCGCTTAAGCGTGCGTGGGGGCGCGTCAGTTATGGAGCAGGACTCCAGTTTTCGTCCGGAACGGATCCTGGACTTGTCCGAACGACTTTCGAGCGTAGCGGGCGAGAAGATTGGCGAGATCGCGAGGGTGAACCGAGCGGCCAAAATGCTCTCGATCAACGCTCTGATCGTGGCGGCCCGCGCGGGCGAGGCCGGCAAGGGCTTCGCTATCGTCGCCGAAGAATTCAAGAAAATCTCCACCGAGATAGACGCTGTGGCGGCCGCGCTTGAGAGCCAGGTCCGCGCTGATCTGGACGAACTCTCGGCGATCGGGGGAGCGATCCTTTCCCATATGCGGGGGCAGCGGCTAGCTGATTTGGCGCTCAATGCTATCGAGATCGTCGACCGGAACCTCTATGAGCGAACCTGTGACGTGCGCTGGTGGGCGACGGACTCGGCTGTTGTCGCCTGTCTTGGAGAAGAGGGCGAAGGCTCCCGGCTTCATGCAAGCCAACGTCTTGGCGTTATACTTGACGCCTATACTGTGTATCTCGACCTCTGGATTTGCGATGCGCGAGGCAGGGTCGTCGCCAATGGTCGGCCCTCGCGCTACCCAAATGTCGTGGGCCAATCCGTGGCCGACGCGCGCTGGTTCCGGGAAGGGCTGGGCACTGCGAGCGGAGACGATTTCGTCGCCTGCGACATCGAGAAGTGTCGAGCGCTAGGCGATGCGCCCGTCGCAACCTACGCGACGGCCATACGAGCCGGCGGCGAGGCTAGCGGGAAGCCGCTGGGCGTCCTGGGGGTTCACTTCGACTGGCGCCCGCAAGCTCAGGCGGTTGTGGACGGCGTTCGCCTCACCAGCGAGGAGCGTGAACGCTCACGTGTCATGCTGCTCGACCAGAAGGGGCGCGTTCTGGCGTCCTCCGACAATCAAGGCGTTCTCAGCGAAATTTTCCCCCTCGATACGTCGGCGGGGGCGATGGGGAGCTATGCCGATGGCGACGTCACGGTCGGCTACGCCTTGACGCCAGGGTACGAGACCTATGCGGGCCTTGGTTGGTACGGCTGCCTCGTACAGCGCCAGCAAGTTCCCGGGTTAACCACGGCGGCGGCCTAATCTTAACCAAGTCAGTGCAGGTTAACCGAACTATTTGATCGCTTAATACGCGAAAACGGTCAGATTCTCAGCATTTTCTATGGATTTTCCAGTTGCGGCGTTGCAATACGACGGCGTGCGTGTTTTTTTAGGCCTAACGAGCCTGCTGACGAAGTCTGATAGTTCTGCCGGGGGCGGAGAGACGCGTCATAATCTTAGTCTAAGGCTCGTTCGCGTGTTCTTTCGCGGGGATTGCACGGGAAGTGTGCTCTCCGGGAAACGCCTCTGCCGAGAAATCGACGGATGCGCGCGTTCTGGGCTAGAGAATTCGTTTACATTGTCCTAAAGGGACGCCGTTAAATTGGAGGGAGCAGTCATGGCTTCTCATCGCGTTCGGGCGATCGCTATCAGCTTGGCCGTTGCGCTGGCGCCCATGGGCGCTGGTCAGGTCTGGGCTCAAAATACCCCGGCTCCTACCGCCGTTTCGCTGCAAGCTACGATCCAAGCCGCAGCTCAACAAGCTGCAGCGCAGCCGGGCTTCGCCCGTCTGTCGGCCCAGGCGAAGCTTGCCGCTATCCAAGCCGCGGTTTCCGCCGCTCTGGCGGCTTCCGGCGCTTCGCCGACCGTGATCGCCGCGGCGCTGGTGCAGGCGGTTTCGAACGGTACGGTCAGCGCCGGCGTCGCCATTCAGGTTGCGGCCGCGGTCGCTCCTGAAATGGCTCAACAAGTGGCTTCGGCTCCGGCTGTGCAGCAGCAGTTGGCGGCCACCGGGCAGTCGGCGACCGTCACGGCCGCCACGACCGACGGGGGCGCCCCCAGCGTGCTCGTGAGCCTGCAAGGCGTGTCTTCGACCGCAGCGGGCGGTGACGCCGGCACGACGGCGGGTGGCGGCACGACGACCACGACGCCGGCTCCGTTCGATCCGTGCGCCGGCGTGGTCGCTGCGTACTGCGGCGGCTAACAGAAATACAATTCCGGGGCGGACCGGCGCGTCACGACGTGCGCTGGCCGCCACCTACTGGTGGGGATAAACATGCGACTCCTAATGTGCTCGGCCGCTATGGCCTGCATCGCTCTGGCTCTTCCTCAGGTTGGCCTGGCTCAACAAACCGGCTCTAACTTCGATCGCGCCAAGAACGTCAGCGTCCGTCAGCGCCCGCGCCCTGACTATGAGGCGACTGGCCAGAAGGCAGGCGGATTCACGCTCTATCCGCGCATGACGGTCGACGTCGAACACAACGACAACATCTACGCTCAGGCGACGAACAAGGTCGACGACACGATCTGGCGCGTTAAGCCCGAGCTGGCGGTTCGCTCCGACTGGTCGCGTCACGCCCTAGGCCTGTTCGCTGGCGGCAACATTATCCGCTATTCGGACAATGGTTCCGAAGACGCCGAAGAGTACACGGTCGCTGCGAATGGCCGGGTCGACATCGCGCGTGGCTCGAACCTGACTGGCTCGATTCAGACCCAGCGCCTCGTCGAGCCCCGCACCTCCCCGACCGCGCCCACAGCTTCGGGTAAGCCGGTGAAGTACGACCTGACCCAAGGCACGATTTCCTTGGCCAAGGAATTCAATCGTCTCCGCGTGACGGGTCGCTTGGATGACAAGGACTTCAACTACAAGGATGTCCCGAACGTCGCCGGTACGGGTATCGTCGATCAGGACTTCCGTGACCGCAACGAACTCTACTACGGCGCCAAGGCCGAGTATGCGGTCAGCCCCGACACGGCGGTTTATCTGTCGGCCACGGGCAACAAGAAGGACTACGACGCCAACATCGCCGCCTCCGACCGCACCTCGGACGGTTATGTTCTCGGCGTCGGCGCCAACTTCGACGTTTCGGAGCTGGTGCGTGGCGACGTTCAGGTCGGCTACATGAAGCAGTCGTACGACAATCCTATCTTCGCCGATATCGACGGCTTCAGCGCAGTCGGCCGACTGGAATGGTTCCCGACCCAGCTCACGACGATCGGCCTGAATGGCTCGCGGAGCATCGAGGAATCGACCGCGCCTGGGTCGCAGGGCTTCATCTCTAACAATATCGGCGCGTCGATCGACCACGAACTGATGCGGAACGTCCTGCTCTCGGCCGCCTACACGCACGGCAAGGACAACTACAAGGGCGTTGATCGCGACGACAAGCGCGACAACTTCTCGGCGACGGCGACCTATCTGCTGAACCGTCGGGTGGGTCTGTTCCTGACCTATAACTACCTCAAGCAGGACTCGTCGGGCGCCCAATCTGGCGCGTCGTTCAAGGACAACAAGCTGATCGCGTCTGTCGCGCTTCAGTTTTAAGAAACACGTCCACGAAACGGCAAGTTTTGCCGATTACTGAGAGTGGTTATGGACGGCTCCGGTTATGAAACTTCGAACGCTCCGGTGAATGACACCGGAGCGTTGTCTTTTGATCTCAATATCGCGATCGCGACCTTCAGACGGCGTTTTCGGCTGTTCGCGGCGGTGGCCGTGGTGGTCTTCGCCGCCGTGGTTCTTTTCACGCTGCAGCAGACGCCCCGCTATACGGCGGTGGCTCAAGTCATGCTGGATGTGCGCAAGGAACAGGTGACCGACATGAGCGCGGTGCTGTCGGGCTTGCCCGCGGACTCCGCCGTTGTCGACACCGAGGTCGAGGTTCTGAAGTCCCGTTCGCTGGCCGCGCGGGTCGTCAAGGATCTGAAGCTTGAGCAAGACCCCTACTTCAATCCCTTCCTGCCCAAGGCCAAGGGCGCGACGGCTTGGTTCTCGTCGTTGAAAAAGGCGGCCGCGCCTGTCGCCGTCACCGATCCGACCGAACTGCAGCGTCGTCGCGAACGGATCGTCGACAATGTGCTCGACGGGCTGAAGGTACGGCGCTCCGGCCTGACCTATCTGATTTCGATCGAGTACACGCACACCGATCCTCGACGCGCGGCGGAGTTGGCGAACGCTTTCGCCAATCTATATTTGACCGAGCAGCTTGAAGCCAAGTTCGACGCGACGCAGAAGGCCAATGAGTGGCTGGACACCCGCGTGGGCGAGCTTCGCGATCAGGTCGCGCAGGCCGACGCCGCCGTGCAGCAATACAAGATCGCCAACAACTTGCTCAGCGCCGAAGGGGCGACCCTTACGGAGCAGGAAATTTCGGGTCTGAACCAGCAGCTGGCGCTCAGCCGGGCCGCTCAGGCTGAGACGGACGCTCGCTTGTCGATCGCGCGCCAACAGTTGGCGCGGGGCAGCACCGGCGAGGACGTCGGCGAATCTCTGAACTCGCCGGTCGTGCAACAATTGCGGAAGCAGCGCTCCGAAAAGAGCGCCCAGGTCGCGGACTTGAGCGGCCGCTATGGTGATCGCCACCCGGACCTGCTGAAGGCCAAGCGCGAGCTGGCCGACATCGACACCCAGATCCAGGCTGAAATCCGCCGCATCATCTCGAACCTGGAAGCCCAGGCTCAGGTGGCGCGCCAGCGGACCGGCTCGGTCGCCTCCAGCGTCTCGCAGTCCAAGGGCACGCTCGCGGGCAACAACCGCGCCGCGATCGGTTTGGCGGAGCTGGAGCGCAAGGCTCAATCCGTCAAGACGCTGTACGAGACCTTGCTGTCGCGCTTCAAGCAGACGACGACTCAAGAAGGTATCGAGCAGGCTGACGCCCGTGTCGTGTCGCCGGCCAAGATCCCGACCGGCGCCAGCTATCCCAAGCCGTCCCTGAACCTGGCGCTCGGCCTGGTGCTGGCGCTCGGCGCGGGCTTGGCGTCGATCGTCCTCGCCGAAATCCTGATGGCGGGTCTGTTCACCGAAGACGAGGTCGAGCGTCGCCTGGGCCTGCCCTATCTGGGCGCCGTGCCGTCGCTCGACACCACGGTCGACGATGCGAAGACCCTCCGAGGCGTGACGCCGCCGGACTATCTGTTGATCAAGCCGCTCTCCAGCTTTGCGGAAAGTCTCCGGAAGCTCCGGGCGTCGATCCTGTTCTCGAAGGTCGGCGAAACGGTGAAAGTGATCGCGGTGACCTCGTCCCTTCCGGGTGAGGGCAAGACGACGACGACCTTCTCACTGGCGCGCACCCTCGCGACGTCGGGCGCCAAGGTCATTGTCGTCGATTGCGATCTTCGTCAAAGCGCGATCAGCCAGTTCCTCAAGGAGCCTGCCCAGGTAGGTCTGCTGGAAGTGTTGAACGGTGTCTCCACCCTGGAACAGGCCTTGGTTAGCGACGAGAGCGGCGCCCATATCCTGCCGCTGGCGAAGTCGGCCTACACGCCGCGTGATGTGTTGGGGTCTGCCGCCATGCACCGCCTGCTGCAGGAGTTGCGTGGCCGTTACGAGATCGTGTTGCTCGACACCGCGCCGCTGCTGGCGATCGCCGACACGCGCATCCTCGCGCCGCATACCGACGCCGTGGTGATGCTGGTTCGTTGGAAGAAGACGCCCGTTAAGGCCGTGCAATCGGCCCTGGCTCTTCTGCAGGGAACGCGGGCGTTCATCGCAGGCGTTGCTCTGACCCAGATGGACCTCAAGGCCCAGTCTCGTTACGGCTACGGCGACTCCTATTACTATTACGCGAACTATCGAAAGTACTATGCGGACTAGAACGCGTTCGGGCGGGGGCTCGCCATCGCCCGGCGCGGCAAGAGCCCGAACGCTAAAAGTCTCCGAGGGCGTCGCGATCGGCGCCCTCGTTGCGCTCGTCTTGGCCGAAATCGTCGTGTTCGGCGCCAGCGACGTCGCGGTCGCCTCTGTTTTTGGCGCTTTGCACGCGCTTTTTCTGTTGGCCCTGCTCGCCACATGCGGCTGGGCTCGGCGCGTCCCGGGCATTCTGGGAACGCCTTGGCCAGGCCTGATGTTCTTGGGCATGCTGGTCGCCGCCGCCTGGGCGCTGACGCCGTTTGGGCCAGGCGGTCCACATCCAGTCTGGGCCTATATCGGTAAGGGCGCGGGCTCGATCACGGTGGATCGTTCCTCGCTTGTCCTGAACCTGTTTCGACTCCTTGGGCTCGCCTGCCTGTTCAACGCGGCGTGGATCATCGGAGCCTCGGAGACCAGACGTCGCACATTGATCTGGTGGATGTTGCTGGCCTTGAGCGCGTTCGCGGCGCTGGCCATCGTGGATCATGTCACGCTGAGGAGCGGACGGCGGCTCACGGCGACCTTGTTGAGTCCCAATAGCGCCGCGACGCTGATGGGTATCGGTGTCGTGTTCGCCGTGGCGTTCTTTTCCCAGGCCCTTCACCGAACCGGCGGCAGACTTCGCCTCGAGCGGATGAGTTTCGATGCGAGCCTGTCTCTTGGAGCCGCGGCGGTGTTCGCTGTCGCGCTCGCCATGACAGCGTCGCGTGCGGGGATTTTCGCCACCGTGGTCGCCCTGGCGGTTCTGCTGACGTGGCAGGTCTTGGCCCAAGGTCGCAAGCTAGGCGCGGTCGCCATCATCGGCGGCGCCGCGGCTCTGCTGGTCGTCATCGGCGTGGCCATGCGAAGCGCCGATCTCACGGCGGCTCGTCTCGAGAATCTCGAAGGCGACCTGGTCGTACGGAGGGCGATCTTCGATGCGCACTGGCAGGCGTTCCAAGGGTCGCCATGGTTTGGATTTGGCCTGGGCTCATTCCCGGTCGTCAACCAGCTGATCATCACCAGCGAGACCTTGCGGATCCTTTTCGACGTGCGGGCCACCCACAACCTCTATCTTCAATGGTTGGAGGAAGGCGGGATCGTCGCCACGGTCCTTATGGCGGCCTGGGCTCTGGCGGCGCTTTGGCGGGCCGCGCGCGAAGGTCTCCAACCCGGCACGGCCGGCGCGCTGGCTCGCGCAACCGTGGCCGCGGCCGTTCTGGTTCTGATCCACGGCCTCTCGGATTTCGCTGTCCAAGTGCCCGCGCTGCAGGCGCTGTTCGTCGTTGGCCTCGGCGCGGTGACGGCCGCCCCGCCGTCGCGCCGCGCGCCGCCCCCGAATACGGTGAGCGGTTTCGTCTTCGCTGGTGGCGTCCTCTTTGTTTCCCTCCTTTTCGCAACGCCCCTGGTGGCGTCGCGCTTCGACGGCGACATGGCCTGGGCGCCGACCGCGTCGGCGGAAGTTCTGGCGAGTAGCGTCGAGAAAGACCTCGCACGGGAAACGAAGGATCCCGATATCCAAAAGCGCATGCTGGCCCGTGCCGAACGTGAGGTCGCTCTGCGTCCGGCCTCCGGCGGCGCCTGGCTGCGTATGGCCGCCGTGCAGTTCCAGCGCGGAGATGTCGACGCCGCCAATGCGGCCCTTGACCATTCGCTGTCCGTAGCGCCGCTCCAGACCAGCCTCTTCGAGAGCCGTGCGCGACTGGCTTACGAACATTGGCCGCTCTTGACGCCGGCTGTTCGCCAACAGGTGATGTACCAAGCGCGCACGGAGTTCGCGCGAGGCCGCGGGCCCAGGCGATTGACCGCCTTGGCCAACAGCATCCGCGATCCGGCGGGGCGGATAGGTCTGGCGTTCTTGATCGTGTCTGAACGTGCAAAGCAACAGCAGGCCAAGGCCGCGCCTCAATAAGCCGTCGTAGGTTCGGGTTGACATCGCCCTTTGATAGGACGGCAACGACCGTACGGGCGCGCCAGTCTTAAACTATCTTTCAGGGGGAGGCGGGTTAGAAGGCGCTGACAAGCGACCTCGATGTTGGACGCGAACGGAACAAGGCGGCTGCGAGCCGATGCGTGCGCCTCGTCGTGTTTAATCCCAATAAACCCTGATTTTTCATGGGGCGTTACCGCCATCGCAGTACTCCTTGGACAAGCAGGAGTTGCGACCATGGTCGACGTAGAAATCTCGTTCTCCCCCACGGACATGGCCCTCTCGGCGCCGGATTCGCGCCTCGCGCCGTTGGCTGGCCTGGGATTGGCGATGTTGGCGTCCCTGGGTCTTTGGGGGCTGCTGGCCTGGGGCGTTTCTTCGCTCCTGTAGAGCGCGGATCGGCTTTCCCACGTCACATCGATATGAAGAAACGCCCGCTCCGGCCACCGGGGCGGGCGTTTCTTTGTTGCGATCGGGCCTGGGTAGCGACGGTAGAGAAAAAGCCCCGGACCTTGGCCCGGGGCTTTTCGGTTGAACCGACTGACTTAGGTTGCGCTTGTCCAAAGCGCGGTGCCGGGCACTTGGCGTTCGACCCAGCGGTAGTTCAGGTCCTCCCAGGGCGTCGCCCAGGGGGTCAGGTTGTCCAGCACCCAATCGCCGCTCTTCAACGAGATCATCAGGACCGCGTGGCTCTCACCCCGAGCGGTGAAGGCGACGGCCAGAGACAGGGCGCTTTGGGGCACGCCGGCGGCGATCAGCTGGCGGCGCTTCTCCAGGGCGTAGTCCTCGCAGTCGCCATAGAGCTTGCCATCGACCAGGCGCGGCAACGACCAATATTCGGGCTGGCCATAGAGATCGAGATCGCTCGCCTTCTTGACCTCGCGGTTGACCAACTGGTTGACCTGGTTGAGCAGCTTCAGCTGTTCGCGCTCGCTGCGGGACATCCACGTCATCAGAGCCGTCGTGGCGGCCGCCTCTGAACCGGCGACGTTCACGCTCCCCTGGCCTGCGATCGCGTCCTCGCTCAACGCGATGGGCGTCGGCGCGACCGCTGGGGGCGGGCTCGCCTCTTCGCTCGTGGACACGGCGTGCGCCGCTTGGAACGGGCTCGCGGGCTGCGCGCCGACCGATGATGTGAGCGCGGACCCCGCCGGCGCGTCCACCCCCATCAAGGCCAGCTGGCCTGAGGGTAGGCCGCAGGTGGCGACGTCGCGGCGGCACAGCTCAGCGAAGCCCATCGGCGCGCCCACGCCTTCGCCGCGAGGCATGAAGGGCATCGAACCGGCATGGGCGCTAGCGCCCGCCATCAGCGCCGCGGCGCTGATCAGTCCGGTAACAATGTTGCGCGTGTTGAACATGCTGACCCCGCTGTGTTCGTGGGGTCAATATTCATCGCGGGCCCAAATTTGAGCTGAATTTAGATGGTATAATTGAAATGTAAGACGAAGGTAATTTCGGTATTAACTCTAATGCGGGTGATATATATTAGGTAAATTGATCGAGAACTGGTTTGCTAAATTCAGGGTTAACCGGCCTGCGCGCCGTTGAACTGAGAGGCGGGCTGGGGCAAAATTGAATGATCTTCACGGCGCCCGTCGCCGACCTGGCGAGCTCGATGTTCAAATCTCTCTTTCGGCCGAAGCAGCAAGCCCACCGCGCGGCGTCCACCGACGGACGCCTGCTCTACGCCGTTGGGGACGTGCATGGTCGGCTCGATCTCCTGGATGGCCTGATCGAACGTATGACGGAAGATTTCCGTACGCTGGGGCGCCAGGACCGGCCGGTCCTGATCATGCTGGGCGACTACGTTGATCGGGGAGCTCAGTCTGCGGCCGTGATCGATCGGTTGATCGACCTGCGCCAACAGTCCGCTGAGGGGCGCTTCGAGTTCCGAGCTCTCATGGGCAATCACGAGGAGACGCTGCTGCACTTCCTCGACGATCCGATGGCCGGGCCGTCGTGGGTGGAATACGGCGGCGGGGAGACCATGGCCTCCTACGGCGTGCAGCGACCCGTCGGGCGCGCCGAACCCGAGGTGTGGGAGCAGACGCGCTTGGCCTTCCGCGCGGCTTTCCCGCCGACCCATGAGGCCTTCCTAAGGCAGCTTGAGTTGATGGTCGTCTACGGCGATCACGTCTTCGTCCATGCCGGCGTGCGTCCTGGCCTGCCCCTGGAGCGTCAGGTCGCTTCCGACCTGCTCTGGATACGCAACGAGTTCCTGGACAACGCTCACGGCCTGGACGCCGTCGTGGTGCATGGCCATACGCCGGTGGAGGAGGTCTTCATCGGCCGGCGGCGGATCAATGTGGACACCGGCGCCTATGCGACCGGCGTGCTTACCGCTGTTAGACTAGATGGTGGCGAGCCTAAGATCATCCAGTTCAGTAAAGCGCGAGCGGCCTGAGACTTCACCTTGTTCATCGGCCGGTCACGTGCGATGTGCAATTTCAATCTCCGCGTCTTGTAAGTCTGAAGGTGAGAAGCTTCGCAATGATCGGTGTTTCGAAACTGTCTCGCGCCCTCTCCATGTTGGCGCTGGCCGTGTTCATGACGTTCGGCGCCATGACTGGCGCGGCGCATGCTCAGGCCGTTTCTCCGAGCGCGCCCGCCGTCACGCCGGCGCAGTCCATGGACTATCTGCTGGGCCCGTCGGACAAGGTCCGAGTCACGGTGTATGGCGAACCCTCGCTGTCGGGCGAGTTCTTCGTCACTGGCAGCGGCCTGATGTCCCTACCGCTGATCGGCGAGATCAAGGCGGGCGGGATGACCGTGGGTCAATTCCAGCAAGCGGTTCAGAAGGCCCTTAGCGATGGTTATCTCAAGGACCCGCGCGTTAGCGCCGAGGTGCTGACCTTCCGTCCCTTCTACATCCTCGGCGAGGTGGAGAAGCCGGGCACCTATCCCTACACGTCCGGCCTAACCGTGCTGAACGCCGTGGCCACCGCCGGCGGCTTCACCTATCGCGCGGATAAGAAGAACGTCTGGATCAAGCATAACGGCGAGACGACGGAGAATAAGAGCGAACTGACGCCGTCGATCGTCGTCGCTCCGGGCGACACCATTCGCATCGGTGAGCGCTTCTTCTGATCGTCGCCAAGAGGCGTTGAAAATGAGGCGCGGCGGGTGACCGCCGCGCCTTTTTTATGCGCGGCTTCGCTGAACGCCGCTTCGCCAGATTGAGACGTCAGGTCAACAAACTGAGACATCGCGGCGTCGGCCCGAACCGCGCGCTTTGGTAATGTCCCAGTAGAGGGCCGTGATCGCCACCCGTCTCGGCGACGGTCCTCCAGGCTTGTCCGCCGTCCCTAATGATACAGGCGACATGCAAGCCGTACCGGTGGCTGAGGACGGTGGACAAATCACCGCCGTCCCGCCCCTCAGCCGCAGGTGGGGGATTCCGTCCGTGAGCCATGGCGCTCGCGGGCGGATGTCCGCCTCAAAGCGCAATTCCGCCCCGCCCTGTTGGATGACCTGCCACACCGGCAGGAGCGCTGGGTGCGAACACCCTCCGCTCCGTATCGCCACTACGCCGAGCAATTGACGTGGCCGGAAGAGCGGATCGGCGTGCCGCGGGAGATGGTCCGCGAGCGTTGCGAGAAGCGTCTGGCCAAACTTCACATCGCCGCCCGAAAGGAAGCCCCCGCCTGCGCCCACGCGTGGTGGCCGAGAGGGCGACTGCATCAGGGTCTGGCGTTCACTTCCCTGAAGCGGGCCAATGGCTGCCTTTGACTCATCAGCGAAGTTGAGAATGTCCGCTTTGGGCCAGGCGCTCAGGGCTCTTAGCCGTCGTTCGCCGAGACTCTAGCCATGCGCCGGACGCTTGGGTGAGCGATATCTATCGATCTCGATACCGTGACGCCGCAGCTTGTCGTAGAACGTCTTACGCGGCGTTTCCAGGATCGCCATGGCTCTTCGCGCGTCGCCGCCGCAAGCCGCGAGTGTCTCGCGGATGATCATGGCCTCATACCGCATCGTCTTTTCCGCGAGACCTCCGGAAACGCTCCGGAACTCCTCGCCATGCGCGCTCGACAGCCCCAGCGCCAGGCGCTCGGCGTAGTGTGCGAGTTCGCGGACGTTGCCGGGCCAATCGTGGTTGAGAAGATGGTCGCGATCCGCGGCCGCCAGGCGCGGTACGGGACGCCGTAGGCGCGCCGCCGCGGCGGCCAGGAACTGGCCAAACAGCAAAGCGACGTCTTCGCGCCGCTCGCGCAGGGGGGGAACCACCAGGGTGACGACGTTGAGGCGATAATAAAGGTCGGCGCGAAATGTCCCGTTGCGCACCGCTTCGGCGAGGTCGACCTGGCTGGCGGCGATGATGCGCAGGTCGAGGTGGCGAGGTTCGGACGCCCCGAGGGGCCAGATCTCTCGCGCCTCGACCACGCGTAATAACTTGGCCTGCATCGTCGGCGAGAGGCCGTCGATCTCGTCCAGGAACAGCACGCCGCGGTCGGCGCGCTCGATGCGGCCGATACCCGGCCTGCCGCCCCCCGCGCCGCTGACCGCGCCGAACAGTTCGCTCTCGAATACGGCTTCTGGAAGGGCCGCGCAGTTGACCGTGATCATTGGCCGGGCGCGGCGTGTTCCGCCGCGGTGCAGGGCCTGGGCCACCAGATTCTTGCCCACGCCGGTCTCGCCCTGGACCAGGACATCGACCTCGGCGTCAGCCAGTTGAGCGACGGTGGCGCGCAGGCGTCGGATCACGGGGGTGTCGCCCAGCAGGGGCGAGCCGCCAACGGCCTGAGCGGCCAGTTCCAGGCGTCGATTGTCCAGCACCAGTCCGCGCTTCTCCCAGGGCGCGCGACAGCGCCGCCGTCAGTCGCTCCATCGGAAAGGGCTTCGACACGAAGTCGTAGGCGCCGTCCTGCAGGGCCGCGACGGCCATGGCCACGTCGCCGTGACCGGTAATCAGCAGCACGGGGATGTCGGGATCGATCGTCTGGATGCGCTCGAACAGCGCCAAGCCGTCCATGCCGGGCATCCGCACGTCCGACACCACCACGCCCCCGAAGTCTCGCGACAGCGCCTTGAGCGCCGCCGAGGCGTTGTCGAACGCGGAGACGTCGAAGCCACGCAGCATCAGGCCCTGCGCCACCGCGCTCCGCAAAGCTTCGTCGTCGTCCACGAGCAGGACCTTGTTGACCGTCGCGCTCATGGAACAGCCTTGCGCAGGGTCAAGGTGAAGGTCGCGCCTTGCCCTGGCGCCGAGGTCGCGGTCAGGTCGCCGCCGAAGTCGGCGGCGATGTCACGGGCGATGACCAGGCCAAGGCCCAGGCCGCGAGGCTTCGTGGTCAGGAAGGGCGTGAACAGAGCCGCCTCCACCTCCGGCGCAAGACCAGAGCCGTTGTCGCTGACCGCGACATCGACCATGTCGCCCCGATCGCGCACGGTGACGGTGACGACGCCATCCTTGCGATCCTCGACGGCTTCGAAGGCGTTTTGCAACAGATTCACCAGCACCTGCTCAAGCCGGACCCGCTCGCCCAGAACGCTCAAGCCCCCGGCCTCGCCCTGTCGCACGAGCCTGGCCTCCTGGCGGCGCGATCGGCTCGCGGTCAACAGCACCGAGCCGTCGATCACCTCGGTGACCAGAGTCGGCTCCACACGACCATCGGCCTTGCGGGAGAAGGCCCGCAGCTCGTCTGTGATCCGGCCGATCCGCTCGGTCATGGCGACGATGGTCGTGAGGGTCTGGCCAGCCGCTTCGCGGTCGCCGCAGGAGAGCAGCAGCAGGCCGTTGTCGGCGCTGGCGCGGATCGTCGCCACCGGCTGGTTGATTTCGTGCGCCACGCCGGCGGTGATCTGACCCAGCGAGGCGAGCTTGTTGGCCTGGATCAGGTCGGCTTGCAGTGAGCGAAGCCGTGTTTCGGTGCGCTGGCGTTCTTCGACCTCGTGCGACAAGGCGCGATTGGCTTGGGTCAGATCCTGGGTGCGCGCTTTGACCCTGCGCTCTAGTTCTAAACGAGCCTCACGGTCGCGCTGGGCGGCCAGGCTGATCCGCCGCCGCCGCACCCACAACCACAGCAGGGCGGCATTCAACAGGGTCCAGACCAGGGCGGTGATCCATCGCGCCGCTGTCGCGGCCTGCTCGGCGGGAACGGCGGTGCTGAGAAGGTGCAGGGTCCAACCGGGGGCGATCTCGCGAAGGCGTGTCTCGATCTGCCGCTCGGCGCGGGGCGTGTCGGTGCGGACGACCGTGCCGGACGCCGAGCGCAAGGGCAGGGGCGCGAAGGTCGCCTTGCCGTATTGACCTTGGGCCCGTAAGGCGTCGCGGCTGGCCTGAGGTAAGGGGTCTCGCGACAGAAAGCGCCATCGTGGCTCGCTGGCGATCAGCACGAGGCCTTGGCGGTCGACCACAAAGGCCGGCTCGCCGATGGCCCGCCATGCGGCCTCGACACCGTCGAACTCCAACTTGACCACCACGACGCCCAGCGGGCCCGATGGGCCGTCGACCCTGCGGGCGAGGTAGAGGCCTGGCTTGCGGCTGACGGTGCCCAGGGCGAATTGCTCGGCGTAACCGTCGCGCAGGGCCTTGGTGAAATAGGGCCGAAATCGATAGTCCGCACCGACGAAGCTCGTCGGCAGGCGCCAGTTATTGGCGGCGACGGTGATGCCGTCGGTCGCGATGGCGTAGACCGCCGCGGTACGCGCCTGAGTCCCGAGCGCCTCCAGTTTGCGCGACAAAGCCTCCAGGCGCGGCGCGGAGCGCGTGGCGAGGGCGGCTTTGACGTCGGCGTCGTCAGCCAGGACAAGCGGCAGCGCACGCTGCTTGTCGAGCTCGCTGCGGAGCACCGCGGCGTGCAACGCAGCCGAAGCGGCCGACCGCGCCTGCAAGGCGGCCATCGCCCGCTGCTCCACCAGCGCTCCCACCAACCAGACCAGTAGAACGCCGATCATCGCCGTCATGAGGACGACAGCGGCGAGGCGGCGAGACGGAAGGAGAGGAGGAGCGGCGGAGAGCGCTGTCGGGTCGACCGATGGAGCTTGTGTCATGAACCGCACAATCTGAACCAGATGTGGGCTGATTATGGCACTCATTTGGTGGGGTTGGCGAGCCCGGAAGGGCATATTCTTTTATTTAAACATATGCTTATGGGTTTTCTTGCGGGGAGACTCCCGGTTTCAGAGGGCTGAGCCACTGTGGTCGCAAGCGCCCGGCTTGAAAGGGCGTGCGAGGAAGCCAGCCCAGGAGCCCGCCGGATGATCCCCCAAACCCCTTCCGCCGCCGCATCGCCGCGTCCCGGTCCCTGGTACGCGCAGCTCTATGTCCAGGTGATGGTCGCCATTATCGCCGGCGCCTTGATCGGGCACTTCTGGCCAAAGTTCGGCGCCGACCTGAAGCCCCTCGGCGACGCCTTCATCAAGCTGGTGAAGATGGTCATCGCCCCGGTGATCTTCCTGACCATCGCAACAGGCATCGCCGGCATGCGCGACCTGGGGAAGTTCGGGCGGGTGGTGCTGAAGGCCTTCGCCTATTTTCTGACCTTCTCAACCCTGGCGCTGGTGCTGGGCCTGGTGGTCGGCAACCTGGTTCATCCGGGCGCTGGGATGAACATCGATCCGGCGACGCTCCATAGCGACAAGGTCGCTGATTACGCCGCCAAGGCCCACGAGACGACGATCGTTGGATTCCTCAGCAACATCATTCCAACCACCGTCACGGCCGCCTTCGCCGACGGCGATATCCTGCAGGTGCTGTTCTTCTCTATCCTGTTCGGGGTCTCGCTCGTCCTGATCGGCGACAAGGGCCAGCCCGTGGTGGACCTCCTGGAGTCGATCGCCCACGCCTTTTTCCGCCTGGTCGGCCTTCTGATGAAGGCGGCCCCGATCGGCGCCTTCGGGGCTTTCGCTTTCACTATCGGCAAGTACGGCATCGGCTCGGTGGTCAATCTGGCCGCCTTGGTCGCGACCTTCTATGTCACCTCGATCATCTTCGTGATCGTGGTGCTGGGCGCGGTGGCTTGGTTCAACGGCTTCTCGATCCTGAAGCTGATCCGCTATCTGAAGAGCGAGTTGCTATTGGTGCTGGGCACCAGCTCGTCGGAATCGGCGCTGCCCAGCTTGATCGACAAGCTCGAGCGGGCCGGTTGCGCCAAGCCTGTCGTGGGCCTGGTGGTGCCCACGGGATACTCGTTCAATCTCGATGGTACCAACATCTATATGACCCTGGCGGCCTTGTTCATCGCCCAGGCCACTGGTGTCCACTTGTCCCTGGGCGACCAACTGCTCCTGCTTAGCGTGGCCATGCTGTCGTCCAAGGGCGCCGCGGGTGTTACCGGCGCGGGCTTCATCACCCTGGCCGCCACCTTGTCCGTCGTGCCGAGCGTACCCGTGGCCGGGATGGCGCTGATCCTCGGCGTCGACCGCTTCATGAGCGAATGCCGGGCTCTCACCAACTTCATCGGTAACGCCGTGGCCACCATCGTTGTCAGCCGTTGGGAGAAGGCGCTGGACAAGGAAGCGCTCGACGCGGCCCTGGCCGGACACGCCATGCCCTCCGACGTTGAGCCGGTTCCAGTCGCGGCCGAGTAGCCATTTGGTCCCGGAGCCCGTCGGCTGCGTGATCGACGGGCGCGGGCCTAGGTCTTTGCCTTCCAGGGCGGCCTGGGGCGCGCCGGCCGCTCCCCTACGGCGATGAAGGCGACATGGGACAGCGCCTCGCCGAACTGCTCTACGGCCAGGTCTTTCCCACGTCGAGAGTGAGCCCTCGCGGTGAATGACGGGCTCCGCCCCGTCGGTCAGAGGGCCCCGCCCATGGTGGTTTGCTAGGAGAACCTTTCCCAGGATCACGTGGCGGATTGCGACACAGAGCCACCTTGGCGAGCGGCTTGGGTTTGGCGAGGCTATCCCGAACGGCGCTCGCCCATTGGCGGCCCCCAGGAGCTGAGCCGATGATCGTGTCGCAAGAAAAAACGGCCTACGCGCTCGTCGCCGACGTTGACGGCGAAAAGGCCCGTATTGGTCTGGCCGAGCCGGGCCGGGCGCCAGTCGACGTCGGCGTTGTCGACTGCGACAGCCAGGAGGCGCTCATCGAGATCCTCTCGCGAGCCCTGGCTGAAGCGCCGGGCCCCATTCTCGGCGTCGCCATCGCCGCGCCGGGCCCCAGTCTCAATGGGGCGATCAAGCTTACCCACGCCCCGATGCGCCTTGTGGCCGAGAGCATAGCGGCCGGGCTTGGGATCCATCGACTACGCCTGGTCAACGACTTCACCGCCCGGGCCTTGGCCGTGCCGTTGCTGGATCACGGCGCTCTGGAGTCCATAGGAGCAGGGGCGCCCCATCGCGACGCGCCGGCGGGAGCCATCGGGCCGTCCGAAACCGGCGTGGGCATGTCGATACTTTACCCCGACGGTTTCGTCGGGTGGACCGCCGCAGCCGCCGAGGGCGGGCACGCCGACCTCGCCGCGGCCAGTGATCGTGAAGCTGCTGTGATTAGGCTTCTGCGCGACACATACGGCCACGTCTCCGCCGACAAGGTGCTTTGCGGCAATGGCTTGCTTGACGTGGCGCTTGCCCTGTCGACGCTGGCTGGAGCCCCGGCGCGCCCCGACAACGCGCAGGCGCTGATCGCGGCCGCTGAGCGAGAGGAACCCGTGGCGCGCGAGACGTTCGCTCTGGTGTCGGCGTGGCTTGGCGCCGTCTGCGGCAATCTTGTCCTGACCGTTGGCGCCAGGAGCGGCATCTACATTATCAGCGCGACCGTCCTGTCATGGGGACGCCATCTCGACCGCCAGATCCTGCGTCGCCGGTTCGAAGCGAAGGGGCAGATGGCCGACTATATGCGCGACGTTCCGCTATATCTCGTCAACGACCCGAACTGCGGCTTGCTGGGTCTGAGCACCCTTTTCAGTTAAGCTCCGAGCCCGTCTCGAACGCGCTCGACCTTCGCGCGATAGGGTAGCCGTTCTGGCGCGATCGCGACCTCGCCGGTGGGCTTGCTTGTCAGCGGGGCGACCATCGGACCACTTAGAAACGGCGCCTTCAGCCGTCGGCAGAGGTCGAGCTCCTTGAGGCTGTTGACCATGGCCACACCCTGCCAGACGCGTTTGGCGCGATAGACGGGCGCGTCCTTGAGGAAGCGCGTGATCGCGGCGAGCCGCACGCGTTCGTCGTCGCCCTCAAGCACGAGAGTGACGCTGTGAACCACACCGACCGAAAGGCTGTCGATGCGGAATCCAGGATCGCGCACGTGGAGATCAAGCAGCGAGAAGTTTGGATTCAAGAAACCGCGGATCTGGGCGATGGCTCCATAGCTTGGCTCTCGGGGCACGTCGTAGACGCTGGCCGCCAGTCGCGAGCTCAAGGCGCGTGGAAACCGGCTGACCGCGCCCTGATAGATCTCCCGCACCGAAGGCTTGACCAGGGACGAGAAGCTGAAGGGGAGGAAGATGTAGCCAGGATCGCGATTACGCAGCTGCGCCTGGGCGGCTTCCAGGCAGGCGAGATCGTGAGCGACCATGTCGGCGTGCTCGAGGGCTCCGAACGCCTGCTCGTCCCAAGCCAGACGCCAGTCGACGCCGCTACCGACGAACCGCTCCTTGGCCAGATAATAAATACCCCACCAGCCAGTGTTTCGACGCGGGGCGTCCAGCAGGGCGCCGATGCCATCCAGCGGCGGCTCTGGCTCGATCGCCGCGAGCTCCGCGGCCGGAGGCGCACCGTCCAGCGGGCCGCCGGGTGGCTGGACGCTGGTGACGACATCTGGCGTGATCTTGCAGATCCGCCCCGCGAAGTCGCTGCCAGCCTCTCCGGACAAAAGCGCCTTCAGCGCCTCGTCGTGGGCGCTGGCGAAGCGCATCACATCCGTTTGATCGCCCTCGAACATCAAGAGCGCGACCTCGCCCGCGCCCTTGTCGCCGAACATCTTGACCTGAAGGTCGCGCGCCATCTTCTGCAGCTCGCGCGCGTCGAGACGCGTTGCGCGGGGATCCGCTAGAACAAAGGCGTAAGGCGCCACCAGTCCGTAACGCCTCGGCCAAGTCCACGATGACTCGAGATAGGCGCCCGCGACCTTGGCGACGAGCGCCGCCATGGCGTCGGCGTCGCCGAAGCGCAGGTCCTCGCCAACAAAAATCTTAAGGCAAGCAATAGCCGTCATGCCGCGAGAATGGCGGTTTGGATCCACCAGATCCATTAAGAGCGACGTCGCAGCCACCGCGACTAGGCGTCGCAACACCGGTGCGGCCGGAGCGGCGTTTGATCAGAGGGGGATGAGCCGAGCCGTCTCACCTTGGCGAGCGACAAGCCGCATGGCTTGCCCACAGATCCACAGGCGATCAACCTCAATCGAGGTCCATCCTTCCGGCAATACGCATTCGCGCTCGACCCACGCGTCAGGCGCGTCCGGGCCAGCGCGCAGGCCCGTAAACCCGAACAGCAGAGCGGTGAGAAACCCGCCGATATTGGCGAAGAAAGGCCCGGCCTGCGGCTGTTCCGGGAAGCGATCGGCGCGGTACTCGAGCGTTTGCAGAAACCGGCCGGTGCAGAACTGCCCATAGCCTTCGTCGAGCAACTTCAGAGCCAGGCGGCGGTCATTCAGGCGCGCGGCCCAGGCGCCGTAAAGCGCTGAGAGCATAGGGCTGCCGATGTAGTCTTGCGCCATGCCCAGATAGAATTCGAGCGTCGCCTTCTCCTCGGCCGGATCGAGGCGATATCCGAAGGGAAATAGCCCCATCAGCGGATCAGGCGTAGCGCCCTTTTCCTCATCGACCCGATAGGCTTCATGCGAGATCACCGCCTTGCCGCGCATGGGCAAGGCCATGCCGTCGGCGATCCTTGTCCACTCTGGATCGGCAGAAAGGTTGAGGTCCGCCGCGACGCGGACAGCGTCGCGCAGGACGACCACGGCGCCCATGTTCGTGAAAGCCGCGTTGTCGACCGGATTCTCACGCTCGGCGATGCCCATCGACTCGTTGATCGCGTAACCGCGTCCCGTTTTGCTTACGCGGGTGGTGATCCATTCACTGACTCCCGCCAGCACCGGCCAGGCGCGGGTCCGCAGGAATTCGCGGTCGCCGGTCGCGTCGGCGTAGAGCGAGAAGGCGCGCGCCACGTCGAGGGACACATGGTCCTCATGCCATGCCGCCGTACCGGGAAGGGGAGCAGCCTCCTGGCCGCTGGTCGGCGCGCTTTCCCAGGGAAACTGAATTCCCCTGCGCCCCATCAGGCGCGCGTTTTGCCGGGCGGCGTCGAGCCTGGAAGATCGATAATCGAGCAGCGCACGGGCCGCCTCGGGCTGCAGCATGCATAGGGCTGGAACCGCGAAGGCCTCGATGTCCCACATCACGTGGCCAAAATAATAGTGATAGTCGTGCCAGGTGGCCAAACCGAAGATCGAGGTCGAGGCGGGCGACGAGGCATG
Source organism: Caulobacter segnis ATCC 21756 (assembly GCF_000092285.1). Lineage (NCBI taxonomy): Bacteria > Pseudomonadati > Pseudomonadota > Alphaproteobacteria > Caulobacterales > Caulobacteraceae > Caulobacter > Caulobacter segnis. Next base: position 4,374,028 of record NC_014100.1, on the reverse strand, counting down.
AACTGAACTGTTGAGATAGAAGAACGCCGCGTCGGCCAGGCTCTGCCAGCGGTCCTCAGCGCCCTCCAGGCGGATGCGGCCCTTCCAAAGTTCATCCCACGCTGCGCGGTTCTGTTGGCGGATTTTGTCGAACCCGTCGTTCGCCGCCTTCGCGGCCAGGCGCGCGGCCTGCTGGTCGGGGAGCGTGTGGAGCGCCGAGGGAATGAGGCTCGCGATCTGGCGCAGACGCACCTTTCTCCCCGCGCGTGCCCGAAATCCGTATTCGGTGACCAGCCGCTGATCGCGCAGCGGCGGACGCGTGGGCTGCTGGTCGCCGACACCCAGCACTTGGGACACGAAGGCCACGCCGCAGGTCGAGAGACCTCCCGCCGACTCCCACAACAACGCCCCGTCGGTGGACGGCTCGGGTTCGCCAGGGGTGACGCGACTATGCCTAAGGGCGCGGCCATCCGCGCCGCTGGCGTCGACGATGGCGCGAAGACCCAGGCTGCAGCCCTTGTCGACGGTGATGCTCACCTCCTGGCAGACCAGGGTGGGATCGACGCGGCTGCAGAATGTCAGCACCTCGACCTGGGCGCTGACGCCTTCGGCCTGGAACGTGAAGCGGCTGGTCAGTTCACCGGCGGAGAAGTCATAGGCTTGCTGAAGGTCGGAAATCTGGTGGGACTTATCCGAAAGCCAAGCGCCATCCAGAGCGATGTCTCCGGCGATGGGGTAGGGCGCAACAGCGGCCGCCTCGATCTGGCGCTCGTAGTGCTCTCCGCTATAGCCGCTCAAAAGCGTCATGCCCGTGGTTAGCGGCACGTCTCTGACCCGTAGGCCTATCAAGCCGTTTGAGACATACGCCGGCAGTTCTCGACGCCCGGCGCCGGTGACAGCCGGGGGATTGATCGGCGTGTTCTTGGCCATAGATATCCACCCGCGTCCGCGCGAGCATCTAAACCGCCAGGTCATCGACACGTTCCGCCTAGGCGAGCGAACCCTGGAGCGGGGGGGCAACGTCGCCGTGTCGCCGCCTCGATCTGGAGGATGTCGGTGAACGCCTGGCGCTAAACCGGCGCCACGTTGGATCGGCGCGTTTACGCCGACAGGCCGGTTATTTGGCGTGCTGAACCTAGGCTTGGCTGCTGCGTTGACTCCGTGCGCGAGGGGCCCGCGCGTCGTTCACGGAGCAAGCATGTCGGAAATCGCGGTCGAAACCCAAGGCGCCCGCGTCAGCACGGGTGTGTCAGGTCTCGACGATATTCTGGGTGGTGGCCTGACGCGCGACCGGATCTATCTCGTCGAGGGCACGCCGGGCTCGGGCAAGACGACCCTAGCGCTTCAGTTTCTGTTGAAGGGGCGAGAGCTAGGCGAGTCGGGCCTTTACATCACGCTGTCGGAAACCGAGGCGGAGCTACGGGCCGCCGCCGCCAGCCACGGCTGGTCGCTGGACGGGATCGATCTCTTCGAACTTGTCAGCGAGGAAGGGCTGGATCCCGATAGCGAACAATCGGTTCTCCACCCGTCGGATGTCGAGCTTGGCGAGACGACCCGCGGCGTCATGCGGCAGGTCGAGGCGACCAAACCCCTTCGCGTGGTCTTTGACAGTCTGTCAGAGATGCGCCTGCTGGCTCAAAATCCGCTGCGCCACCGTCGCCAGATCCTGGCGCTCAAGCACTTCTTCGCGACGCGTAATTGCACGGTCCTGCTCCTCGACGACCAGACCGCCGAGCAGGGCGATCTGCAACTCCACAGCATCGCCCATGGCGTGATCAGCTTGCAGCGTACGACCCAGGAGTACGGCGCTCAGCAGCGACGCCTCGAAGTGATCAAGATGCGCGGGGTGAAGTACCGCGGCGGCTTCCATGATTTCGAGCTCGATACCGGAGGGATCCGCGTCTTCGAGCGGCTGGTGGCCGCCGATCACACCGCGGCCTTCGAGCACGAAATGGTCTCGACCGGTTCGCCCGGCATCGACGCGTTGCTTGGCGGAGGGCTGACACGCGGGACGAACACGCTGATCAGCGGTCCTTCTGGGGTCGGCAAGACCACGACCGCTGTACGCTGCGCCTTAACAGCTCTGCAGCGCGGCGAAAGGGTCGCCTATTACCTGTTCGACGAGGGGCTGGCCATTTTGCTGGCGCGGTCGGCATCGTTGGGCATGGACCTGCGCCCCCACCTGGATAGCGGCCAGTTGATCATCCGGTCCATCGATCCCGCAGAACTTTCGCCGGGCGAATTCGCGTTCCATGTCCGAGAAGCGGTCGAGCGCGACAGGGCCCGTACTGTCGTCATCGACAGCCTCAACGCCTACCTTCAGGCGATGCCGGGCCAGAAGTTCCTGCTCCTGCAGATGCACGAACTCCTCACCTACCTGAACCAGCAGGGTGTCGTGACGCTGCTGATCCTGGGCCAACACGGCTTTATCGGCGAGGTGAGGAGCGACATCGATCTAAGCTATCTCAGCGATGGCATCCTTCTGTTCCGTTTCTTCGAAGCGACCGGCTCGGTGCGTACGGCAATTTCGGCGGTCAAGAGCCGCACCGCCGCGCACGAGAAGACCATCCGCGAAATCCGCCTCACAGAGGATGGGATCGAAGTCGGCGAGGCGTTGACCGACTTCCAAGGGGTGATGTCAGGCCTGCCCGCCTACGAGGGAACGATGCACATGCTCGGCGAGGAGGGGCGGGCGTCGACCGATGTCTGAGCCTATCCTGGTCCTGGCGCCACGCGGACGCGACGGGGCGGTGATCGCCGAAACCTTGACGAACGTCGGCCACACCGTCGAGATTTGTGGCGACCTCGTCGGGTTAACCCACGCCTTGGGCGAGAAGGCCGGCGCGGCGATCCTCACCGAGGAGGCCTTGGCCCAAGGCGCTTCGGACGCCCTGACCCAATGGCTAGCTCGGCAACCCGCCTGGTCGGATTTTCCCTTTGTCGTGCTTGTCACCAAACAGCCTGGACGACGCGCGCAGGCGGACGCCGAGCGTCTGAAGGCGATCGGCAACGTCGTCTTGCTGGAGCGGCCGATTAACGCGGAGACCTTGATCAGCGCGGCCCATTCGGCCATCCGCGCGCGTCGCCGACAGTACGTCGCGCGAGATCATCTCGACGCTCAGGCCAAGGCCGAAGAGCAACTCCGCTTTGCCCTGGAGGCCGCAAAGCTTGGGGCCTGGGATCTTGACCTCGACAGCGGCAACCTCACGACGTCGCCGGCGACACGCGCTCACTTCGGCGTGCCGGCGGACAAGCCTTTGACGCTGGCGGAGATCGAGGCGGTCGTGCATCCCGACGATGCGGCTCTTCGCGCCAAAGCCATCCAAAGTTCGGTGACGGGTGGGGAAGATTACGACATTGAATACCGGATTTTCTGGCCAGACCGTTCGCTCCACTGGGTCCAGATCCGCGGCCGTCTGAGCAGGATCCAGCCAGGCGAGCCACGACGTATGTCTGGCGTCAGCCTCGATATCACGGCCCGAAAGGCTGCGGAGATGCAGCTGCGGTTGCTGAACGAAACCCTCGAGCAGCGCATCGCCGACAGCATTGGCGAGCTGCGCCGCGCCAACGAGCGACTTCTAGCGGAGATCAGCGAGCGCGAGCAGGCGCAAGCGGCTCTGGTCCAAGCCCAGAAGATGGATGCGATCGGCCAGCTAACCGGTGGCATCGCTCATGACTTTAACAACCTTCTGACCGCGATCATCGGCAACATCGATATGATCGAGCGGCGCAGCGAAGACGAACGCGTCAAGCGCATGGCCGCCAACGCCAGAGAAGGCGTCGAGCGCGCCACCAAGCTCACGGCTCAGCTTCTCGCGTTCTCCCGTAGCCAGCAGTTGGATTTGCAACCTGTCGAAGTCGACGCTCTGATCGCGGGCATGGACGATCTTCTGGGCCGCACGCTGGGTCACACGGTCGAGGTTCGCATGGCGCTTGGCGCTGGCGCGGCGAGGGCCAAGGCAGACGCCAACCAACTCGAGTTGGCCGTGTTGAACCTGGCCATCAACGCCCGAGACGCGATGAGCGACGGCGGGACGGTCACCATCTCCAGCCGGATTTCCGAGGAATGGCATGAGGGCCTGCAGCCGGGCGACCACATTGTGGTGTCGGTCAGCGACACGGGCCATGGCATTCCCCAAGCGCTGTTGCAAAAGGTCTTCGATCCCTTCTTCACCACCAAGAGCGTGGGGAAAGGCACCGGGCTGGGCCTGAGCCAAGTCTATGGCATCGCCACCCAATCAGGCGGCACGGTGAGGATCGACAGCATGGTTGACGTCGGGACGACGATCGAAATCTGGCTGCCGCTGACAGAGGCCGCAAGCAGCGCCCGTTTGCGCGAGATGACGTTCGAGGAAACGCCGTTAAGCGAAGGCGAGCGGATTCTGGTTATCGACGACGACCCCAGTGTGCGGCGCTTCATCGTGCAGTGCCTCCGCTCGCTCGGCTATCGAGTCGCCGAGGCCGCTAGCGGCAACGAGGGGCTTGAGCGTTTGGCGCGCGAAGCGCCCGATCTGCTCATCGTTGACTTCGCCATGCCCGGCATGGATGGCGCCCAGGTCGCCAGACGCGCGCGCCAGGCGTCGCCATGCTTGGGTGTCCTGTTGGTGACAGGCTACGCCGATGCTGGGGCGATCCGCGAACTCGTCAACTCCGAGGCGGTGCTGCGCAAACCCTTCAAGGTCACCGATCTTGCGCTGGCCGTGCGAAAGGCGCTGGTCGAACGCACCGGGGATGACGCTGGAGGAGACCGCCCTTTTCCAGGACGACCACCCGGCGACGCGATACGGTGCGATGTTGAAAGCAAGCCATAAGGCTGCGGTCGGCTGTACGCCCGATCCTGCCGAAACTAATCAGCCGTATCGCTTTTAATATCTGCAGGCTGGGGCGCGGCCTTCCGGACATCGGAAGGCGGCGCGCTTTCGGGAATATTCAGGAGAACGGTTTGCTTCCGGCCTTCCGGGAGAAACAATCCGCCCGGGCCAGGCGAAGCGCGCCTCGGTAAGTCATTGATATTCTATGGGAAAATGGCGCACCCGACACGATTCGAACGTGTGACCTTTGCCTTCGGAGGGCAACGCTCTATCCAGCTGAGCTACGGGTGCATCCCTTGTGGGAAGCGGGTCTTAGCCGAAAGGCGGGCTTGGCGCAAACGGTGTTGCGGGGAGCGGCTTACGCCGCCCCCATGTAGATGAAGCGGGCGACGAACAGGGCCGCCAGCACGAATAGCAGCCAGTCGCCCTTGCGGGCCTGCCCGCGCGCCAGCTTGAGCCCAGCATAGGCGGTGATGCCGAAGGCCAGGCCATTGGCGATCGAGAAGGTCAGCGGAATGGCGATCACGGTCAGGAACGCCGGGATCGCGACGCCGGGGTCCTCCCAGTCCACGTCGGCCAGCGCGCCGATCATCATCGAGCCGACGATGATCAGGGCCGGCGCCGTGGCGGCGGCTGGGATCGCCTGAACCCAGGGGGCGAAGAACAGGGTGGCGAGGAACAGGAGGCCGACCACGACAGCCGTCAGGCCCGTGCGACCCGCCGGCGGCGACGCCGGAGGCGCTCTCTATATAGCTGACCACGGTCGAGGTGCCGGCCAGCGAGCCGCCGATCGTGGCGATGGAGTCGGCGGTCAGGATGCGGTTGAGGCGTGGGATCGTCCCGTCCGGCTGCACTAGGCCAGCCTTCTTGGTCACGGCGACCAGGGTGCCGACGTTGTCGAACAGGTCGACGAACAGGAAGACGAAGATCACCTCGGCCAGCGCCATGCCCATGCCGCCGTTCAGATGCAGGGCCGCGGGCACATCGAGCTTGAAGGCCGTGGCCGTCAGAGCGGCCAGGCCATGATCTCCAGGGGCGATCTTCGCAAGACCGAGCGCCCAGCCCGCGACGGCGGCGACCAGGATGCCGATCAGGATCGCGCCCTTCACCCGCCAGACCATCAATCCGCCCATGATGAGCAGGCCCAGGATTGAGAGGGCCGCATTGGGCTTGGTCAGGTCGCCAAGCGCCACCGTCGTGGCGGGATCGGCGACGATGATCCCCGCTTCCTTGAGGCCGATAAAGGCTATGAACAGGCCGACGCCCGCGGCGACGGCCGAAAACAGTGGGCGGGGAATGGCGCCGACGATCAGTTGCCGGATGCCGGCCACCGTCAGCACCAGGAAGGCGATGCCGGATAGAAACACGCAGCCCAGCGCTGTCTCCCACGGCAGGCCCATGCCCTTGACGACGGTGAAGGTGAAATAGGCGTTGAGGCCCATGCCCGGGGCCAGGGCGATCGGATAGTTCGCGATCAGGCCCATCAGAATGCTGCCGAAGCCCGCGGCGAGACAGGTGGCGGCCGCGACCGCCGCGATCGGCATGCCGGCCTGACCCAGGATCGTCGGGTTGACGATCACGATATAGGCCATGGTCAGGAAGGTCGTGAAACCCGCCAGCACCTCGGTGCGCACCGAGGTCCCTTGCGCCGACAGCTTGAACATCCGCTCGATCATTTCGCGGCCCCTCCGTTGGCCGTCATGCTGGGCGTATTGGCTTCGTACCGGTCCCAGTGGGTGGAAAGCTCGCGCACGACGATCGAGCCGACGCGATAGGCCGCGTCGAACGCCGCCATCGCGCCTTCGCTGTGAAAAGCTCGCGGGAACTCCGGCGCGCCGACGGGCGCGCGCGAATAGTTACTGGCGGTGCGCAGGACCAGGATCCGAGAGAAGTCGACCTTGCCGGCCTTCGCGTAGAGATCGAGGACGTCCAGTATTCCCTGGTCCTCGCAGTCGGTCATCGTGAAGGTCCCGGCGCCGTCGGTCCACAGCTTGACCCAGTCCTCCGCCCATTGCGTGCGGCGCGCGCCGTGCCAGAAGCGGGTGGCCCCCAGCGCTTCGCCTTTCAGAACGAAGGGCGGCTTGGTCGCGTTGGCTTCGCCCGCGTAAGGCGCGCGCAGCTTGGCCAGGGACGGGCTGTCGGGAAGCGCGGCGCCGGCCGTCAGGCCGTAGGCCCAGTCCACGAGCCGCCAGTTCAACGCCCAGACCATGCCCGAGGACCCCACGGCCGAGCCCTTCACGTTGGGCTTGTCGGTTTCCAGCGAATAGAGGCCGTAGGGCCAGTCGCCGGGAATCTCGCGGTCGTCGACCTCGAAGATGGGATCGGCGTCGACGACATAGCGCGCCCAGGCGGCGCTGCCGATCGAGGCGGCCTTGGGATCGACGCCCGCGATGCCGGCCACGATCCAATAGGTCTTCGAGAAGTCGAACTGCCTGGACAGGATCAGGGCCGCGACGCTTTCGCGGGCCCGGGCGCGCATGTCCGTCACGACGCCCAGCACGCCGGTTTCAGGCGACCAGCGGGCGGGGTGACGGAGGCCCGGGACGGCGATGGTCTCCTTCAGCGGCAGGCCCTCGACCCAGGGCTGGAATTCGCCCGGCTGGTCGCCGGTCACCGCGCCGATCTCGAAGGTGGTCAGCACCACCACCTTGACCGGGATCGGTTTGGACGTTTCCGCGTGAGCCATGGGCGCTAGGCCCAGGCACAGCGCCAGAACAAACCCGACAAAACGCATCACTCGATCCCCCGCACGCAAATCGCGGGGAAGCTGGCGCGGTCGAGCGGCCGTGGCAACCCAGTTTGGCGAGGATTTCCAGACCGCCCTGAAGGCTGACTAGTCCTTGGTCGGATCGGCCGCGTTCGGGTCGCCATAGGTCAGGGCGACGAAGACGTCCTCGAGGTCGGGGTCCTCGGTGGCGATGTCCTTGATCAGCAAACCGCTGGACCGCACGGCCGCCAGCACCTCTTCGACGCTCGATTGACCGGTGCGGTAGCTGACCGAGAAGGCGCCGCCGGCGCGCAGCTTGGTGTCGAACCCGGCCAAGGCGGGCGCGACGGTCACGGGCTGCTCGGGCGTGACCACGACGTTGCGGCTGTCCATCCGGCGCAGCAGGGTCCCGGTGGGCTCGCAGGCCACGACCTCACCGCGGTTGATGATCGCGATCTGGTCACACAGCTCCTGGGCTTCCTCCAGGTAGTGGGTGGTCAGGACGATGGTGACGCCCAACTCGTTGAGGCCGGTGACGTACTGCCAGAGCTGGCGACGAAGCTCGACGTCGACCCCGGCGGTGGGCTCATCGAGGATCAGCACGGGGGGCTGATGGACCATCGCCTTGGCGACCATCAGCCGGCGCTTCATGCCGCCGGAGAGTTGCCGGACATAGGCGTTGGCCTTGTCGCCCAGGCCCAAGGCGTTGAGCAGCTCATCCGTGCGGCGCTCGCGCTTGGGCACGCCGTAGAAGCCGGCCTGAACCTCCAGGGATTCCCGCGGGGTGAAGAAGACGTCGGCGGCCAGCTCCTGAGGAACCACGCCGATCGCCGCGCGGGCGTCGCGGGGGCGCTGATCGATGTCGCGACCCCAGATCCGCACCGTGCCCGAGCTTTTGCGGACCAGACCGGCCAAGATGTTGATGAAGGTCGACTTGCCCGCGCCGTTGGGCCCCAGGAGGCCGAAGATCGAGCCGCGCGGCACCTTCAGGTCGATCCCGTTCAGCGCCCGCTTTTCCGGCGAGGTCTTCGTGCCGGCGTAGGTCTTGTAGAGGCCTTCGGCTTCGATGGCGTAGGCGGGCAGGTCCATGGATCGTCCAGATTGCAAACGGCGAGGTCGGAAACGCCGCCAGAAGGGCTCCGGGCGGCGCGCGTCGATTGACGGCGCCTTTCGGCGTCGCATAGGTATGCCTGGTTCGCGGCGACGCCAAGGCCGCGATCCGAATTCGAGGACTCCGAAGATGGCCAAGGCCAAGACCCCGACCGCCAACGCGACCGTTCCGACCGCCATGGACCCGGCGGCGATCGTTGGTCCCGCGCCGGAGACGATCATCGTCCGCTCGCACCGCATCGCTTGCGACGGCGTCGGCGGGGCGCTCGGTCACCCGCGCGTCTGGCTCGAGATGGGCGCGGCCGGCTTCGTCGACTGTTCCTATTGTGACCGCCGCTTCGTGGCCGCGACCGGCGAAGGCGATGAGAGCGAGCTGCTCGCTCCAGGTGTCTACGAAGGCGCTGGCGGCCACTAAGCCGTGAACGACAGCGTTCCGACGGACCAGCGGGCGGAGACGCTCGCCAAGGCCTGGGAAAAAGCCGAGTGGCCCCACGAGGCGCCGGTGCTGCGCGCTATCGCCATGCCTTCCGACACCAATCCCGAGGGCGACATCTTCGGCGGCTGGCTGCTGTCGCAGATGGACTTGGCGGCGGCCTCGATCGCATTCCACCGCGCGGCCGGACGTTGCGCGACCATCGCCATCGACGGCATGACCTTCATCAGCCCGGTGTTCGTCGGCGACGAGGTCAGCCTGTTCGCCAAGGTCGTCCACACCGGCCGCACCTCGATCAAGGTCGCGGTCGAGGCCTGGCGCCGCCGCCGCGACGGCGAGCAGGCGCACAAGGTGACAGAGGGTGTTTTCACCTTCGTGGCCATCGACGAGCATCGCAAGCCGCGGCCGCTTCCAGTCTAGCGCTAGACCACCGTGCCGAACGCCTTGCCGATCAGGGCGGTGGCCGCCAGGGCGAGGGCGCCCCAGAAGGTCACGCGGATCACGGACTTCAGCGGCGGAGCGCCGCCAGCCCAGGCTCCGAGCCATCCTAGAACGCCCAAGGCCGCCAAAGTCGCGGCGGTCACCACGGGGATCATGATCCCGTGCGGGGCCAGCATGGTGACGACCAGCGGCATGGCCGCGCCCAGGGCGAAGGTGGCCGCCGAGGTCAGGGCCGCCTGAACAGGACGCGCGGTCAGGTGCTCGGAGATGCCCAGCTCGTCGCGCGCATGGGCGGCGAGCGCGTCGCCCGCGTTCAGCTGGACAGCAACCTGGCGAGCAAGGTCGGGCGTCAGTCCGCGGGCGACATAGATCGCGGTGATCTCATCCAGCTCTTCCTCGGGCTGGGTCGCCAGTTCCCGCCGTTCGCGGGCCAGGTCGGCGGCCTCGCTATCGGCCTGAGAACTGACCGAGACATATTCGCCAGCCGCCATGGACATCGCGCCGGCGACCAGGCCCGCGCCGGCCGCCAGCAAGATCGCCCCCCGCGAAGTCTCCGCCGCGGCCACGCCGACCACTAGCGCGGCGGTGGAGACGATGCCGTCGTTGGCGCCCAGCACGGCGGCGCGCAGCCATCCGATCCGCGAAACGGCGTGTCGTTCGACATGGGCCTTCAGCCGGGTCATGGGCGCTCCCTTGGATCGCATCTGACCAAAAGGAGGGCGCGCAAGGTGCTTCTAGGTCAAGCTTTGCGGGCGCCTAAGGGCTCAGTGCGCCAGGTCGAAGCGCTTGGACGACACGCCGAGCCAGGCGCAGATGTCGAGGATGACCTCGCGCTCCTGCGCCTCCAGGCCTCCGTCAGCGATCGACACCGCCAGGGCCGCTGCGGCGACCTCGACGGCCTCGGCCCTCCCCTTGAGCTGCCGGATCATCATCTCCGCCTCGGCCCGCGCCTCCTCTGGGCGGCTCTCAAAGCGAGCGTCCAGAGCTTCGAACGCTTCGAGCACGTCGTCGACGCCGAACGGGATCAGGCCAGCCTGACCGCGGATGCGGTCCAACATCCGCCCGCGTTCCTCGGTCGAGACCTCGCCGTCGGCTTGCGCGATCAACATGCAGGCCGCCACCACGGCGTCGAGTTGCTCCAACTGGCGGGGCGTCCAGACGTCCGTCGGCCCCAGCGCCTTGCGCACGGCGTTGTTCATGGTCGTTTCCTGGCTCTCATTGTCATTGACGGGCTTGGCCATGGCCTCAGGCCCATCGCGCGCTGGTGGCGTTCAGCTCGACCGTCCAGAGCCGTTCCTGGAGGCTCTGCCTTCGGAGGCTCCAGATCTGGATCTTGGCCTTGTCGGGATCTGGCCGCGCGCTTTCCTCGCGCATGGCCGTGCTCAGCCGCACGATCTCGGCGCGAAGTTGCTGGGCGTTCATCAACGGCATGTCGTCGCTCTCCTCTATGGGGAGTGCGCCGACGCCGGACCGAAGGGCTTGAGAGGGGGAAGCGGCCTCCTGGACCCGGCATCGAGCGCACTCGATGCGGTCCGACATCACGGCCGACGCAAGCGTCGAAACGTCAGAGGGGCCCGGCCCGCTCTTAGGACTTTGGAAGAAAACCGGCAGGACTCAAGAGGGGCGGCGAAAATTTTCGCCTCCGTCATCCCGCGACGGGCGTCCACAACACATCCTCGATACGCCGGGCGCCCGTCGCCAGCAGGACCAGTCGATCGAAGCCCAGGGCCGAGCCGGACGCTTCAGGCATGTGGCCGAGGGCGGCGAGAAAGTCCTCGTCGATCGGGTGGCGTTCGCCATAGACCCTGGACTTCTCATCCATCTCCAGGATGAAGCGGCGGCGCTGCTCGACCGGATCGGTCAATTCGCCAAAGGCGTTGGCCAGCTCGACGCCGCAGGCATAGAGCTCGAAGCGTTCGGCTACGCGTCGATCGGCGGCCTTGGGTCGGGCCAGTGCCGCTTCGGGGATCGGATACTCGCACAGGATCGTCGGTCGACCTTCGCCCAGGCGCGGCTCGACCTTTTCGACGATGATCCGGCTGAAGATGTCGGCCCAGGTGTCGTCCTCGGCGACGCGGACGCCGGCCGCGCGGGCCGAGGCCGCCAGAGCGCCGCGATCGGTCTCGCCGTCCGAAGCGACGCTCGCCAACAGATCCACGCCTGCATGCCGCTGAAAGGCCTCCGCCACCGATAGCCGCTCGGGCTGGGCGAACGGATCGCAGGCCATGCCTCGGAAATCGAACCGCTTTGTCCCGGCGGTCTCCGCCGCCAGCGCCAGCAACGCCGCGCAGTCGTCCATCAGGGTCTCGTAAGGCGCCTTGGCCCGATACCACTCGAGCATCGTGAACTCGGGATGGTGCAGCGGTCCGCGCTCGCGATTGCGCCACACCTTGCCCAGGCTGAAGATCTTCTCCTCCCCCGCCGCCAGCAGCTTTTTGCAGGCGAACTCTGGAGAGGTGTGAAGATAGAGGGGCGAGGCCTCTCCCCCCGCGCTCAGCGCCTCGGTGGCGAAGGCGTGCAGGTGCGCCTCGGCGCCCGGCGAGACCTGGAGGGCGGCCGTTTCGACCTCTTCGAAGCCCTGCGCTTCGAACCAAGCCCTGAAGGCCTTGGTGATGCGATTGCGGGCCAGAAGGAAGGGCCGGCGGTCTTGATGGACGTCGGAGCGCCACCAGGTCGAGGAAGGGTGCGGCAAGGGCTCTAAACCGAAGAGACTGGAGATTTCGCCCCTTTCGCTATAGGAGGGCGCTCACGGATCAATAGCACGAACGCGCCCGCGGCCTCGCGCGCGCTTTCCACCAAGGACGGAAACTACGTGAAGGTCGCAGCCAGCTCGCTCCGCAAAGGCTCCGTCGTCGACATGGACGGCAAGCTCTATGTCGTCCTGAGCGCCGAGAACATCCACCCCGGCAAGGGCACCCCGGTGACCCAGCTAAACATGCGCCGCATCTCGGACGGCGTGAAGGTTTCGGAACGCTACCGCACGACCGAACAGGTCGAGCGCGCCTTCGTGGACGATCGCAACCACACCTTCCTGTACAGCGATGGCGACGGCTATCACTTCATGAACCCGGAAAGCTACGACCAGCTCGTGGCGACGGAAGAAGTGATCGGCGACGCCGCCCCGTACCTGCAGGAAGGCATGACCGTCATCCTGTCGACCCACAACGACGTGCCGATCGCCATCGACCTGCCGCGCACCGTGGTCCTCGAGATCGTCGACACCGAACCGTCGGTGAAGGGCCAGACCGCCAGTTCGTCGTACAAGCCGGCCGTGCTGAGCAACGGGGTGAAGACGACGGTGCCGCCGTACATCACCGCCGGCACCAAGGTGGTGATCCTGACGGAAGACGGCTCGTACGTCGAACGCGCCAAGGACTAGGCGTCCCCTAGCGCGGATACAGAAAAGGCCCGGCGGGAAACCCGCCGGGCCTTTTTGCATTCTGGCCTTGGCCGGCGGACGTGCGAGGCCCTGGAGGTCGACGCGCTGACGCGGCGGCGCAAAGTTTACAGGCCGATCGCCTCCAGTTGTCCTGGCCCCATCGCATCGAGCTGCGCGGCGGTCAGCTTGTTGATCTGTGCGCGGGACAGGCTGCTCAGCTGGATTGGCGTGAGGGCGGCGATCTGGATACTTGTGAAGCCCGGGATTTGGCTGGGCATGATCTGACCCATTTGGGTGGTGTTGAGCGCCTGGATCGAGGCCGTCGGCAACTGACCGACCTGGGTGGTCGTCAGCGCGCCAAGCTGTGGGCCCGACAAGCGGGAGAGACCGCTTACGCCGAGCGCGGCCAGCTGATCCGCCGTGAGGCCGCGCACTTGCGTCGCGGTGAGGCCGCCGAACTGCTCCTCCGAAAGCGCTCCGATGGCGTCCATGGAGAGGGCCCCGATCTGGCTGGATGTGAGGCTCGCGATCTGTGTCCGACTGAGCTCGGCCATGTCGGTTTGATTGAGGCCGCGCACCTGGACCGCCGTCAGCGCCGAAATCTGCGCCGCCGAGAGGGCCGCAACCTGCCCCGCCGTCAGGGCCGAAATGTCGGCGGCCGAGAAGCTCTCCATCTGCTGTGGATTGAGGGCGCCGATCTGGGTGGTGGTGATCTCGCCGATGTCCGTGGCGCTGAGACGCTCGATCTGGCTGGTCGTCAGGCCCCGCACCTGGGCGGTCGTCAGACGGGCGAACTGCGTGGCGTCCAGAGCCGAAAGGACGTCGCCGTTCACGGCGCCGATCTGCGCTGCGGAGAGCGCCGCGACCTGGGTCTCCGAGAAGCTTCCGAAGCTGCTGAAGTCCAGGCCGGCCATCTGCGTCGTAGCGAGCCCCGCCACTTGGGTCGAGGTCAGGTTGGCCAACCCGCTGGTCCCCAGGGCCGCGAAAGCGGACACGGAGAGCGCGCCGATCTGACCGGCGCTGAGCGCCGCGACCTCGGTGGTCGACAGGCTGGCGATCAGGGTGCTCGAGACGCCCGCGATTTGGCCGGTTGTCAGTTGGCCGATGCGGGGCCGCACGACGGTGTCGGGCAAGGCGGCCAGCTGGGTGGTCGTCAAGCCGCTGAACTGTGTGGCGGTCAGGCCAGCCAGGCGCGTGGACGATAGGGAGGTCAGGTTCGCTATCGACAGAGCCGCGAATTGCGACGCGTTCAGCCCGTTCACTTGGGTGGTTGAGAACTCGGCGAAATCGGTGGCTGAAAGCGTGCTGATCTGAGTGGTGCTCAGGCTCTGCAGCTGGGTCGTCGAAAGGCGCGCGACCTGGGTCGCGGTCAGCGTCGAGAAGGCCGTGGGGCCGAGTGCGGCGAGGAAGCTCCCGGTCAGACCGCCCACCTGGGTCTCAGACAGACCTACGAGCTGCTCTCCGGTCAGATTCGCCGCTTGGGTCGCGCCAAGGCCCGCGATCTGGCTCGCGGTCAGCGCACCGATCTGCGTCATGGTCAGAGCCGCCACGGCGTCAGTCGACAGGGCGCCGATTTGGACGGCGCTCAGCGCAGTCAACTGGCTGCCCGACAAGCCGCTCAGCTGGGTCGGGCGTAGCGCCGAGATCTGCGACGCCGCCAAGGCCCTGATCTGGCTGACGCCCAGGGCCGCAACCTGGGTGACGTTCAGCGCGGCCACATCGCTTGAGGGCAGGGCGGCCAGCTGCGCGGCGCCAATCGCACCGATCTGCGTGGCGCTGAACTCGGCCATGTCCTCGGGCGAAAGACCGCGAAGCTGCGTGGCGGTCAGGGCTGCGATCTGACTGGTCGAAAGAGCGGCGATGCGGGCGGCGTCCAGTGCGGAGAGCGCATTCGGTGAGAGGCCAGCCAACTGGGATGGCGTCAGCAGGGCTAAGCGTTCGGGGGCGAGGGCGGCGATGGCCGTCGCCGCAAGGCCCGCGATCTGCGTCGAGCGCAGCGCCGTCCATTGGGTGGCTGACAGCTTTTGAAGATCGCCCGCGTCCAGTCCGGCCAGCTGCGTAGCGGTCAGGCCTTGGGTCTGGGTTCCACTCAGGCTGGCCCATTGGGTCGTCGAAAGGTCCGTCACCACGTCCGCCGAGAGCGCTCCGATCTGGCTGGTGGTCAAGCTGGCGATCTGTGTTCCGTTCAAGGCGCTGATCTGAGTGGACGTCAGGCTGCGGGCCTGGGTGGCGGTCAGGCCTCTGAGCTGGCTGGCGTCCAGCCGCGCCAAGCCGTCGATGGACAGGCGGCCGAGATTTTCCGGCGAGAGCGCGCTCAGCTGTTTCGACGTCAGCGCCGTGATCTGCGAGGCGGTGAGAGCGGAGGCGATGTCCGACGGTAAGCGGCCGATCTGCTCCGCGGTCAGAGCTTTCAGCTGTGTCGGCCCCAAAGCGGCGACCTGCGCCGTCGAGAGCGCGTCGAGCGCGGTCACCGACATCCTGGCCACCTGCATGGCGGTCAGTCCGCCGATAATCGTGGCCGAGAGGTGGGGCGCCATGGCGCCAATCTGCGTTCCATCGAGGAGCGCGATCTGGGTGGCGCTGAGTTGTCCGACATCCGTGTCGTCCAGGCCGCTCAGCTGGGTGGCGGTCAGGCCACGCAGCTGGTTGACGCCCAGGCTGTCCATCTGACCTTGATTGAAGGCGGAAAGCGCCGTCGGGGTCAGGCCGCTCACCTGCGGCGCTTTGAGCCCGCTGATCTCAGTGGTCGTCAGGCTGGCGATGTCGGTCGGCGTGAAGGCGTTAAGCTGGGTCGCGGTGATGCCGTAAATCTGCCCGATCGAGAAAGGGCCGGCCTGACGCAGCGCCGCCAACTGGGTTCCGGACAGCTCGGTGAGCTGGGCCGCGGTCAGGGCGCCGGCCTGCTCTGGCGAAAGGGCCGCGAGATCGCTGCGCGAGAGCGCTTTCAGCTGCAGCGCGGTCATCGCCTTGAGCTGGGTGGACGTGAAGGTCGAAAAGGCCTCGTCCGACAGGGAGGCCAGCCGTTCTGCTGGCAGAGCCCGGATTTGAGTCGCCGTGAACGCCTTGAGTTGGGCGCGGGTGAATTCGTTGAAGTCTTCGCCGTTCAAGGCCTTTAGCTGATCACCGCGAAGGCGCGCGATCTGGCTGGCGCTGAGGGCGCCGACCTGTGTGGCGTTCAGCGCCGAGAATGCCGTGGGCGACAAGCCGCCGAGGGCGACGGGGTCCAGCGCCGCCAGTTGCGTGGTGTTGAGGCTTGTGGTCGCGGTGACCGACAGCGCCGCCGCTTGGTTCGCCGCGAGACCATTCAGCTGGGTCGGCGTCAGGGCGGCGAGGAATTGTGGACCGGCTCGTCCGAGTTCCGCAGGCGACAGGGATCGGATTTGCGTCGCCGTGAACACGGCCTTGCGATCGCCGAGGGCGTTCAGCTGGGGCGACGTCAGGGACGAGAGTTGGCCGGAGGTCGCCCTCGACCACTGGTCCGGGGAAAACAGGACGATGGTTTCTGGCGGCAGCGCGCGCATGGTCGCGGGCGACAGGCCGGCGAACTGGGCTGGGGTCAGCGCGCCGATCTGGCTTTGCGAAAGACTGACCACCTGCGTAGGGCCAAGCGCGCCGATCTGGGTTGGTGTCAGGCTCGCCAGCTGATCCAGGCTGAACTCCGCCATATCCCCGGCGGAAAGGCCTCGCAGCTGAGCCGCGCTCAGCGCGCGCAGCTGGACCGCTGACAGGCTCTGGACCTGTTCCCGGCTAAGGGCTGAGACATTCGTCGCGCTCAAGACCGCGATCTGGGTCGTGCGCAACCCGTCCAGCGCCTCGGTGGTCAGCGATTGAATCTGGGTGCGGGAGAGCGCTGACACCTGAGCTTGGTTCAAGACCATGAGCTGGGTGCTGCTGAACCCTACCGCAGGTAGGCGAGGCAACTGCGCGGCGGTGAGGCCCGCCAGCTGGTTGGCGCCGAACCTGGCGAACTGCTCCGCGCTCAGGGCGGCGATTGCGGTCGCCGAGATCGCCGCGACCTGCCGGGAGGTGAGCTTGGCGAATTCCGATGGCGGGGCGGCGGCCAGAGCCGCCGCGCTCAGTCCGGCGATCCGGGTCGTCGTGAGACTGGACAGGGCCGACGGATCGGAGCTGACAACCGCCATCGATACTCCAAGAACTTCTGGCGGCCTTGAGCCGCAATTCACGCGAATCGCTAGACCACTCTAGGTGGAGTTATATTTAGTTAAAACTGTATTTGCAATTGTAAGAGCTAGCGCTCGGTCTTTAGGAAGTCCACGAAGGCGCGCAGGGGCGCTGGCATGTGCCGCCGACCGGCGTAATACAGGTAGGGGCCCGTAAACGGGGGCAGCCAGTCGTCGAGCACGCTCTCCAATCGTCCCGCCGCCAGGGCGTCGGCGACGAAGTCCTCGAAGGTCGCCATCAGGCCGACGCCCGCTTCGCAAGCCGCCAGTTCAAGGTCGATGTTGGTCGAGGTCAGCCGCGCCGTCGGATTGATGCGGATCACCTCGCCGTCCTTCTCGAACTCCCACGCATAGGAGGAGCCGCTGGCGAAGCGATGACGGATGCAGGCATGTTCGAGCACGTCGCGCGGATGGCCGGGGCGTCCATGCGTGTCGAAATAGGCAGGCGAGGCCACGAGAACGAAGCGTTGTGGTCCCGAGAGCGGCACGGCGATCATGTCTTTCTCCAGCCGCTCGTCGTAGCGGACGCCCGCGTCGAAGCCGGCCGCCAGAACGTCGATGAAAGAGTCCTCGGCCGTCACCTCCACCGCCACACCCGGATGCAGGGCCAGGAAGCGGGGCAGCAGCCTGGGCAGCACCACCTTGGCCACGACGCTCGGTACGTTCAGACGCAGCGTGCCCGTCGGGCTGTCGCGAAAGGCGTTGACCTCGTCCAGCGCCAGGGCGACGTCGGCGAGCGCCGGCGAAAGGCGCTCCAGCAGCTTCTGACCGGCTTCGGTCGGGGTGACGCTGCGGGTGGTGCGGTTGAGCAGGCGCACGCCTAGGCGGGCCTCCAGCCGTCGCACCGCTTCGCTCAGCGACGAGGCCGACACGCCGCGCAGGGCGGCGGCCGCGCGAAAGCCGCGCGCCCGGGCCACGGCGGTGAAGAGACGTCGAGATCAGCGAAGTCGGCCTGCTGCATTGTGCGAAATTCCGAACGGGTCGTGCGAACCTTATCAGATTATCGCACGACATTATTGGGCGCATAACCTGCTCCGCAAACACGGAGACATCAGATGAAGACGCGCCAACTTGGAAAGACCGGCCCTGTCGTTTCGGCTTTTGGCCTGGGCTGCATGGGCATGTCCGACATGTACGGCCCCAGCGACCGAGCCGAGAGCCTGGCCACCTTCGACGCCGCCGTCGAGGCCGGGATCACCCTGATCGACACGGGTGATTTCTACGGCATGGGCCACAACGAGATGCTGATCGGCGAGGCGCTGAAGAACCACAAGCGCGACAGGCTGGTGCTCAGCGTCAAGACCGGCGCCTTGCGCGACCCCGCCGGCGGCTTCCTCGGCTATGACGGCCGCCCTAACGCCATCAAGAACTTCCTGGCCTACAGCCTCAAGCGCCTGGGCGTCGACCACATCGATATCTACCGGCCCTCGCGCCTCGATCCCGACGTTCCGATCGAGGACACCATCGGCGCCATCGCCGAGATGGTCCAGGCTGGTTATGTCCGCCACGTCGGTCTGTCGGAGGTGGGGGCCGAGACGATCCGCCGGGCCGCCAAGGTCGCGCCGATCGTCGACTTGCAGATCGAGTACTCGCTGGTCTCGCGCGGCGTGGAGGCGGAAATCCTGCCGACCCTGCGCGAGCTGGGCATCGGCATGACCGCCTACGGGGTCCTGTCGCGTGGCCTGATCAGCGGCCACTGGACCAAGGATAGCGGCAAGGGCGGGCGGGATTTCCGCGCCCACAGCCCGCGCTTCCAGGGCGAGAACCTGGAGGCCAACCTCAAGCTCGCCGAGGCTCTCAGCGCGGTGGCGGAGGCCAAGGGCGTGACGACGGCTCAGGCGGCCATCGCCTGGGTGGCCTCACGCGGCGACGACATCGTACCGCTGATCGGCGCGCGCCGTCGCGACCGCCTCTCGGAAGCCTTGGGGGCGCTCGACGTCTCGTTGAGCGCTGAGGATCTGGCGGCGATCGAGGCCGCGGTTCCGGTCCAGGCGGTCGCCGGCACGCGCTACGCGGAGGCGATGATGACCCACCTCGACAGCGAACGCGGTTCGCGCTGAGGCTTGCATCCAGGCTGAAGACGGGCGTCAGATGGCGTCATGACCACGCCCGTCTTCGACCTGGACCTGCTGCCCTTCGCCGCCCTGATGGGCGTCGAGATCGTTCACGCCGCCCCCGACCGCGTCGAGGGGCGGCTGGCCGTTCGACCCGACCTCTGCACGGCCGGCGGCATCCTGCATGGCGGCGCGGCCATGGCCCTGGCCGATACGCTGGGCGCCATCGGCGCGTTCCTGTCGACGCCGGAGGGCAAGCGCACCACCACTCTTGAGAGCAAGACCAACTTCATCGCGCCGGCGGCGGTCGGCTCGACCGTCAAGGCGACGGCGACGCCGCTGCATATCGGCCGCCGTTCGAGCATTTGGGTCACCCGGATCGAGGGCGATGACGGGCGCCTCGTGGCGGTGGTCACCCAGACCCAGATGACGGTGGAGTAGCTCGATGTTCGAATCCCGGCACATCAGCATCCGCATCGAGAGGCCGGCCGCGGAGGTCTACGCGTTCGCCAAGGATCCGGAGAGCTTCCCCAAGTGGGCGGCGGGCCTGGCCTCCGGCCTGACCCGCGATGGCGACCGCTGGATCGCCCACGGACCGGGCGGCGATGTGATGGTGCGGTTCTCGCCAGAGAACCCCTACGGAGTTCTCGACCACTGGGTCACCCTGGCCGACGGGACCGAGCTCTTCATTCCCTTGCGCGTGGTGGCTAATGGCGATGGCGCCGAGGTCGGCCTGACCCTCTACCGGCCACCGACGATGTACGAGGACGCTGCGTTCGATCGCGACGCGGCGACGGTTGCGCGCGATCTGGCCAGGCTGAAAGCGCTGCTGGAAGCATGATCACGCTGCGTCCGCCCGCGCCCGGAGACCTGGGCTGGATCGTTCAGCGGCACGGTGAACTCTACGCCGCCGAACAGGGCTGGGATCATCGCTTCGAGGGCGTGGTGGCCGGGGTGATCGCCGACTACGCCAAGACCTTCGATCCCGCTCGAGAAGCCTGCTGGATCGCCGAACATGAGGGCCGCAAGGTTGGCTCGATCATGCTGGTCCGGGACAGCGACACGGTGGGCCGCCTTCGCCTGTTGCTGGTCGAACCGTCGGCGCGCGGGCTGGGCGTGGGCGAGGCCCTGATCTCGGCCTGCCTGGGTTTCGCGCGCCAAGCGGGTTACGCCGAGGTTGTCCTCTGGACCCAGAGCAACCTGCTGCCGGCTCGCCGCCACTATGTCCGTTTCGGCTTCGTGCTGGAGGACAGCTGGCCTTTCGACGGCTTTGGCGAGGGATTGGTGTCGGAGAGCTGGCGGCTCAAGCTCTAGCCTCCCAGGTGCCCGCGCCATGCCGCGCGCAGGACCTTCTTGTCGATCTTGCCCGTCGCGGTCAGCGGCACCGGCGCGAAGACGACATCGTCGGGCGTCCACCACTTGACGATGCGCGGCGCCAGATAGGCCAGCACCGCGGCCTTGGTGACGGCCGCGCCCTCATGCGGCTCGATGACCAGCAAGGGGCGCTCTTCCCACTTGGGATGCGGCACGCCGACGACGGCGGCGATTTTCACGCCAGGGCAGCCGACGGCGACGTTCTCCAGGTCGATCGAGCTGATCCACTCGCCGCCGGACTTGATGACATCCTTCTGGCGGTCGGTGATCCGCATGAACCCGTTGGCGTCGAGGGTGGCGATGTCGCCGGTGTCGAACCAACCTCCGTCATCCGTGGCGTCGTGGTCCTTGCGGAAGTAGCGGCGGACCACCCAGGGGCCGCGGACCTTGAGGGCACCGGAGGTCTGGCCGTCCCAGGGGGCGTCGCCGCCATCCTCCGTCTCCACTTTCAGCTCGATGCCGAACTGCAGCCGGCCCTGCCGGGTCCAGATCGCCTCGTCCATGGCTTTCTCGCCGAGCGCCGCCAGCGCTGGGGTCGGCGTCGCGACGACGCCGATCGGACAGGTCTCGGTCATGCCCCAGATCTGCAGCACCTGGACGCCGTAGCGGCGCTTGAAGGTCTCGGCCATGGCGCGCGGCACCGCGCTGCCGCCGATCACGACGCGCTTGAGCGTGCCGGGCGCGGCGTGGTTCTTCTCGAGCCAGTCGAGGTACATCGTCCAGATCGTCGGCACGCCGCCGGTGAAGGTGACGCCTTCGCTTTCGATCAGCTCATGCAGCGACGCCCCGTCCATGCGGTCGGCGGGCAGGACCAACTTGGCGCCGCAGATGGGGGCGCTGAACGGCACGCCCCAGGCGGTGGCGTGGTAGAGGCTCGAGCAGGGCATGGCCACGTCGAAGGCCGTGAAGCCGAACGCGCTGTTCAAACCGCCGGCCATGGCGTGCAGCACCACGGCGCGATGCGAATAGAGCACGCCCTTGGGATCGCCCGTCGTGCCCGAGGTGTAGCAGAGGAAGGCCCCGGCGTTCTCGTCGAACGACGGCCAGTCGATCGCTTCGGGCTCGCTGGCGATCAGGCGCTCATAGGAGATCGCGCCCACCTCGCCCGGGTCCGTGCGGGTTTCGTCGGAGAGCATGACGAAGGTCGTCACCGACGCCAGTTGCGGGGCGATCCGCTCGACCAGCGGTAGGAAGTTGCGCTCAAAGACCAGCACGCGGCTGCCGGCGTGGTCGATCGTATAGGCGATCTGCTCGTCCGACAGACGCGGATTGGCCGTGTGCAGAACCGCGCCGATTCCGGGAACCGCGTAGAACAGCTCCAGGTGCCGGTGGGTGTTCCAGGCCAGGGAGGTGATCCGATCGCCCGGCGCGACGCCGAGACGATGCAGCGCGTGGGCGGCCTGCGCGGCGCGGCGGGCAAGCCCCGCATAGTCGTACCGCCAAAGCGGCTCGTCGATCAGCCGCGAGACGATCTCGCGGGAACCATGGGCCTGGGCGGCGTAGGTCAGGACGCCGCTGATCAGAAGCGGCGTAGTCTGCATAAGGCCCGGGATCATCGGCTCCTCCCAACTCTTTTCGTTGGGAGGAGCCTAGAGCCTTATCGACGTTCAGGGAAAGGCGGTCAGGCGGCCCGCGCTCGCGTGGCGGCGTCCGAATTGGCGTCGCCCACTTGGAAGCGGCTGACCAGCACCGCCAGTTCGCCGGCCTCACCCTTCAGCGAGTGGGTGGCGGCGGTGGCCTCCTCGACCATGGCGGCGTTCTGCTGAACGACTTGGTCCATCTGGTTCACGGCGACATTGACTTGGTGCAGGCCGGTCGACTGTTCCTGAGCCGAAGCGGCGATCTCCTTGACCAGTGCGTCGATCGAGGCGACCTGGCCGACGATGGCGCGCAGAGCGTCGCCGGTCTGGGCGACCAGATCGACACCGGCGCCGACCTGCTGGGTCGAGGTCGAGATCAGAGCCTTGATCTCCTTGGCGGCTTCGGCCGAGCGCTGGGCCAGGGCCCGCACTTCCTGGGCGACGACCGCGAAGCCCTTGCCGGCGTCGCCTGCGCGCGCGGCCTCGACGCCGGCGTTTAGCGCCAGCAGGTTGGTCTGGAAGGCGATTTCGTCGATCACGCTGATGATCTGGTTGACCTGGCTGGACGAGGTCTCGATCTCGCTCATCGCCGAGACGGCCTGCTCGACGATCGCGCCCGAACGCTCGGCGCCGGCGCGGGCCTGGGCGACCAGGCCCGAGACTTCCAGCGCGCCGGAAGCGGTCTTGCGCACGGTGGCGGTGATCTCGTCCAGGGCGGCGGCGGTTTCCTCGAGGCTGGCGGCCTGCTGCTCGGTGCGGCGCGAGAGGTCGTCGGAGGCCTGGGCGATTTCCTCGGAGCCGGAGCGGATGCCACCCGTGGCGCCGTTGATGCCGCGCAGCACGTCGCGCAGGCGATCGGCGGCGGCGTTGAAGTCGCGCTTCAGGCGCTCGGTCTTCGGCGCCAGTTGGGCGGTGATGCGGTAGGTCAGGTCGCCCGAGGCGAGGCGATCCAGGGCCTGGGCCAGGGCGTTCATGGCGAAGGCGTCGGCCTCGGCCTCCGCGGCCTTCTCGCGCTCGCGCTGCTGGCGTTCGGCTTCGGCCTCGGCGCGCTGGCCGGCGGCTTCAGATTCCAAGCGGAGCTTCTCGATCGCGGCGTCCTTGAAGTAGGCGACGGCTTCGGCCATCTCGCCGACCTCATCCTTGCGGCCGATGGCCGGAATCTCGACGCTGTTGTCGCCCGAGGCGAGGCGACGCATGACGGTGGTGATCAGGTTGACCGGCGAGCCGATGGTCGCCGACAGCAGCCAGCCCATCAGGCTCGCGATGGCCAACGAGGCCAGGCCGCCGACGATCATCGAGGTCTTGGCCAGCAGTAGGGCGTCGGCTTGCTCCTTGGTCCGGATCGCCACGCGGGCGACGGCGGCGGCGCGCATGTCCTCCTGCAGCTCGCGTAGCTTGGTCAGGGTGTGCTGGCCGATGATTCCGGACGCCTGCTCCTTGCCGGCCGGATCGTTCATGGCGACGAGCGTGGGGGCGGCGACGTCGCGACGCCAATCGCTCATGGCGGCCCGGATGCCCTGGGCGCGCTTCTTCTGCGGGGCCTGGGTGGTCTTGGCTTCGAAGGCGTCCAGGGAGGCGTCGAACTTCGCCGCCAGCTTTTCATAGGACTGCTTGAAATCGGCGTCGCCGCTGAGAACGTATCCGCGCAGGGCGTTCTGCTGCTCTTCGGCCATCGTGGCCATCGCCTCGACCTGCGCGGCGAGCGTGAGCGCGCGCTGACTTGAGGTCGAGGCCTCGTCGATCTTGTTGAGGCTCGTCAGGACGACGGCGGCGGAGGCCACGAAGACCAAGATCAGCGTGCTGAATGCGATCGCCAGTTTCGCGGATATCTTCAGGTTCTGGAATTTCATGACTGGGCCCCACGCCAACGCGATAGCGTCAACGTCTAGGGCCCAACCATTAAGGTTTAGGTGGTTTTCACGCCCGGCCGGCGGGAGCCGGGCCGCCTAAAGGTGCGACAAAACGACGCTTCCCATCTCGGCGGTGCTCAACGCTCCACCGAGATCGCGCGTGCGCGCGCCGCCATTCAGCGCGGCCTTGACCGCGGCCAGTAGCCGGTCAGCGGCTTCGACCTGATTGAGCGACCAGCGGAGCGCCATTTCGAACGACAGGATCGCCGCCAGCGGATTGGCCACGCCCTTGCCGGCGATGTCCGGCGCTGATCCGTGGATCGGCTCATAGAGTCCGGGTTTGCCCGGCGCGCCCAAGGCCGCCGAAGGCAGCATGCCCAGCGACCCCGTCAGCATCGCCGCCGCGTCCGACAGGATGTCGCCGAACAGGTTGTCGGTCACGATCACGTCGAACTGCTTGGGAGCACGGACCAGTTGCATGGCGCAGTTGTCGGCCAGGATGTGCTCCAACTGGACATCCGGATATTCGCGGGCGTGCAGCTCGGTGATGACCTGCTTCCACAGCAGGCCCGACTCCATGACGTTCGACTTCTCGGCCGAATGGACCTTGTTGGTGCGGCCGCGCGCCAGCTCGAAGGCCACCCGGCCGACCCGCTCGATCTCACTCGTGGTGTAGACGGCGGTGTCGAAGCCCTTCTTCTGGCCGTCGGGCAGGGTTTCAATGCCGCGCGGCTGGCCGAAATAGACGCCGCCGACCAATTCGCGCACGAACATGATGTCCAGGCCCGAGACCAGCTCCGGCTTCAGGCTGGACGCGCCGGCCAGGGCTTCGAAACAGTAGGCGGGGCGCAGGTTGGCATAGACGTCCATCGCCTTACGCAGGTTCAGCAGGCCCGCCTCGGGGCGCAGGTGGCGCGGGACGTCGGCCCACTTCGGACCGCCGACCGCGCCCATCAGCACCGCGTCGCTGGCGATGGCTTGATCACGGACCTCGTCCAGCAGCGGCGTTCCATGGGCGTCGTAGCTCATGCCGCCATAGGGAGCTTCCTCGACCTTCAGGTCCGGCGTGAGGGCGGCCGCCACGCGGCGCACCTCGGCGCAGACTTCCGGGCCGATGCCGTCGCCAGGCAGGAGCAGCAGGGTGGACATGAAGCTTCTCTCTTAGATCTTGCGGTAGGCGGAAACGTCGAAGGACCGCAGGTCGCGGCCGTGTACGCCCAGCTCGGCGCAAGCGGTCCGCCAGGCGGCCATGTGCGGGGTGGCGCGATGGAATTCCAAGGCGGCCTCGCTCTCGAAATGCTCGTAGACGCGGATCAGGCCCGGGTCGAGCGGGTCCTCGGTCAGAGCGTAATCTAGACAACCCGGCTCGGCGCGCGTGCCCTCGACCTGAGCCCGGAGGTGCGGACGCAGGTCGGCCAGGCGCTCGGGGGCGATGCGGATCGTGCCGGCGAGGATCAGGGTCATCGTGGAGCCTCTCTCCCCTCTCGCGGAGGGGAGGCGGGTCAAGCCTCCAGCCAGGGCTGGCTGATGGCGCGCTTGTTTTCGAAGACGTCGATGTCGGTTGCGTGCTGCAGGGTCTCGCCGATCGCGTCGAGTCCTTTCAGCATCTTCTCCTTGCGGGCCGGATCGATCTGGAAGGCGAAGATCTTGCCCGAGGGCGACACGACGGTCTGGGCCTCAAGGTCGACGCTGACCATGTGGTTGCCGCCCTTGGCCTCGTCCATCAGGACCGCCAGCTCCTCCGGCTTTACCACCACCGGCAACAGGCCGTTGTTGAAGCAGTTGTTGAAGAAGATGTCGGCGAAGCTGGTCGAGATCACGCACATGATCCCGAAATCCATCAGGGCCCAGGGCGCGTGCTCGCGCGAGCTGCCGCAGCCGAAGTTGTCGCCGGCGATCAGGACGCTGGCGCCCTTGTACTCGGACTTGTTCAGCACGAAGTCGGCGATCTCGTTCCCGTCGGCGTCGAAGCGGAAATCGTAGAACAGGCCCTTGGCCAGGCCCTCGCGCTCGACGGTCTTGAGGAACTGCTTGGGGATGATCTGGTCGGTGTCGATATTGGCCAGCTCCAGCGGAGCCGCACGGCCGTCCAGGCGGGTGAAGGCCTTCATTGGGCGGTCTCCGAGAGCAGGGCGCGGACGTCGACGAGGTGGCCGGCGATCGCCGCCGCCGCCGCCATGGCCGGCGAGACGAGGTGTGTGCGCCCAGCGCGGCCCTGGCGACCTTCGAAGTTGCGGTTGCTGGTCGAGGCGCAACGCTCGCCCGGCTGCAGCTTGTCGGGGTTCATGGCAAGACACATCGAGCAGCCCGGCTCGCGCCAGTCGAAGCCGGCGGCCTTGAAGATGGCGTCCAGACCTTCGGCTTCCGCCTGTTCCTTCACCAGGCCCGAGCCCGGCACGACCATCGCCTTGACGTGCGGCGCGACCAGGCGGCCGTGCAGGAAGGCTTCCTGAACCACGGCGGCGGCGGCGCGCATGTCCTCGATGCGGCTGTTGGTGCACGAGCCGATGAAGACGCGGTCGATCCGCGCCTCGGCGATCGGCTGGCCGGCGGTCAGGCCCATATAGTCGAGGGCGCGATGGGCGGCGGCGCGCTTGTCGGGCGTCGCGAAGCTTTCCGGATCCGGGACCGTGCCGGTCACTGGGATCACGTCCTCCGGCGAGGTGCCCCAGGTCACCATCGGGACCAGGGCCGAGCCGTCGATCACGACGGTGCGGTCGAAGACGGCGTCCTCGTCGGTGAAGAAAGTCTTCCAGTGCGACAGGGCCATCTCCCAGGCCGCGCCCTTTGGCGCCGCCGGCTTACCCTGGATGTATTCGAACGTCTTTTCGTCGGGCGCGACCAGGCCGGCCTTGGCGCCGCCCTCGATGGTCAGGTTGCAGAGGGTCATGCGGCCCTCCATCGACAGGCCGCGCACGGCCTCGCCGGCGAACTCGATGACGTAGCCGGTGCCGCCGGCCGTACCGATCTCGCCGATCACGGCCAGGGCGACGTCCTTGCCGGTGACGCCGGGCGCCAGCTGGCCGTCGACGCGGACCAGCATGTTCTTGGCCTTCTTCTGGCGCAGGGTCTGGGTCGCCAGGACGTGCTCGACTTCGGACGTGCCGATGCCGTGGGCCAGGGCCCCAAAGGCGCCGTGGGTCGAGGTGTGGCTGTCGCCGCAGACGATGGTCATGCCCGGCTGGGTGCGACCTTGCTCGGGGCCGACCACGTGGACGATGCCGTTGCGGATGTCGCCCATGGGGAAGAACTCGATCCCGTTGTCGGCGACGTTGCGGGCGAGGGTCTTGAGCTGGAGCCGGGCCTCTTCGTCCTTCACCGCATCCACGCCGAGGGCCTGGCCCTCGGTCGGGATGTTGTGGTCCGCCACGGCCAGCGTGCGGTCGGGACGGCGCACCTTGCGGCCGGCCGCGCGAAGGCCTGCGAAGGCCTGCGGCGTGGTCACCTCGTGGATCAGGTGCAGGTCGATGTACAGGATCGCTTCGCCGTCGTTTTCGCTGACGACGTGAGCGTCCCAGATCTTGTCGTAAAGGGTTTTACCGGACATGGCGGGGATATAGGGCGGATCATGCGCCAAAATCCAGTGGCGCCCCGGCCTTGCGCCAAATTCTTGCGTTCCGTGTCCGCCGGACGACTAGAAAACGCAAAGGGCGCGCCGGTCTCTCGACCTCTCGGCGCGCCCTAGCATCATTTTCAGCCTTCGGGGGCCGATGGGCTCCGCCCGAAGAGGGCCGTCCACTAGAAAGGAGACGGTCTGGAAGCCCGGGCGACAAGCGCCGGGGGTGAAGTGATCTTCTCATGGAACGACGGTTTGTCAATCTTGGTGCGAACGCACGCAAGCTTGGCCATTCATTCGCCCGTGCGGGCCAAGGGCGAGGCTTTCGGCGCGTTCACCGGCGCCATGGCGGCGTACCGCGTGATCAAAGGGTCGCCCGCCGCCTGGGCCAGGACCCAGTCTCGGAAGGCGGCGATCTTGCGGACGCGGGCCCGTTCGCTGGGATAGGCCAGCCAATAGCCGCCGCTATAGCGGGCGACCACGTCGAAGGGCATGACAAGACGCCCCTCCGCCAACTCGCGCGCGAAGAAGATGGGAGAGCCCAAGGCCGCGCCCTGATCCGCCAAGGCGCTGGCGACCTCCAGGGTCTGGGCGTCGGAGGCCAAGCGCGGCGCTATTTGGTCTGCGCCCCCTGTAACGCCGGCCGCGTGGAACCACTCCTCCCACTCTCGCGCCACGCCGACACGTGGCGTGTCCAGCAGGTCCTCGGGGCGGGCCAGGCCGCCGATGCGTTCCAAGAACCGGGGCGAGACCAGCGGCGTCTGCACGGCGGGGATGAGGAAATGCGCCGTCATGCCCGGCCACTGTCCCTGACCGCCGCGCATGGCGATGTCGAGGCCCTCGCGCGCCAGGTCCGCCACTCGGCTCGAGGCTTCGAGTCTCACGGCGATGCGGGGATGAGCGATCTGGAAAGCGCCCAGACGCGGGGCCAACCATTGCCCGCCAAGGCTCTGGACGGTCGTGATCGACAGCACGCCTTCCTCGGTCTCGACCAGGTCCGAAATAGCCGAGCGCAGCAGGGAGACCGCTTCGGTCGCGGCGCGGGAGAGGCGCTCGCCCGCGGGCGTCAGGGCGACTTCGCGTGGCAGCCGGTTGAACAGGGGTTGGTCCAGACGTTGCTCCAGCGCTTTCACCTGCCAGCTGACGGCGGCCTGGCTCATGCCCAGCTCGCTCGCGGCGCGGGTGAAGCTCTTCAGGCGAGCAGCCGCCTCGAACACGCGGATCGCGCTGAGCGGCAGGCGGGCGAGGATGTCTGACATAAACCAAGCTTATGCGTAGCAAAGGACGCCGCGTTTGTCATGCGGTCGCAGAACCACGACCTTCAGC